>JAUCGD010000829.1 GCA_030377945.1 Desulfobacterales bacterium HSG17 | reverse complement strand
ATATTTGCACAGGAGATCAGGGCAGCCATGTATAATCATTCTGACCGGCCCCCTGTATTCGGCTATATAGCAGGGCTTGGAGGCAGGGATGTAACACCTGAACTGCTTGAAAAAATATATTATATGACACAAAATACTGCTGAACCTGAAAATGAAAGTGTGTGGGTTGCTTCGGCAGGCTCAGCAACCAGGGATTCTTAATAGATTTGCTTAATAGTTAGGGAGGTTTGACAAATGACAGGAATTGATATTCCTCAAAACGATTTATTACAGTCTGATCTAATGAATTCAGGTTTAATGCATTCGGGCCATGTGGGATGTCCTGGATGCGGAGCCACAATTGCCATGAAATTCGCACTCCAGGCACTTGGAAAGAAAACCATTATGGTTATTCCTGCCTGCTGCTGGGCTATTGTGGCCGGGCCTTATCCCCAGAGTTCCCTGGCTGTGCCCATCCTGCACACTGCTTTTGAAACAGCAGGAGCAGCCTCAAGCGGCCTTCGTGCAGCTCTTGATATGCAGGGAGATACTGAAACAACAGTTGTGGCATGGGCTGGAGACGGCGGAACCTTTGACATTGGTTTTCAGGCTCTTTCAGGAGCAGCAGAGAGAAATGAAGATTTTATCTATGTGTGCTACGATAACGAAGCATATATGAATACCGGAGTTCAGCGCAGTTCTTCCACACCTTTGGGAACCAGGACTACAACAACACCGGGACAGGGCTGGAAACAGACCAGGAAGAAAAACATAGTTGAAGCCCTTGCGGCTCACAGGATACCATATGCAGCCACAGCAAACATAGCATTTCCCGGCGATATGATCCAAAAGTTTAAAAAAGCAAAAGACATGAAAGGCGGAACCCGGTTTATCCATGTATATGCAAGCTGTCCCACAGGCTGGCGTGTTCCTTCGGAAATGTGTGTCAAGGTTGCAAGACTTGCAGTTCAGTCAAACTTCTTTCCTCTTTATGAAGTGGAAAACGGTGTTAAATATACCTTGAACTATGAAGGAAACAAACCTGTTAAAGATTATATGAAAGTCCAGGGAAGGTTTAAGCATTTAACAGATGAAGATTATGCAAGAATCCAGGCTATGGTTGATGAGGACTGGGATTTATTAAATCGTAAAGTTGGGCTTTTTTCCCAGTAATAAAAAAAATATCTGGTGTATTTCTCAATATATGCTTGGAAATGCTTTTGGACATTTTTTTAGGAGAACCATAAATGTTTAACAATATGAGTTTGAAAAAAAAAATACTGCTTATACTTGTGGTTATAAATGTCATCTTTCTTTCTGCCATAGGTGTTTC
>JAUCGD010000828.1 GCA_030377945.1 Desulfobacterales bacterium HSG17 | reverse complement strand
CGGGTGCAGTTCAGCACTCAGATATCCTAACGGTTTTCAATATGCTCCTTACAAACCTTATGATTTCAATCAGCAGACTGCCCTTCAAGAAGTTTTATGGGATGAGCTTGAAAAATGGCAGGGAGTTCCCTATAAATGGGGAGGAAACAGCAAACGCGGAGTTGACTGTTCCGGCCTTGCTGTTATTGTCTATAAAAAATTATTTGGCATATCCCTGCCCCGCAGTACAAAGGAACAGGTTCGTACTGGAACTAATGTTTCCAAAAAAAGGATTAAACCCAGAGATCTGATTTTTTTCCTTTCTCCAAAAAAAGACAGGCATGTGGGAATATATCTGGGAAACCGAAAATTTACCCATGCTTCAGGATCCAAAAAAATGGTGGTAATTTCAAATATTGACCATTCTTACTGGCGCAGAGCTTACTGGACTTCACGAAGGGTACTTGCTGAGAATTATGCGCAGACTGGCATGGTGAAAATCAATTGATTTCTTGAAAAGTCAAACAGGGCAACTGCATTATTTATGCAATTACCCTGGAGAGAAATATCTGAAAGAAGGTTTACTCTTCATCATCAAAGGTGGGTCTGGGCAGAACACCTGCACGTTCGGCAATTTCAGGAACTTTATGTTCCCATTCAATTGCCATAAGATGCACCCCTGCAACACCTTTCATCTCTTTAAACTCTTCTATTTGCTCACAAGCCATTTTAATGCCTTCTTCAGCATATTTACCTTTACCTGCTCCCTGGAGACGTTTGATAACATCATCAGGAACATCCATGCCCGGAACACTGTTTTTCATGTATCGTGCCATACCAAGGCTCTTCATTGGAGTAACACCGGCTAAGATGGCAATCTTTTCTGTCAGTCCCATGTCATTGGCCTGTTTTACCCACTCACGCATCTTTTTCATATTATATATGCACTGGGTCTGGATAAAATCAGCACCTGCTTCAATCTTTTTGGCCAGGCGGTGGACTCTCCATTCAAAGGGTTCTGCAAAGGGATTGGCAGCAGCCCCGATAAACATCTTGGGCGGTTCATCAATTTTTGCGCCTCCCAGGAATTTTCCGTCATCACGCATGTTTTTAACCATCCTGATTAACTGGGTGGAGTCTATATCAAAAACTCCTTTGGCATTGGGATGATCTCCGAATTGCTGATGATCCCCGGAAAGACAGAGCAGGTTTTTTATTCCATGAGCAGAAGCACCTAATATATCTCCCTGCATGGCCAGGCGATTACGGTCACGGCATACCATCTGGTAATTGGGTTCAAGTCCTTCTTCAATTGCAATAATAGATGCAGCCCAAC
>JAUCGD010000827.1 GCA_030377945.1 Desulfobacterales bacterium HSG17 | reverse complement strand
CAGGCAGTAGTTTTTTCTTTTTAGTATATATTTGAAAATCATCTCCATCCAGAAATTCCATTGCAATATAAGCAAGATCCTGCTCATCACCCGCATCGTAAATAGTTACAATATTGGGATGGGAAAGTGTTCCGGCGCTTTCAGCTTCCCTGAAAAATTTTTGTTTAAGTTTTTCAGCTTCATCAGGCTCAAAACCTTCTGTAAAACTAAAGGTTTTTATTGCAGTAGTCCTGTTAATCCTGGGATCCTGACCAAGATAAACAATACCCATAGCCCCTTTTCCCAGCTGCTTGATAATCTCATATCGTCCCAGGGTAGGTTTTGTATCACCATCGCCCCCTAAAAGAGGATCTCCGCTTGATGATCCCCCAAGAACACTATCTGCTCCAAAAGCCATAGTTTCGCTGGCCTTGAGAAGTTTATTCTTTTTTTCTGTTACATCTTTAAATTCCGCATCATGCTGTTCAATATATTCATAAACAGAGGCAGCCTTGTTATACTGGCGTTTGCGTTCATAATCCAGGGCCAGGTTATACAACAGGTCTTTTGTTTCATCATCAACAGTAACCTTGCGGAATTTATCAAAAGCCATATCCAGCATACCCTGGCTCTGAAATGAAAGGCCCAGCATCCTGTTGGTTTCAGCAGATTCTCCTTCCACTTTTTCCTTACCAGCCTCAGTAACAAAAAAATTGATGGTGACAACCCCGATATAACCGGATAAAAGCTGTAAAAAAGGATAGGTTATCTGTATCCACAGACTGTTTGCTTTAAAAACATAGATTGAGCCACCAACCAGGACACACATAACCGAGATAAATACCAGGCCTGACAAGACAGCCTTTAATCGTGGCAATACAAAAGATATAAGCACACCGATAATCAGGATTATTACAATTGTTGCATATTTATTCCAGGAAGGTTTTATAATAAAATGGCTGTTAAGCATGGTCCAGATAGTATTGGCTGTAAGTATGCCCATGCTCATTTCAGGAGAAACAGGAGTGCTGACAGCATTATCTATGCCTGCTGCCGAAGGTGTGATTATTACAAGCTTATTTTTAAATGCACTTTGAAAGGCATCTTCCGGGATTTTATTTTTAATCACATCATTAAAAGAAAAGTTTTGAAAAGGTCTTTCACCTTTTTTAAAGCTGACAAGCAGGTTTGAACCTTGAGTAACAGGGATGGACACAGTATCAGCCAGTTCAACAGAGTTGTTTTTGACTCTTATCTGGGATATGGGAACATCTAAGTATGCTGCTGCCAGGCTGAGTGAAAATGAAGGAATATATAATTGTTTATAGTGAAATAAT
>JAUCGD010000826.1 GCA_030377945.1 Desulfobacterales bacterium HSG17 | reverse complement strand
AAATTAAATTCACATGTGGATTTAGCAGTGAATTACGATATGGATAATCAATCTACCGATAGAGTTAGAATAAAAAAAGTTGATTATTTGAAAAATTTGTTGGTGATGTACCAACCTAGTTCGGCAAGAGTTCGCAAAGGCCAAAATATAAATATTAGCGTCTTGTATTTAAAAAAGGAAAGAATTTCATTGTTTGGGAAGGTACTTCATGCAGAGTCAAATTTCTTTTACATGCAATATAAGCCAGAGATTGTTTTAATTAACCTAAGAAGGTGTTTTAGAGAAAACCCCAGCATATTATTTGATATTAACGGAAAGATTGAAACCTGTGATAAAGAACGATTTGTTTCAGAATCATTTATTTTACAAGATCTTAGTATTAACGGCGTTGGTTTCTTATCAAACGATTATAAATGGGATAAGGATTTTTTAAATAAAAAGCTTAATGTAGAGGGAAAAATTCATTTGAATTGTGTAAATAAGAAAAATCAATTTATATATACTATTACTGGAATTGTAAATCTCGTTAGAGTTATACAAACATCAAATGGATTTATTGAAGGTTATGAATTTTGTGGTAAAAAATCTGATGATATTTCAAAAATTGTGATGGATTCTCAAATTGCCCATCAACAAGCTGAAACGAAGTATTACGGTTAGAGATTATTTTAAAGCATTTGAAAATGAATGATATCAAAGCATACCTATCACGGAAATATCATGAAACTTGACACTGGAGAGATTAAGCTGCTTGATTTTGAGTTTTCCTGTCTCAACAATAAGGCGTATGATTTTTCTAACCTTTTTGCAGAAACAGTGATGCGCCATCAGCAACCGAACTATCCTTATTTTAAAATTGCGGAACCAAAATTTGGTGACCATGAGTTTGGTATGTTAATCAATTATTATTTGGACAACATAAATTTTGATACCCAAGAAGCAAGAGAAAAAGAGTTCAAAAAACTGCTGCAAGATACAAAGATCATGCTGATGATGTCTGACTACAAATACGCCATGGCAGCTTTGCCACTTGCCGTTGAGCCGATCCAGAAAATTCGCTTTATCCCATATGCACATCAACGGTTTACCAAATTTTTAAAGGCATATGATAGAATCAATGCATCAACCACAAATTTGTAAGTAACATACCATGAGATTTAAAAAAAATAATAAGGTCGGAAAATGTCATTAGAAGCGGTAATTGAGTACTTCTCAGAACACAATATGGAACAACGTGTTATGGTTTTAGAAAATTCCACAGCCACTGTTGAAGAAGCTGCTCAGGCTCACGGAGTAGATCCTGATCAAATTGGAAAAAC
>JAUCGD010000825.1 GCA_030377945.1 Desulfobacterales bacterium HSG17 | reverse complement strand
TCAAAGCAGGCACCACCTCAAACAAATCACCAATGATGCCGTAATCTGACTTGGTGAATATTGGGGCATCTTTGTCAGTATTGATGGCCACAATAACCTTGGACGTTTTCATACCTGCAAAATGCTGAACGGATCCTGAAAGACCGCATCCAATATAAAGTTTGGGGTTAACTATTTTACCGGTTTGTCCCACCTGCATGGAATGAGGGACATATCCTGCATCTACAGCTGCTCTTGATGCACCGACAACTGCATCAAGTTTTTTTGCACAGTCGTGCAAAATTTTAAAATTATCAGCAGATCCCATGGGACGACCGCCAGAGATAATCACATTGGCCTCTGTAAGATCTTTTTGACCAGAACCAGATGTATCTACGTCAGTGACAGTGATACTGTCATTATTTTCTATGGTCACAGGGTGATCAGTCACAGTACAGGCATTGGATTTTATTACAGGTTCAAAACTGTTAGGTCTTATACCACACACAAACAGATCTCCTGTCATTTCCAGCGTAGCAATGGCCTTACCTGAAAAATGAGATTTTTTTACACAGTTATCTGTGAAATTAACATCAGTACAGTCCAGAGCCACTGGGGCTTTCAAAGCAACGGCAGCCCGTGCCAAAAGATCGTTACCAGTAGGACTGCTGACTCCTAACAGAGCTGATATTTCAAAATCTCTTACTCCCTGGGCCAGAGCTTCTCCTGCTGCTTCAGGGCGATCTGAAAAAGTAATGTCGCTGGCAGTAAGATTTACCAGTTGTGTTACACCGTACTCTCCTAATTCTTCTTTATAGATTTCGGCATGACCATCCAGAACCAACCCAACAACTTCTCCACCCAGCGCAGCAGCTGCAATAACACCTGGGACACTTGGTTTTATTTTTTGATCTGATGTTTCTATAAATACACCTATGTTAGACATGATTTCTCCTTAGATAACCTTTTCTTCTTCTTTTAAAATTTTCACCAGTGATGTAACTATTTCTTCAGTCGATCCCTCAAGTATTTTTGCATTGGATCTTTCCTGAACCGGTTCAAGATGTTTGATCCGGTATGTTGCATTATCAACAATTTCCAGGGTTGAAATATCAATCTCTTTAATCTCTTTTTTCTTTGCTTTAAGAATGTTTGGCAGTTTCGGGAATCTTGGTTCATTTAATCCCTTGGTTGCTCCAAGGACACAGGGTGTTTTGACCGAAAGTGTCTCTTTTACTCCTCCATCAATCTCCCGTTGAACAATTGCTGTGTCATCATTTAATGAAAAACTCACAATACCTGTAACCACAGGCAGACCCAAATGGGCACCAAGGTGGTAAG
>JAUCGD010000012.1 GCA_030377945.1 Desulfobacterales bacterium HSG17 | reverse complement strand
CATTCGTGTTATTCGTGTTATTCGTGGTTAAAAACAATATGGAACCACGAATTACACAAATTACACGAATAAAACCTTTTTTTTATCATTCGTGTTATTCGTGTTATTCGTGGTTAAAAACAATATGGAACCACGAATAACACAAATTACACGAATAAAACCCATTTTTTATCATTCGTGTTATTCGTGTTATTCGTGGTTAAAAACAATATGGAACCACGAATAACACAAATTACACGAATAAAACCCATTTTTTATCATTCGTGTTATTCGTGTTATTCGTGGTTAAAAACAATATGAAACCACGAATAACACAAATTACACGAATAAAACCCTTTTTTTATCATTCGTGTTATTCGTGTTATTCGTGGTTAAAAACAATATGAAACCACGAATGACACAAATAACACGAATAAAACCTTTTTTTTATCATTCGTGTTATTCGTGTTATTCGTGGTTAAAAAACTAAAACAGCCACAACCTGTATAAAAGGTTTATCCTCAGTTGTCATGGTCTCTTCAACCCATTTCATAAACTCGTCAAAGGTGCGGTCAATTTCCCTTTTTTCCTGTTCTTTTTGGCTGATTTGCTTTTTTCCTGTATAAAACGTTTCAATCTGTTCATGGTGCTTTTTCTTGAGACCTTCCAGTGCATTGAGATGCAGGTCAAGTTTTATATTTATCCTGTTTTCAAAATCTTTTCTCAGTGCGCTCATATATTGCCTTGCATGTTTAACAGCCGACGGAATAAGCTTTTGGATAGAATCAGTTTTAACCTCTGTTTCCGGGTTTGGAAAAATTGTCCTGCCAAGCCCTGTTGCTGCCAAAATTTCTTCAAATGTTTCGATTTTCAAAAATTTTTCATCCTTGAACCTTATTCCAAACCATTGATGGACAAGGGGATGGCTTTTAAGGTTGGGGATGAGTCCGGCAATGATAAACACGGTTTCCCTGGCAGGTATTGCATTTTGCAGTGATAACACAGGTGCTTCATGCCGGGCAAATCCGGCAGCAACCTTGTTATTTATCCATTCAAAAACAGGGTGATGCTGCCAGAGATAGTGAATTTGGGGCCAGGCATTTTCATTTTTGCGGCTTTGCTTAATTTCTTTTTGTATTGTTTCTGTATCCGGGGAAAGCACAAAAACATCATCTTTGGGCCATGCTTCTTTTGGAAAAATATATTTAAGACTCTGCTTTAAATCATCTGTTGCGGTCAGGGTAACTTCCTGATTATCATCTGTAAACTCAGATTGAAGCATTTCTGTCTGACTTAAAAAATGAACAGCAGCTTTAAGATATTGGAAATCATCTGTGTACAGGGAAGCCATTGTTTTTATTTTATCTTTTGGGTCTTTGGCAGGAGATGCACCTTTCATAATTATTTCAAAAGGATTAAAACCTTTTGTGCC
Source organism: Desulfobacterales bacterium HSG17 (assembly GCA_030377945.1). Next base: position 39,506 of record JAUCGD010000012.1, on the reverse strand, counting down.
TGTTTTATCCAGGCTTTTTTCAAATTCTATTTCGCTTTTTCTCTTTTCAATGGCATTTGCTGTTATTTTTTCTTCTTCGTCAATATCATAGACTCCCATAAGTGCCGAAGGGTCCCCGATATTTTTAACTGCTTCCTCGTCTTTTTTAATAAGAAGTTCCAGGATACGCATATCTCCCCTGATTTTTTCATTGGTGCTTTGATTCAACAGGTAAAGAATGTACGGAGTTTTTTCCTGGCCGTAACGGTCAATCCTGCCGTTTCTCTGCTGGAAAACCATAAGAGACCAGGGAATGTCAAAATGGATAAGATGGTGGCTCAGGTAGTGAAGGTTTATGCCTTCTGAAGCCACGTCAGAAGCAATCAAAAGCCTGACAGGAGCTTCTTCCTTGCCAAAATCCTCAACAATTTTCTGCTGATCCACATCAGACATGCCTCCGTGAAGTATTTCAATTTGACTGTTTTTATATTTATGGTCTTTTAATTTAAGGTCTCTGGCTAAATTTTCATAAAGAAAGTGCAGGGTTTCAATTCGTTCCGTAAAAATAACCATGCGTTCATTGCAGACTTTTCCAGTCCATCCAAAACCGTTTTTCTTATCCTGGATAACTGACAGGAGTTTTTGATATTTTGAAAATTTATCAGGGGTGATAAGTTCAAGACAGGCAGCAAAAGCCTCAAGTACGGCAATATCCGAGTCATTATTTTCATCTTTTTTCAGGCGGGCTACCCGGTTTTTTATGCTTATCAGACATGCAGCAGGGCTTGAAAACAAAGCTTTTTCAAGAGTTGTTTTAAATAATTGGCCTGCTCCTCTGCGCTGATTTCCTTTTTTAAATTCCAGACCTGCCAGAATTTCAAAAGCTTTTTCCTCTGTATCATCAGCTTTGCAATAGGCTTTGGAAATCTTTCTTTTTTTAAAGGCATTCTGCACCTGAGCCTGGATGTCTTTTTTAAATCTGCGGATAAAAAGCCCTTTTATATCTTCAGGGCTGTATTCATCAGGGTTGGCAATAGCAGTAGGATCAAGCATGTTCATCAGACTGGCAAAGCTCCTGGCTCTGCCGTCATGGGGAGTTGCAGACAGCATTATAAGGGTGTCTGATCTGGATGACAGGAGTTTTGCCAGTTTTGCTCTCTGGGATGAACCTTTTCCCCGCTGTGCAACATTATGGGCTTCATCAATTACAATAATATCCCAAAAAGCATTTTCCAGGTATGTGCGGTATTCTGTATCCTGTTTCAGGGTATCAATGGAAATAATTGCCCTGTCAAAATAATAAAAAGGGTTGTGTTTAGTGGGAATACGGGAACGAACACGCTGAATGCCGGTTGAATCAAGGCGCACAAGGGGAATGGTGAATCTGCTCCACATTTCTTTTTGAAACTGGGTAAGCATACTTTTAACAGCCAGAACCAGGATACGCCTGCCCCGTCCCCGCCTGATAAGATCACTGACCAGGATGCCGCAGGCCAGGGTCTTGCCAAGCCCGACCGCATCTGCAATAAGAATGCGCTGGCGGGGCTGCTCAAGAGCCTGGATAGCTGGCTCAAGCTGGTAAGATACAAGATCCATTGCTGCCAGATGGCCTGAATAAAGATTTTCATCAGTCGGGGGAGCCTGCCGCAAAAGACATTCCATATAGAGCAGGGATTTTTGATAGGAAGGAGACCTGTCTGCAACCAGCTTTGTATCTGCCGGATCAAGCACCTGGATATCCTTGTCAATCTCATCAAGAAATATGGCTTCCCTGTCTTTTACCAGTTCTGATATTCCAGTGACAGTAAGTGAAAGCCCGCCCGTAGATGTGGGTAAAACCTTGCGAACCAGCCACTCAGCATCCCGAATAACCACTCTTGCCCCTGGAGCTATTACATTTGTTTTTGCCTGCATTATTGTTCCTTATAATACATTTAAAAGTTTTTCATTTATAGGCTGCTCGTTCCCAAACTCCAGTTTGGGAACGAGGTCTTGGAAGCTCCGCTTCCTATAATAGCAAGCAGAGCTTGCTATCGTGCGTTCCCAATCGTTCGACTGAGCTCACGCCGAAGTCAGGAGCTTGGGAACGAGCTAAAAGAACACTCTTGTCCAAAGCTTTCAAATCTGCATAAACTTGAGGATGATATTTTATCTTGTAACTCATTCTTGATTTTCCTTAAGTTTCTGCAATATATCTTCATGGGACATATATTCATTAACCGGTGTCTGCTCTCGCTCTTTTATTGTTTTATAAGTATCTAAATGTTCCAATAATTCAAAGGCTTCGTAAATACGTTCATATTCATCAATGCTCATCATTACAGCTTCCGGTCTATTGTTACGGATTATAGCTATTTTTTCCCGTTCAGCCTGTCAAATCCTGAAATTCTTTAAAATCCAGATCAAACTGCATATATTCACGGTTTTTATCTGTTTTTTCCAGCAGGTTTTGCAGATATTCAATTCGGTGTGTTGTTGTTGGATGGGTGCTTAAAAAATTCAGGGAATCTCCTATTTTGGATATGGCTTTTTCTGCCTTGTTTTCATTTTGTTTTTTTAAAAGAAGCTTGAAAAAATCAATCATGCCCTGGGGATTGATATTGGCATTTTCCAGGTATGACCATCCAATGTCATCTGCTTCCTGTTCATAATCCCTGGAATATTTGCGGGTCAGCAATAATGCGCTGTTATCAACAAGAATTGCTGCCAGACCTGTGACATCTCCGAAAAATGCCTGGATAAGTGCAAAAATTCCCACAGATGCAATAAGCTGTCTTGTTCCGTGCTGCAAGGTAACATGGGCTGCTTCATGGGCAAGCACTCCTGCAATTTCTTCAGGAGTTGCAGCCGAAGTAATCATGCCAGTGTTTAATACTATGATCCCGCCCGGAAGGGCAAAGGCATTAACAGCTGGATCTCTTGCAATATGCACTTTAAAGCCATAGCGTTCCTGGGGGATTTTGCTGAAAAGGGGTTCAATTATTTTTTTTAGGGCTTGCCCTGCCTGGTCATTTTCAACAAATCCCTTTTCCGCTTTTATCTGCAAAAATGCAGCATCTCCCAGTTTTTGCTCCCAGGAAGGGGGAATACGTTTGGCTAATGCTGTTACCAGGGGTTCTTTTAAAGCAAAAAGAGCATACAGGGATGCAGCACACAGGACAAGAATAAAAGCAAGGATCATAAAAGTCCGTGTTTTCCCCTGTTGAATCTTTGCTGTCTGTTCTGCAATTTGGGTATGGGAGTTTAAATATGAATCTTTGAGCAGTTCATGATCTGTGGTGCAGACAGTCCACCCTGGATAATTGGCATGGGTTAAGAAAATCATTTTGTCATTGGCCCCGCCTGCCCTTATCATGAGGTTTTTTAAGGGAAAGTTTACTCTAGTATTTCCTGATTTGAAATACAGGGTATTTTTATCAAGAGCAATCTCCCCGAAAAAACGGTTGTTCTGCTCAAATGCACTGGCTTTGTAATGGTGGAGGTAATCCATGTTAATACCTGCATTTTTTTTGTTTTACCACGAATAACACGAATGACACGAATATTATATTAGTATTTAATTCGTGTCATTCGTGTCATTCGTGGTTTAAAATATCATTTCACAGGCATAAATTGCCGAATCCAAGAACCAAATCCCCTTGGATTGCGTGTTTGAATCAGCACACGTCCAGGCCCCCGAAACCGGCAGACCATGCCTTCACCTGATGTAAAGGAAGAAATCCAGCCTGCCGAGGCTTTTTCAATATTATACTGCATGTTTTCCGGCCAGGCCACCAGGTGGCAGTTGTCAATAATAATCTCTTCACCTGCTGCCAGGTCCATAGGATGAATGGAACCGTAGGAACTCACAAAAAGGGTCCCCTTGCCGCTGACATTAATAACAAAAAAGCCTTCCCCTGAAAATAGCCCTTTGCCCAGATTTTGCATTTTAGTAGAAACGGTCAGACCTTCAGAACCGGCAAAAAAACCGTCTTTTTGAAGAGTATAGGAGGTAATGCCGTCCATTTCTATTTCCATAATATCTCCGGGAATTGCCGGGGAAAGATAAACATCTCCAGGTCCCTGCTGGGCATGGAGAGTCTGGAAAAAGAATTTTTCACCTGTAAGCATTCTGCCAAAACCTCCCAGTAATCCTCCTTCCATTTTGCCTTCAACACTGACATTTGGACTCATGGCCACCATTGCATCAGCTTCTGCTTTGATTTTTTCTCCAGCATTGAGTTTGACCTTGAGCATGGTAAATGCTCCCCTGTGGAGATATTCATAATTTTTTTCAGAACTGCCCTGTGGAGAGGGTGCAGGGCCGGAACCGGGCTGGTCCTGGGGTGTTTGTTTTTCTGCTAATCCTTTTTTAAAATCTGCAAACATATCAGCCATTTTTTTCTCCTTTCCCTTTAATTTACGTTGTTTTAATAATTTTCATCCTCTTCTGACATTACCCTGCGTTTGGATTCAAAAATTTTCCAGGTCAGGGCACATCCCACAACAAAATTATTCTTATCCCTGACCAGGGAGCTGTCTTCAAATACTGCCCCGTTAATATTGTCCAATCTCACATACCCGCCTAAAGAAAGGCTTTTGGTCAAGGTTTTCTGCAAAAATCCTGAAAGGGAAAAACCAGCATAACCTGAATCCGATTCATAATAATTTCTTTCAGAGTTAGTATATTCCTGTTCAACATCATAAAAATAAGCGTTAAGGCGGCTGTCTGTAAAATCAACACCTGCATTTACTCCAAATCTTAATTTTATCTGTTTAAACAATTCCTTATTATTATATATTAGATTTATTCCTCCGCGCAATCCCTGGTATTTTAAATCAAGCCCCCCATCAAATCCCAGTGAAGATGCTGCTCTTAAACTAGATTCAAGATACAGGTTATCATATTGGTCTTTTCCCATAAAAAACCATTTTATTGCAGGCCCGAATTCAAATAAAGCATCCAGATCAGGCATCCCTTTCCTGGCATCATTATCACCGTCAACAGGCGGGTTTCCTGAAAGAGAGATATTGGTTTCAATATAATTGTTTTTATAAAAAATTCCTTTTACCCCATCCCTGCCTGCCCGGATAAACTCACCCCTGTATATAAAATAAGGAAGGGGCAGGGCATAGATATTGTATTCATCAGAACCCCGGTAATGGGGAATTCTTGCAGCACCTGAAAACAATCCAAATTCCCAGAGCGGAAGGTTCTGTTTTTCCTGTGCAAAGCAGGCTCCGCAGAAAAATAAAATACTTAACTGGATTAATAATATGTTCTTAATTAAAAACACCTTCTTAATTAAAATAAGATAATTATTTCTGTTATTCATATTATATGACCTTTCTGTTCATTTTGCGTTTAACTCTGATGAAAATACCTGACCTAAATACTTGATATTGACAATAGACATTATCGGAAATAAGGATTTCCACCGTAGGGTGCGTTAGGCGATAGCCGTAACGCACCGTTATTATAAGGTTGCGGTGCGTTACGCTGCGCTAACGCACCCTACAAAATTATTTCCGATAATGTCTATATATTAAATTTATCCAATGTAGAGACGCACAATCGTGCGTCTCTACAACAATGGTAATTTTATCATGCATACCTGTTTATCATCTCTGTTAGCATTTTCATATTCACTGGTTTTGACATATAATCATCTGCCCCGCTTTCCAGGCACTTTTCCCGGTCTCCAGGCATTACAAGGGCTGTGAGTGCGATTATCGGGGTTCTGTCTGTTTCAAGTTCAGATTCATGCCTGCGTATTTGTTGTATTGCTTCCAATCCGTCCATACCGGGCATCTGGATGTCCATGAGAATTACATCAAGCTGCTCCTGCCTGTATTTCTGAACAGCTTCAGCTCCTTCATATGCAATAATAACTCTATACCCTTTGGCTTGCAGATAATCGGAAAGGGTTTCAGAATTGGTCATGTTGTCTTCTGCCAGCAAAAGCGTAACCGGTAAATTTTGCTCAGGATTTGATATTCTTTCATCTTTTCCCCCGGCCATGATAACCTCGCCCCCCTGCTTACTGCTAACTGTTAACTGTTCACTGAAATCCCAGGGCAGGGTTACCGTAAACCGGCTGCCTTTATCTTTCCTGCTTTTAACAGATACCCCGCCCCCGTGCATTTCCGCCAGCCTGGCAACAAGGGACAGGCCCAGCCCTGTCCCTTCATTTTTCCTTGAAAGACCTGCATCTAATTGTGTAAATGGCTTAAAAAGTAATTCTATATCTTTTTCCGCAATACCGATACCTGTATCCCATACAATAAATTGCACAGAATTCTTCTCAGGCTCACCCATAACTTCCAATCCCACAGAACCGCCTCCTGGAGTGAATTTTACAGCATTAATAAGAAGGTTGACAAGTATCTGTTTCAGACGCAGATTATCAGCCTTTATAATTGTTACACAAGTATCAATAACCGAGTTAATCCTGATATTCTTTTTTATCCCTATTTGTTTTATCATATTCAGGCTGTCCCGGATTATTGTTTCAACACAAACTTCTGAAATTTGAAATTCAATTTTTCCTGCTTCGATTTTGGACAGATCCAGGATATCGCTTATCAGTTGAAGCAGGTGCCGCCCGCTTTTTTCAACAGTGTACAGGGAGTTAAGCTGCTGCTTGTTCATTGGGCCGTATATCTCTTCCTGAAGGGCCTCGGACATGCCCAGTATGGAATTTAGCGGGGTACGCAGTTCATGGCTCATATTGGCAAGGAATTCGTCTTTAAGGCGGGATGCCCGCTCAAGTTCGGCATTTGCAAGGGTCAACTCCCTGGTTCGCTCTTCAACTTTTTGGGCAAGGGACATACGTTCTTTTTCAAGGATTTTCTCCAACTCTTTTTGTTTAGTAATATCATCAGAATGAACCAGAACAAAGTCAGGAGGAACAAAAGCAAATTTGAAGGAAAAATACTTGTTTTCACCTGTTGTTTTCATTTCATAAAGTGTTTCCAGGTTTAAGGATTCTTTTTCTGCAAAGCACCTGGATATATGCTCAAACATTTCCGGTCTGTGCGAAAGCATTTTACTTGCTTTAATGCCTTTAAATTTTTCAATATTTCCATTTGTTAAGCTTAATGCAGCATCATTGTAATCCTCAAGTATAAAATTATTTCCCTTCTTGCGCCAGACAACAGTTGAGACAGGCACGCCTTTGAGCAGCGCATAAGACCTGGTCTGGCTTTCTTTTAAATCTGACAGGGCCAGTTTGAGTTTTTTTAGCATTTCATTAAATTCAAGGGCCAGTTCTCCTATTTCATCCTGTGTCAGTACTTCAATTTTATAATCAAGATTTCCGTCACCTACGATTTTCGATCCTTTTTTCAATTCACTTATCGGTTTTACAATGGAATTTACAACCAGGGTTATTATAATGATAAAAAAGCCGATGAATAAAACAGCAATCAGCAGGTTCCATTTTGCGATCACAGTAACAGGCAGCATGATATCATCAATTGTTGCAACTGCAATTATCACGGAACCTGTTATAGTCTCATTCCTGAAGGCAAATATTTCTTTTTTTCCCCTGAAATAATGAATTATGATGTCTTTTGATTTCGTGTTTACCTTATCAAAACGCTCACATCTTGTCTCACCAGAAAGATATTTAGTCTCATCCGAATGTGCTATAATAATGCCACTGGAGTCGGTTATATATACATGGCCTTTTTCACCCACTTTTATGGGCCGGATATACTTCCCGGTGAAATAATCCATATTCGCAATACCGAACAAAACACCTTTAATCTCATCATCAGCATAAACCGGGGATGAAACAAACAAAAGCGGTTTTCCAGATAATGGATGTTTATGAATCTCAGAAATATAATCCCTGCCTTGAATGGATGCCCTGAAAAATTGATTTTCAAGATAATTCCTGTTTCCTGTTTCTTCAAAATCCGATGAAGCAACAATCTCTCCTTTTTTGTTCAACAGGTTAACAGATTCAAAAAACGGGCTTCTCTGTTTTTTCTTTTTAAGAAAAAGATTAGCTGCTTTGCGGGACGATTTACCCATAAAAGTGTCTCGAACCGATATTTTGAAATAGTCCTCTTCACTCCAGTGACGTATTCTCATTTTATTGATTTTAATCCATGATTCAAGATGCTGCTGTGCAGAATCAGCAGTATGGAGCAATTGCGACTTTATAACACCTTGAATAGCATTTTCCGAAATTACATGGGTGGCAATTGATGATATAATAATACCAAGTACCACGAGAATAATCGTTGGTATCAGAAATTTAGTTCTAAGTGTTGTTTTCATTTTGTTTATCCTTTCATAAACCTGAAATCATGCTTTTGCCGGTTTTGCTACAAATATGCCGCCCCGATGGGGCTTTATTGGTTTTTTTGTCATTTTCTACAAATATGCCGCCCCGATGGGGCTTTATTGGGTTCTTTTCCTCTGGGTTTTTGCTGCTGGCGGTTACCTGCAATTTATCAATCATTTCAATCAAATCTTTCAACCTGACCGGTTTGCTCATGTATTCATTCGCGCCTGCTTCAAGGCATTGTTCACGGTCACCTGACATGGCAAGAGCTGTCAGGGCAATAATGGGGATTTTGATTTGGATATTCCCTGTTTCTTCCCATTTCCTGATCTCTCTTATTGCTTCCAGGCCGTCCATGACCGGCATCTGGATGTCCATTAGAATTAAATCCGGCTTTTCTTTTATTGCCAGTTTTACAGCTTCGGAGCCGTCATGGGCAAGCATTACATCATATGATTTTGCTTCCAGGTAATCTGTTATTGTTTTAATGTTGGAAATATTGTCATCTGCCATCAGTATTTTTGCATGTTTTGCAGCATTTCCATATTTTTCTTGAGTTTGTTTGTTTTTATTCGTCTCTTTATCTTTCTGATATTCAATACCAGGGAGATTTATGTCAGGATGCCAGGGCAGCATTAGAGAAAATCTGGAGCATTTATCTTCTTCACTTTCAACTTTTACACTTCCGCCATGCAGATCAGCCAGTTTAAACACAAGAGCAAGGCCCAGTCCTGTTCCATCATTTTTCCGTGTCAAACTTCCATCCAATTGTACAAAAGGTTTAAACAGTTTTTTCATATCCTTTTCGGAAATGCCAATGCCTGTATCCCATACTGCAAATTCCACTATTTCCAGTTCTGGTTTACAATTTACTTCAAAACCGATTTTTCCGTGTTCAGGTGTGAATTTAACAGCATTCATTAAGAGATTTACCAATATCTGCTTTAATCGCAGTATGTCAGCATATATATACTTCAATCCGATATCAATGCTCAAAGTGAGTTTCTGATTTTTCTTTTGAGCAGTTTCTTTTACCATTTGAAGGCTTGCCCGGCATATTTCATGAACAGAAACCTGCGTAATATTCAGCTCCATTTTACCTGCTTCAATTTTTGACAGATCCAGGATGTCGTTAATCAGGTTAAGAAGGTGATTTCCGCTGCTTTTAACCCGCCTGAGTGATTTTATCTGTTTTTCATTAACAGGGCCGTAAACCTGCTCAAGAAGGGCTTCAGACATGCCTAATATGGATGTAAGGGGTGTGCGCAGTTCATGGCTCATATTTGCAAGGAATTCATCTTTCAGGCGATTGGCTCGCTTAAGTTTGGCATTTGTAATGCGAATATCTGCGGTACGATGTTTTACTGTTCTTTCCAGGCTTTGTTTGTGTTTGAACAGTTCAGCGGCAGCATCCTTTAATTCCTGCTCCTTTTTTTTAATGTTGTTAATATCCTGGATAATAGTTGCTATATACTCTATATTCCCATCTTCATCATAATGGGATATAATAGTTTGAGAAACAGGTATTATTCGGCCGTCATGTGATAAAAGCTCTGACTCACCTTCCCAGAAACCCTTTTCAATAGCATGGGGAATACCTGTGTTTTGGGTTACAGAGAATCCTTTTTTCGTATGAAAATTCTCTATAATTTGGCAGGTTAAATCATCTTCTTCTGCAATGCCTGCCATTTTACGGCCGGCCCGGTTAATATATTTTATATTTTTTTCTACATCTGCCCAACTAATAAAAAATGATGATTTTTCTATTATATTGTGCAGACGTTCTCTCTCTTTTTCAGTTTTTTTCCAGGCTGTAATATCCAATCCGACACTTGTTATTATACCTGATTCCCTGTCCAGGCATGAAGAATGCAGCATCCAGAATGAAGTGCCGTTTTTGCTTAAAAACTGCTGTTCCCTGTTTGTAAAAAAACCTTCCTGTTTGAGCTGTGCAAGCATGTCAGCTCTTTGTTTTCCGATATATGCTTTTGATGGATCAAATTCATTAACAAATTCATTAACATTTTTATAACCGAATAACTCGGCACCTTTCTGATTTGCCAGAATTATTCTGCCGTCAACACTGGCCTGAATAACTGACATCAAGGAATTTTCAAAAAGGGATTTGTATTTCTTTTCTGATTCCCTGAGGACATTTGCGTCATTCATACGTTTTGAAACATCATTGTAAACAGCAGCTATTTCTCCGGCAGGCAGCTTGAACACCGAGTTTTCATACCAGGTAGGAGAATGTTTATCATCTTCATAGATGCCGGCTTCAGCAAATTCCGGTTTCCCGGTTATATTTACCCGCTGCAACACCTCAAGTAGTCCGAACTCTTTGATCCCTGGAAAAATTGCGGTGAGTTTTCTGCCGATAATATCCCTGCGCCTGACTTTGGACAGTTTTTCACCGAGCTTGTTCATATCTTTGATAATAAAATCATTTCCTTCACCATCCGGCTCATATACTGCTATGCCGCTGAGTATGTTTTCAAAAAAAGTGCGGTATCGTTCCTCAGCCTGAAAACTGTCGGATTCTCTGCCATCTTTCTTATCAAAGCTGCGTTCCTGACGCAGTTCCTTATTCTGTATTTCCAGTTCAATCTGCCGGATTCTCAGTTCATTGATAAGACTTTTTGTTTTGGCGGGTGATAATTTTTCAGGATCAGGATAATCATCCTGCTGTTCCAGAAAAATTTTTTCAGCTTTTTTGCGCAATTTGGAAATATCTTCTTCAACATATTTGTTTTTTGTATTATTTTTCACAGTATTTTCACCTTCCAAGCCCCATCGGGCCGATATATTTGTAGCAAAACACCCACAACCACAGATCAAGCCCCATAACCTTTTTGCCATTGAAATTTTCCCATGATCCATTGTTTTTTATTGATGAATCGGGATGAATTAGATTTTATTTCCCCTTCATGGTTGTTTTCGTGAATTAAATTTTGCCTGCCTTGCACGGCAAATACGTAATGCAGATAGATTTGTATGTATGAATTTGCCATTTTATCCTCCTCCGTATTATCTACAAATATGGCGCCCCTATGGGGCTTAATTGGTTTTTGTTTCGTTTTGCTACAAATATGTTGCCCCTATGGGGTTTAGTCGGGTGTCTTCATTGTTTTCATAACCCTGGGCAAATGGTTTTTCAGAGCTTGGAGGTCTGTATCAGGAGACCAGGGCAGCATAACTGCAAAGCGGGTGTATATGCCTGTTTCACTTTCAACATTTACACTGCCGCCGTGCAAATCAACCAGTTTATATACCAGGGACAGCCCCAAACCGGTACCATCGCGTTCTCGTGTGAAACTGCCGTCTAATTGTACAAATGGCTGAAACAGTTTATTAATATCTTCATCGGAAATACCTATACCTGTATCACGGACTGCAAATTCAACTATGTTCTGCTCTGGCTTGCAATTTACTTTAAGACTGATTTTTCCGCGTTCAGGCGTGAATTTAACGGCATTCATCAAAAGGTTAACAAGTATCTGCTTTAGACGCAGCATATCAGCCTGTATAAACTTTAATCTGCTGTCAATGCTGAGAAAGAGTTTTTGATTCTTCTTTTGAGCAGCGTCTCGTACAATTTGCATGCTTGCCTGGCATACCTCGTCCACAAAAACCCGAATAATTTCCAGGTCTATTTTACCTGCTTCAATTTTTGACAGATCAAGGATGTCGTTAATCAGGTTAAGGAGATGCTGCCCGCTGCTTTCAACGCGCCGGAGTGATTTTAGCTGTTTTTCATTGAGGGAGCCGTAAACCTGTTCAACAAGGGCTTCGGACATTCCCAGGATGGCTGTAAGGGGGGTTCGGAGTTCATGGCTCATGTTTGCCAGGAATTCATCTTTGAGGCGATTGGCACGGGTCAGTTCGGCATTTGTAATGTGCAGATCACCGGTTCGTTCTTTAACAAGCTTTTCCAGGTTTTCCCTGTACTCGGTCATCTCAATTTCAAGCTGTTTGCGTGCGGTGATTTCCATCACTAACTGTCTGTTCTTTTCTTCAATCTCTTTTTTTCGCTGGTCAAGTTGAACAAAAACTCTTACTTTACTTATAAGATGCTCTGTATTGAAAGGTTTTATCAAATAATCGACAGCTCCTGTTTTATACCCTTTGAATATGAAATCATCTTCCTTATAAATTCCCGTTACAAAAATAATGGGAATATGTTTTGTATCATCATTGCTGCGCAATATTTCTGCCAGCTCAAAGCCGCTCATTTCCGGCATTTTAACATCCAGGATTATAAGGGCAAAGTCATGATGCAAAAAGGTTTTCATTGCCTCTTTGCCGCTGGCTGCTATTATAATTTCAACATCCATTTCCAATTTTAATAACCTCTCAAAAGTATGCAGAATTTCCGGCACGTCATCAACAATCAGCAGTTTTGAATTTTTAATCATTTTTCCTCCTTTATACATTGCAGCCATTCTCAATATTTGAAGATGCATTGCTTTTCAGATCTCCAGAGTTTTCAAAACCTTGAAGCTCTTTGTCAGGCTGCCAGGGCAGCCTGACAGCAAACCGGCTGTATCTGCCCTCCTCACTTTCAACGTTTACACTGCCGCCGTGCATCTCAGTCAGTTTGTACACAAGGGCCAGCCCCAGGCCGCTGCCATCATGTTCCCGTGTGAAACTGCCGTCTAACTGAACAAAAGGTTTAAACAGCTTTTTCATATTTTTTTTTGAAATACCCCTGCCCGTATCCCAGACTGAAAATTCGACTATATTCCGATCCGGTTCACAATTAGCTTCAAGACCTATCTTTCCGCCATCAGGCGTGAATTTAACTGCATTTATTAAAAGATTAACAAGTATTTGCTTTATACGCATTATGTCAGCCCGCATATGCTTTAATCTGATGTCAATGCTTATGTTAAGTTTCTGTTTTTTCATTTGAGCTGCCTGTTTTACTATTTGCAGGCTTGCCTGGCACAGATCTTCCACGGCAAACTCATTGATCTGCAATTCCATTTTATCTGCTTGGATTTTTGAAAGGTCCAGTATGTCGTTAATCAGGTTAAGAAGGTGCTGACCGCTTTTTTCAACGTTTTGAAGTGATTTTACCTGTTTTTCATTGAGAGGGCCGTAAACCTGTTCAATAAGAACTTCGGACACGCCCAGGATTGATGTAAGCGGTGTGCGGAGTTCATGGCTCATGTTTGCCAGGAATTCATCTTTCAGACGATTTGCACGCGCAAGTTCTGCATTTGTATTGTGCAGATCATCGGTACGTTTTTTCACCTCTTCCTCAAGCTTAAAACAATAATCTCTTTGAGCCTTATCCAGTTTTTGCCGGGATATGTGAAGTTCCAGCCCTGTTTCAATGGTGACGCGCATCTGATCAGGACTAATGGGTTTGAGTATATAACCAACCGGTTGCGTGGCCCTGGCGCGGTTCAGTGTTTCGTTATCCCCATAAGCACTAACGTAGATTATCGGTATCTCGGAATGTTCCCGTATTCGAGCAGCTGCTTCAATACCATCCATATCCCCTTTAATCACAATATCCATAAGCACGAGATCCAGATGCATTTCCGCAGTCTTGTGCATGGCTTCCTCGCCAGTGGAAGCGATTGAAGTAATTTCATATCCCATGTCTGTCAGAATAATCTTGATTTTTTGCGCTATTATCATTTCATCTTCAACCAGCAGTATTTTTACTGTTGCCATGTGTTTATCCTTTCTGCCCGGTCTTTGCAGCAATCGTTTTTTATAATCTTTTCTTATACATGATTTTCGTAAAATTGATTTTAAAAGTCGTTCCCTGCCCTGTTGTCATGCTGGTCCCCCCTTCCAGTTGGCTTGCCAGCATGTTAACAAGCTGCATGCCCAGGGATTCGGTATTTTGATAATCAATATCATCAGGAAAACCGATTCCGTTATCACTGACAATAAGGGTGTAATTATCCTGATGACTGCGAGTCAGGGCAATATGGATTTCAGGCGCTTTACCGGCAGACATGAAATTACGCGGAAACGCATATTTCATGGCGTTGCTGACAAGTTCAACGATTATCAGCCCGCACGGAACCGCGGTTTCAAGTTCAAAAAAAATGTTTCCGGCTTTGATATCAATATGTACAGGCCCTGTCCTTGCAGCGTATGCCTGCATCAAATTATCAGTCAGATCATCTAGATAATCTGCAAAATCAACTCCTGTCAGGTTCCTGTACTTATAAAGTTTTTCATGGATCATTCCAATGGATTTGACACGTTTTTCACTTTCCATGAAAAGTTCTTTGGTACGGGCATCATCTATGCTGGCGGATTGCAGGTAATGGAGACCGGAAATCACCTCCAGGTTATTTTTCACACGGTGATGAAGCTCTTTGAAAAGGATTTCTTTTTCAGCAAGGGATGCAAACAACAATTCTTCTGCCTGTTTGCGCCTGTCCGCCATCTCATTGAAAGCCCGTGTCAGTTCCCCGATTTCATCCTGTGTTTCAACATTTATTCTATAATCAAGATTTCCTTTGCCAATAGTAATTACGCCTTTTTTCAGCTTTGATATGGGACTTGTTATTGTTTTCACTATAAACCGTATTGTAATGGCAAGAAAAACGATCATAGAGCCGGCAATGGCGAAATTGATGAAGCCTAGCTGGTGTACAGGCTTCAGAATATCTGAATGATCGACAGAAACAGCGATTCTCCAACCGGTCTCATGCTCCAGTGCCAGTGCAATGAATTTTTCATTATTTTCAACAGTACAACTGAAAACACCATCCTGCCAGATTTTACTTTCCAGACAATTCAGGAACTCTTTATTCTCAGGTTTGAAATTCACTGATCTGCCTGTATTGCTGATTGCAGTTTTTGCCCTGCTGATCAAAAAAGCATGTCCTTTTTGTCCCACTTTCGTCTTGTCAATATATTCCCTGCTGAAATATCCGATATCGACAATAGCGAATAAAACACCTGTGACTTCATCATTACTCTTTACAGGAACCGACACAACAAAAACAGGGGTACTGCTTACCCTGTCCGGGTAAGCATCGCTTAAAAATGTTTCTCCTTTTATTGATTCCCGGAAAAACAATCGGTCTTTAATCACTTTATTGTTGTTTTGGGAAGAAGATGAAACAATCTTGCCATTTATATCAGCCAGGTTAAGAGATTTATAACACTCATGCGCCTTTTTTGCGTTCTTCAAATATATATCAACTGTTTTTCGGGATGTCCTTCCTATAAATGTGTCACGCACCGCTATTGTAAAATAGCTCTGATCGCTTAGACGCGCCATATCCATTTTGATTATTTTTATCCATGAGGCCAGATGTTTTACTCCCGAATCTGCAACCTTGAGCAGTTGGTCCCTGCTCAGATCCTTAATAGCATTATGGGACATGGCAAAGGAGATAAATATTGATACGGACATCCCGGCCACAATCAGTGCTATTACAGGTATCAGAAATTTATTTTCCAGTTTCAGCTTCATGCCGGTGTTCCTTTCCATACACATCTTCGGCCGTGTCTGAGAGCAGGTTGAACAGATCGGGCTTTATGCCGATTTTAATTGCAGTATCCGCATTAAAGGTTATTTTGACGAATTCTTCATACACCTGGTTCAAATCACCGGGTTTTTCTCCATTTATTATCATGGCAATTATCTCGGCATAAAACTTTCCCACACCATTGAAGTTCGGTTGAGCAACACTGATGAGGATTCCTGATTTAACAAGGTCGGGGTTTTGAGAAAATGAAGGAATTTTGTATTCAGCAAGAACTTCAAGAATTCCGGATACGTTTTTTATTGTAATATTGTTGCTGGAATAGACAAAATAAGAATCTATTTTGGGTGCAAGCTCTTTTGTGCAGTTAAATGTTTCGGCAGCAGCTTCCGGAGCATCAGTTTGGCCGATATAACATGGCACCAATTCAAATCCGCGCTCCCCGGCAACCTTTTTTATTGGGTTTATTGCAGCATAACTCCGGCCCGTCTCGGTGTCATTAAAGGACACCCCCAGTTTTTTAAATCCGATCACATCATGAAATGCACGGATTTGTCTTTCATCGCGCGTGGGATCAACACGCGCATGAATATGATCATAACCTGAATTTTCAGGGCTTTTTATTATGCAGGCGGCCACCGGATCACTTGTTGAACCGACAATTGTGGGGACCGAATGTTCATTATTGGCCAGATCCAGCCCGGCCCAGGTTCCCATAGCCAGCATCAGATCAATATCGCCTTTTTCATTCAGTCTTTTTAGGAGAATATTTTTCGTATTTTTCCGCGTTTCCTTATCCCAGTTGCTTGAATACCAGGCATTCTCGACAAATTCAATATACTTGCTTTTAATATTAAGGGAAAGCCATGCCCATAGTTTGGCAGTATCATCATTATTTTCCTGCCGGGGAATGGCAGCCGGTTCGATCCAGCCAAGCCTGGCAAGCGCTCTGACAGTGGCAATCAAACTGCCCTTATAATCTTTCCATGAACCGCCTTCCAGGTAACCGATACGCCATTTTTTGGTGATTTTTTCAGGGGGAAGTATGTCACCATAAACTTCATCAGCCATGTCTGACAGCAGGCGATAGGTATCTTTTTTTATACCGATTTTTCTGGCTGTGGCCTTGTTGAAAAGAATTTTTACGGGTTCTTCAAATGTCTGATCCAGATCACGCGGTTTTGCTCCGTTAAGGACTTTGGCGATTGTTTCTGCACCACGTTGTGCCTGAACTCTGATATCCGAGCTGACACTTAAAAGTACGCCCTGCCTGACCTCTCTTGAAGTAATCTGGGAAAACGTGGGAATCCTGTGAGCATTCATGGTATTGAGAACCAGGGGGAGGGTACGGGATGTCACTCCGTTCCCTGGGATGATGTAGAAAGCGTCAATTTTGGGAGCGAGTATTTCAGTGCATTGCAGTACACTGGCCTCAGCCAATGTTTTATCTGATGTTTCATGTCTTGTATGGCATGTTATGATTTCAAAATTCCGTTCATCAGCCACCTTTTCAATATATGCAATTCCGGCATAACTCCTGCCATCCCTGCTGTCTTCATAAGCAACTCCCAGCCTCTTGAATCCGATTATATCATGAAATGCCCTGATCTGTCTTTCAAATCGCTCGGTATCAACCTGGGCGTATATGTGGTCATATCCTGAATCTTTCACGCTTTTTATAATTCCGGCTCTAAGCGCATCAGCTGATATACAGATAATTGAAGGCACTGAGTGTTCATTATTTGCCAGGTCCTTCCCGGCCCAGGTTCCTATGGCAATTATCAGATCAATATCCCTGTCCTGTTTCAGTTTTTTGAGAAGAATTTTTCGGGTTTTTTTTTGCTGATCTTTATCCCAGTTATTTGAATACCTGGCATCAGCTCCAAATTGAAGATATTTGCTTTTAGCATTGGCGCTCAGCCAGTTCCATAAAGCTTCGGTATCTTCATCATTTTCCTGGGGGGGAATGTCAATCGGTTCAATCCAGCCAAGATCGGCAAGCGAATTTATCAGTTCGATAAAAAACTTCTGATAAATAAAATGCGAACCGCCTTCCAGGTAACCGATACGCCATTTTTTGGCAATTTGTTCAGGGGGTGATATCGGGTATTCTTTTTTGTCGGCTGCAAATCCGTTAAAAAATGATACAAGAATTATAAATGCAATACTGATCAAGATCAAGTTTACATGTAAAATTGTTTTCATTTCATGTTCCTCCCTTATGATGATAATTTCCATTCACAACCAGATGCATCAAATGCTACAAATATGACGCCCCGATGGGGCTTAATTGGTATCTGTTTTTGATTTGCTGCAAATATGACGCCCCGATGGGGCTTAATCGGTATCTGTTTTTGATTTGCTGCAAATATGACGCCCCGATGGGGCTTTTTTGCTGCAAATATGTTTGGGGTGTAGTGATTCATTTTGCATTCCTTTTGTTTTTGCAATTATCAGGCAGCATATTCTCAATCATCTTATTCAATTCTTTCAACCTCACAGGTTTACTCATGTAGTGATCAGCACCGGCTTCAATGCATTGTTCCCGGTCTCCGGGCATGGCAAGTGCTGTCAGGGCGATAATCGGCATTCTTTCAGCACCGGCTTCATGATTTTCATTCTTTTCCCATTTCCTGATTGATCTTATTGCTTCCAGGCCGTCCATGACCGGCATCTGGATGTCCATAAGGATCAAATCCGGTTTTTCTTTGATGGTCTGCTTTAGTGCTTCGGCTCCGTCATATGTTATAAATACTTCATATGACTTTGCACTTAAATATGCGGCAATTGTTTCAATGTTGGCAATATTATCGTCTGCCATCAGTATCCTGGCTCGTTTTA
The DNA here is from genome assembly GCA_030377945.1 of Desulfobacterales bacterium HSG17. Next base: position 20,944 of record JAUCGD010000012.1, on the reverse strand, counting down.
CAAGAATTCCGGGATTTTTAAAACTCTGGAGATTTTTGTCATTTTTTAAACTCTGAAGGTTTTTATCGTTTTCAGCTTCTTCAGGATGCCAGGGCAGCTTAACAGAAAATCGGCTGTGCCTGCCTTCCTCACTTTCAACTTTTACACTTCCGCCGTGCAATTCAGCCAGTTTAGACACAAGGGCCAGTCCCAGTCCGGTTCCACCCTGTTCTCGTGTAAAACTGCCGTCTATCTGTACAAAGGGTTGAAACATTTTTTTTATATTTTTCTTAGAAATACCTATACCTGTATCCCATACTGCAAATTCCATCATGTCCTGTTCCGGTTCACAATTTACTTCAAGACCGATTTTTCCGCCTTCAGGAGTGAATTTGACGGCATTCATTAAAAGGTTAACAAGTATCTGTTTTATGCGCAGCACGTCAGCCCGGATATGCTGAAATCTGCTGTCAATGCTTAGATTTATTTTTTGATTTTTCTTTTGAGCAATTTCTTTTATCATTTGCAGGCTTGCCTGGCATACGGCCTCCACGGAAATCAGTTCAATTGTCAATTCCATTTTTCCTGCTTCTACTTTTGACAGATCCAGGATGTCGTTAATCAGGTTAAGAAGATGCTTTCCGCTGCTTTCAACGCGAAGGAGTGACCTGGCCTGTTTTTCATTCAGGGGGCCGTAAACCTGTTCAAGAAGGGCTTCGGACATGCCCAGGATAGCTGTAAGGGGAGTGCGGAGTTCATGGCTCATGTTTGCCAGGAATTCATCTTTCAGGCGGTTGGCACGAATAAGTTCAGTATTTGCGATACGCAGGTCAGATGTTCGCTTACTGACACTCTTTTCAAGGTTTTGTTTATGTTCTATCAAGGCATTTTCCGCCAGTATGCGTTTATGAATGTCTCGCCCCACGCCAATGACAGCCGTTACATTTCCGTCATTGTCAAGAACAGCCGTATCCTGCCACCCCAGCCATCTCCAGCCTTCTTTTGTCATAGCACGCTGTTCAAGATATACAGTATGCGGTGCCTGATATAACTTTTTCATTTTCCTGGCTGTATCTTCTTGATCATCTTCGTGTACCAGGGGCATGAATGTTTTTCCAATCAACTCATCTTCCGTTTTATTAAAAAATATGCAGTAGGAGGTGCTGACAAACTGGAACCTTCCGTCAATATTCACTTTTACGATCAGGTCTGTCTGATTCTCAACAAGAATCCGATATTTTTCTTCGCTTTCCCTGATCTTTATTGCAGCTTTTCTTTCATTATATAACTGCCTGGTTTTAAATTGATAGATCATCAGGAATAAAACTGATAAGCAAGCAGCGCATAATGAATAAAACCACCATGTTTTCCAGATCGGTGGAGAAACAGTTACTTTTACGGAGATGCCCTCCATGTTCCAGACTCCGTCATTATTTGATCCGATAATTTTAAGTGTGTAATTGCCGTCCGGAAGATTCGAGTATCTGCCAAATCGCCTTGTTCCTGCATCGAACCAGTCCCTGTCAAAACCTTCCAGTTTATATTTGTAATGATTTTTACCGGGATTTGTATAGTTAATTGCGGCATACTCGAATTCGAAAAAATTCTGCTGCCAGTCCAGGGCGATTTCCCTTACTTTTTCAGGAGATTTGTTCAATATAATTTTTTCATTGCCCTGTGTTAATGAAGTCATGACAACAGGGGGAATGTGCGGATTATCTTGCAATTTGTCAGGATAAAAACTGTTTGCACCGTTACCGCCAAACACCCATATCTCGCCATCATCTGTTTTCAGAAGAGGATATTCCCAGAATTCATTGCCCTGCAATCCGTCGTCTTTAGTATATAATTTCGAGGTTTTGTTTTCCAGATCAAATCTTATCAGCCCGATTTTCGTTCCCAGCCAGAGAGAATTATTATTGTCTTCAATTATGCTCTGCACATTATTCGTCAAAAATCCGTTTGTTTCTGTATAGCGTTTGAATGTTTGATCTTTATCTAACCTGTTCAGCCCGCCTCCGGCAGTCCCGACCCAGATGACACCTGTTGAATCTTCATATACATGATTAAGCGTATTGGAACCGATACTTGCGGGATTAGCAGGATCATGGTCATAATGTGCAATAACTTTTCCTGATTTCGGATCAAACCTGTCAAGGCCCCCGCCAAATGTAGGAACCCATATTGTTCCGTCATTATCCTGAAATATCTGCCAAATTACGTTATTTGCAATACTTTCGGGAACATCAGGATCATGTTTGTAATATGTAATTTTCTCAGTACTCTTATCAAATTTGGCAAGTCCGCCCAGGTTTGTGGCAAACCAAAGTGTATCAGGATTATTTTTGTCTTCGATAAGAGATGAGCCGTCATGGCAGTCCAGAGAATAACTCTTTATACATTTGCCGTTTTCCCTGTCAAATAAGCATAAATTGTTGCCCAAAATCCATAAATTTCCTTCACTGTCTTCAAGCATCCCTGTGATAACTTTCATATTATTTATCAGGTTTTCCGGATCAGACGGATCATGTTTATAATGCTGATATGTACCTGCTTTGGGATCATACCTGTCAAGCTCCCCTGATCCAAATCCGATCCAGACAAATCCATCCCTGTCTTTAATAGCCACACTTACCATATTATTTCCCAGGCTGTTATCATTACCCGGCTCATTTTGGTATAGTTTGAATTTCCGGCTTTTTTTATCTGACTTATCCAGCTTTCCATTGAAGTTTACTATCCAGATGATACCTGTACGGTCTTCATATACTGCCATTATATACTCAAAGGACAGGCTGGTCGGATCACCAGGACTATGCCGATAATTAACAAAAGTTTCACCCCGGGGATCGAATACATCAAGGCCGTTTCCCCTGATACCGTGAGTAATCCACAGTTCACCGTTTTTTAACTCGCAGATTGAAAATACGCTGTTATCACTTATGCTGTAAGGATTATTCTTCTCATTTACATAACAGGTAAAGCTCCCGGAAGTTTTGTCAAATCGTTTCAACCCGCTGTTTTGAGTTCCCAGCCAGATAACGCCGCTTCTGTCTTCATGAATTGAAATAATCCTGTTATCGCTCAGGCTTCCTGTATTTCCAGGATCATGTTTATAATGGATGAATTTCCCAGAAGTCTTATCAAAACAGTCAAGTCCTTTATCTGACCCGATCCACAGAAACCCTTTTCTGTCAATTAATAATGACCAGATATTGTTAGTGCTCAAGCTGTGCGGATTAGTGGGATCATTCAGATGCCTGGTAAAAGTTTTGGTTTTTTTGTTATATTTATTCAAACCCTTCAGTGTACCAAACCATAGATTCCCATCCTTATCTTCTGCAATTGCCTGGTTTGTCCAGTTAAACACATTATGACTTATACTGCCGGTATTTTCCGGATCATGTTTGTAGATGGCAAAGGTATCGGTTTCCTTGTCATACCTGTTCAGGCCCAAGGGAGTGGTTATCCAGATAAAACCTTCCCTGTCTTCATGGATATCATAGATATAGTCGGATGAAACGGAATCAGGGCCGGCAGTATATTTTTTTACATCATATCCGTTATATTTGATTAACCCGCTTTGGGTGGCTATCCAGATAAAACCATCTATATCCTGTATAAATCCGCCGTTAAACACCATTCCCTTAGTGTTCAGCTGATGGTCAAATTGCAGTTCGGATTTAACGGAAGCCACGGCCATTATGTCCAAAGGCCCGCAGTAAAACACAATCGCTGCCAGGATTCCTATTATTGCTTTTATATGATTCATCCGGTTCTTTTTCCTTTTATAGTTTATTGCTCTGTTATTGAGACGCACGGCGTTTGTCTCTATGTCTGTGCAATTTCATGTTTCTCTGCGGCCGTTAAATCATTGCGGTTCAGCAATTCCTCTATCCTTTTGACCAGATTTTTCAATCCAAAAGGCTTGCTGATATAATCATCAGCACCGACCTCAAGGCATTGTTCCCGGTCTCCGGGCATGGCAAGTGCTGTCAGGGCAATTATCGGAATTTTTTTATATGCGGTTTCATGGTTTTTATCATTTTCCCATTTCCTGATTGATTTTATAGCTTCCATGCCGTCCATAACAGGCATCTGGATGTCCATAAGGATCAAATCAGGTTTTTCTTTAATGGTCAGATTTACTGCTTCGGCTCCGTCATAGACAAGCAATACATCATATAATTTTGTTTTTAAATAGTCGGAAATGGTTTCGATATTAGCAATATTGTCGTCTGCCATCAGTATCCTGGCACGTTTTACAAGACCCCCGGGATTTTCAAAATTTTGAAGGTTTTTGTTATTATGCCAGGGCAGCATTACGGCAAACCGGCTGTATCTACCTTCCTCGCTTTCTACTTTTACGCTGCCGCCGTGCATTTCAGCCAGTTTATACACAAGGGCCAGTCCCAATCCAGTACCCTCCTGTTTCCGTTTGAAACTGCCATCCAACTGAACAAAGGGTTTAAACAGTTTTTTCATATTTTCTCTTGAAATACCGATTCCCGTATCCAGGACAGCAAATTCGACAATGTTTTCACCAGGGTCGCAATTTACTTCAAGACTTATTTTTTTACCCTCCGGGGTGAATTTGACAGCATTAATTAACAGGTTGACAAGTATCTGTTTTAAGCGCAGCATGTCAGCCATGATATGCTGTAATCTGCTGTCAATGCTCAGACTTAGTTTTTGGTTTTTCTTTTGCGCACTGTCTTCTATCATTCGCAGACTTGCCCTGCACACGGATTCAACGGAAATCCTGCTGATTTCCAGATCCATTTTACCTGCTTCAATTTTTGACAGATCCAGGATGTCGTTAATAAGGTTAAGAAGATGCTGCCCGCTGCTTTCAACGCGGCTGAGTGAATTAGCCTGTTTTTCATTCAGGGGGCCGTAAACCTGTTCAAGAAGGGCCTCGGACATGCCCAGAATAGCTGTAAGGGGTGTACGGAGTTCATGGCTCATATTAGCCAGGAATTCATCTTTCAGGCGGTTGGCACGGGCAAGTTCGGCATTGGTGATTCGCAATTCTTTTGTTCCTTGTTCTACAAGGTTTTCCAGATTTTCCCTATAATCATTCAGCTCGGTTATGTCTTGACCCACCCCGATAACGCCTATGGCATTGCCCTGGGAATCTCGTCTTGTATTGGCGTTTAAAAGCACCATCAGACGTTTCCCGGATTTAGTGAAAATCGGGAATTCGTAATTGGATGTTTCTTTGCCTTTTATTGCCCTGTCCAGGACAAGGCTTACCGATTTTCTATAATCGATGGTGATATACTCGGAGACCATATTTTTGCCTTTAACTTCTTTTTTGCTGAACCCGGTAATTTTTTCAGCACACTGGTTCCACTCGTTGATATTGCCGTGGTAATCCACACCGAATATGGGCGCATTGGCAGTATCAATCAGCAGCGCCAGTTCTGCGGCTAGTCTATTTAATCCCTGTTCCGCTTTGAGACGTTCTCTGTTAGCTTTGTCGGTTTCAGTAATATCAGACTGCTGTATCACAACATTTGAAATTTTGCGCGAAGCATCGAATATGGGGTACATGGTGATATCAAGCATTAGATTGCGTAATTTTTCAATATCAAGGGAAGTATAATTCTTACCATTCCATTTAAGGTGGAAATTGACAGGCTCTCCTTCAAAAGCTTTCCTGACTAAGGGTATAACCCCCTGGCTTTTTATAATATTATCTTCAAATATGTTATACTTACCAACTACTTCCTCATCTCGTATATTCATAAGGTCCCGTTCTGCCTTATTGGTTCGAATCAGGGTTCCTTTGCTGTCTGCAATCCAGGTAGCCAGGGGAGACTGTTCTATAATGCGGTCAAGAAAGTTTTTTGTCTCCATATGTTCTCTTATCTCATTCTTCAGATCATTCTCTGCACGTTTGCGTTCTTCATTTTCTTTGCGGAGATCCCTTGCGTAAGCTATCGACTGTTCGTTGGATAATTTCAAGTCACTAATAGATTCTGCAAGCTTTTTTTCAGAAAGAACTTTTTCCGTGATATCCGTAGCTATGCCGCCTATCTGAATAGGATTTCCCTGTTTGTCCAATACAACATTTTTTTTGTCGTACAGCCATCTAATTTCACCATCGGGCCGCAGGATGCGGTACTCATTGACGCTTTTTCCCAAATTGAACAATTCCCTTGACTTTTTTATCACTCTTTCCCGGTCCCCGGGATGAATGACCTCATACCACATGTTACTATTTTCCATGAATTCGCTGACAGTTCTGCCGTAGATCTGTTCAACCGCCTTATTGATGTATAACATAGAGCCATCTAATGTGGCTGCCCAGATCACATTATCAACTGAGTTCAGGAGATGCTTAAAACGTTCTTCACTCTTTAACAGCAATTCATCAGCCTGCCTGCGTTCGGTGATGTCCCGGCCGACAGCAATAAATCTGTTTTCTTGAGCTTTTACCAGCACTTTCCATTCTATCCATTTGCATGAACCGTCAATACACTTGTACCTGTTCTCAACAAAGAGTTCTTTTTTTCCATTTACTGCTTCAGCCAAAGCCTTTTTTGTTTTTTCTACGTCTTCATCATGCACGAAAAAGAGGAAAGGGTTTTCAAGAAGCTCTTTTTTATTATAACCGAGTATTCTCTCAAAAGAGGGATTTGTCCTGGTAAAATAACCATCCAAATTACCGGAACAGATCATATCCAGAGAAAAATCAAAAATTGTTTCCATTTTCCCTGTTAATTGGTCACAATTGATGGCTTTGTTTTCCAATTCTTTAACCCGTTGTTCCAATTCCTGATATGTTGGTTTTTTTTCCATTTTGAATACCTTATAATATTTTATATTTTTGCTCTTTTTTCAGCATATAAGTACCTCATCAAAATTTTATGACATACACGTTATCATGTTACAATATTAATGAACCACAGATTACACAGATCAACACAGATATGTTAAGATTTTAATCTGTGAAAATCTGTGTAATCTGTGGTTAAAAATGTAACAGACTTTTTGCGTAGGTACTTATTCCGGCTTGATGCGGTTATTTCTGTTTTCTCTCCGTTTTTAATAATTTCTCTATCATCTCAACCAGTTTTTTTAATTTGACAGGTTTGGCCATGTATTCATTTGCACCGGCTTTTATACATTGTTCACGGTCATCGGGCATGGCCAGTGCTGTCAGGGCTATGACAGGGATATGTTTCAGGTTTTTGTCTGCCCGAATTCTCCGTGTTGCTTTCATGCCGTCCATTCCCGGCATCTGTATATCCATGAGGATAATATCGGGGTTTTTTTCTTTTGCCTGCTGCAAAGCCTGGTATCCGTCACCGGCAGTGATGACCTGGCAGCCTTTAGCTGATAAATAGTTTCCCAGTGTCTCAATATTGGATTGATTATCATCAGTCAGGAGGATTGTTGTATTTTTGATACATGAGATATTTGAAGACGCCTGTGGATTTTCCACAGTTATCTGTTTTTTTTCATTTTGGGGGACACTATCCAGTGGTAAAGAAACAGTAAATTGGCTGCCCTGTCCCATCTTGCTGATTAATGATACGCTGCCTCCGTGCATCTCTGTCAGTCGGGATACAAGTGAAAGCCCAAGGCCCGTGCCTTCATGATGGCGGGATTTGCTGCCGTCAACCTGCACAAAAGGTTGAAATAAAGTTTCCATATCCTTTTCAGGGATTCCGATACCTGTATCCTGCACGGTAAATTCAATAGTTCCAAGGGTGCTTTTTTCATCTGCATTAAGGTTGATCTCACCTTCTTCGGGCGTGAATTTAACCGCATTGTTGAGAAGGTTCACCAGGATCTGTTTTAGACGCAGCATGTCTGCCCGAATATATTTCAGGTTTTTGTCAATTGAGACATTCAATTTAATCCTTTTTTTATGTGTCTGCTGTTTTATCATGTTTATGCATGTCCGGCATATTGCTTCAACTGAAATCCGGGTCATGTCCAGTTCGATTTTTCCGGCTTCTATTTTGGATAGATCCAGTATATCGTTTATCAAATTGAGAAGGTGCCTGCCGCTTTGCTCAATTCTGTTTAAAGAACTAAGTTCTTTTTCATTCATTGGTCCGAAAACCTGCTCCTGGAGTGCCTCGGTCATGCCCAGTATGGATGTCAGCGGTGTGCGTAGTTCATGGCTCATATTAGCCAGGAATTCGTCTTTGAGACGTGCGGTTCTTTCCAGTTTGGCATTTGCTGCGGATAGTTCTCTTGTTCGTTCTTCCACACGTTTGGCAAGGGAGGCTCGTTCCAGCTCCAGGGCGATTTCTGCTTTCTTCTGATCTGTGATATCATGAAGCATTACAAGATAGCATTGTTCATTTTCCCATGTTATTTCTGTTACATCCATTTCAGCATTGCCAAGGCTTCCGTCTTCCAGCACTGTCCTGACTTCGGTTTGTGAATTACTAGTCAGGGGAATCCCAAACTGATTGCCCGGCAGCTCCCCGTAAAAGCTTAAAAGGGATTTCATGGAAGGGTTGGCAAATTGCACAATGCCATTTTTATCAACAATCATAAGCCCGGACTTAGTTTTATTAACAATACGCTTATAGCTTTCCTGGGTTTCCTCAAATGCAGGAATCCGTTCTTCCGGTTCTTTATGTGTTGGTTCAGCAATAGTCATATTATTATTTCCTTTTTAATTGTATAGGAAATTTAAATTTTTTGCCGGGGTTATTCTTCCACTCCCAGTTCTGTCAGTACTTTTTGGGTATCATTCAGGTTGCCGATAATGGTTACTCTTGCAGAATCCAACTTCATAATTAACATGGGTGTTATCATTACCCTGTTTTTCACGGCTTCCTGGAAGTCCTTTACTATGTCAGTCACCTGAAGCTGATAACTTCCTTTTAAATGTTTTTCACATATCATTTGAATATTTTTAAGTGCCTGTACCGAGACCGGATCTTTTCCTGCAATAAAGAGCTGAAGATCATATTCAATATTTTTGGAGCATTTAATTATGTTGGGAGTACAAGTGTCTGCTGATTCCATTTATCACCTCCTTCATTACCGAATTTCTTCATTCCTGTTTTGCAAATTTGTGATGTCCTGGCCAACGCATATTGCCCCTGTGATTTTTCCTTCATTATTCCGCCTGGCAGATGAATTTAAAAGTAATGCTGCCGTTTCTCCGTTTTTGGAGTTGAGCAAAAGCCTGAAACTTGCAGATGTTTCAATACCGTTTATTGTATTTTCCAGAACATCAATGACAGATTCATTAGCCTTGGCCGGAATGAAATCATCCAGATTTTTGCCAATTACTTCATCCTCAGCATAATCTGTTATCTGTTCCATGGACTGGCTCCATTGAGTAAAACAGAGTTCCCTGTTTAAGCAGAATACCGGTGCATTAACTGTTTCAAGAAAGGATTCAAGCCCGGCAGCAGTGTTTTCACTCTTTGCCTGCATTACATCTTCCGGAGACTGGATCATCATCTCCTGTCCACGTATCTTTGCCCGGAGGCTGCGGCTCTTTTCCCATAAATCCCCTTCCATTTTCATGGTCTCCAGTTCCACACGAAGGACATCCATCTCGGCATTCAGGGCAGATGTGCTTGCAGCCAGGGCTGTTTTTTTCATTGCAAGTTCGCTCTTTTTCCGTTCAAGTTCTTTTTTCATGCGCCGGCGTTCAGTCTCTTCTTTTATCTCCTGTTCCTGCCGTTCCGTTCCGGTAAGAACACCGCCTTTTCCCACATACACTTCCAGAAGCTGAATACCATTATCAGTGATACAATACTCCCTGTACTGGTTTGAGTGCTTCATGCCGCGGGATTTGAAAACCAGCATGGTGCGATTGATTTCCCCCCTGATTTCCGCCATGTTGAGCAAGATCATGGAATCTACCAGGGAGGATATGTCATTACCGCTCATATTACTGAGTCCGCTGCTAATGTCTGTCTGACTGGTATAAATACATGTAATCCCTTTTCTTTTACATATACCTGCAAGACGGATAAGAAAGTCAAACCCAACCTGAGCTGTTCCCATGCGGGCACAGGCAGATATGGCATCAAGAATAAAATGATCCGGTTTAAAAGTTTCAATGTGTTTATTCAAATTGAACAGATGTTCTTCAGCTCCCATGGATTCGGGTATATTTGAAATAAATTTCATAGATCCGTTTTTCAGTGCAGGGTTCAGATCAATGCCTGGGCTCAACATATTGGCGATAAAAGAATCACGGGCTTCTTCAAGGCTCACATATAGAGTTTTTTCTCCTGCCATGCATATATGGCGGGTAAAAGTGGCTGCAATAATGGATTTTCCGGCTCCGCTTCCCCCGGCAATCAATACACATGAACCGCGCCGATAACCGCCTCCCAGTATTTCATCAAATCCGGGTTGACCGCTTGAAATATATTGTCCCGTTTCCATGAAGTTGAGACCTGATTTTGAAACAGGTATGATGCCTATCCCGTCTTCAGTGATAACAAACGGATATTCATTGTTGCCGAAATTCGATCCCCGATATTTGGAAATTCTGATCCTGCGGGTGTTTATCTGCTCGTCAATCCGCTGGTCTGCATGGATTACGCAGTCAGCCATGAAATCAAGATAATCGTAATTTTCCGTTTGTTTCAGGCTTTCCGATTTCTTGGCGGTTATTATGGCAGTCAGTTCCCGTTCGTTAAGCCATGCACCGAGATTTTCCAGTTCACTCCGTTCTCGCTGTGTATCATTAAAAAAACGCAAAAGAGAATCAATTCCGTCAAGCACAATCTGTTTTGCATCCATTTGATTTGTAAGCCCTTCAATCATTGCCAGCATTCCTTTAAGATTAAAATTACCGGAAATTGCAGTTTCTGGGTTCATGAATATATCCAGTAAATATAAATTGCCCTGATTTTCCAATACCTGCAAATCCCATCCAAGAGTCATGGCATTCTGCCTTACCCGAAGGGCTTTTTCTTCAAATGTGATATAAATACCTGCTTTGCCTTTCAGGGCATTGCGATAAAGAAATTCCAAACTTATTAAACTCTTGCCGCTGCCATGCCCCCCGTTGATAATAGTCGTGCGTCCAACAGGAAAACCGCCTTCCAGGATTTCATCCAGCCCCGCAATACCTGAGCTGATTTTTGCCAGGGATATTTTGTTTTGCTGATCTGTCATATGTTGTCTCCTATGTTAAAATATAATAACGAATTGCATGGAATTCCGATTTCAGCCCCATCGGGGCTTATACTTCATTTTCCCCTTATTACCAGGACTGTCCCGCAATTGTTTCCTGCTTCATCTCTCATGACCGAGGCTGATATTATCACAGGAATTTTCTCACCATCATGTGTTACGGCAATCTTTTCTTTATGTGAAAAATTATCCCGGATCATCAAATCTCCATCTTCAAAAATATGGGATACGTTTTTTCCGGTTACTTCTTTTTCATTGTATCCCAGCAGAAATAATGCGGCCCTGTTTACGGTTTTAATTCTTGCTTTTGTATCCGCCATAATCAAGCCGTGGCTCATGGAAGAGAGAATATCGGTTAAATACCTGTTCTTCTGCCTTAATTCATCAGCATGCCTGCTTAATTGACGGCAGATATTTTCAGATTCTTTCTGACGTCGCTTCATTTTGAGGAAAACATTAACTTTGGAAGACAGAAGCTCGGCATCAACCGGTTTGCTTATGTAGTCATACCCCCCGGCATCAAAACCGTATTTCACATAATCTTCGGAACGATAAAATGCCGTAATAAAAAGGATGGGAACTTCTGCATGGCGCTGATCCTGCAATATAAACTGAACCGTTTCAAAACCGTCCATTTCAGGCATCTGGACATCCATGATAATAAGGGAAACCTGATGTTTCATAAGAAACATCAGGGCAGCCTGCCCGGATTCGGCTGTAACAATCTCCCTGTTTTTGCTGCTCAATACTTTTTTCATGGAAAACAGGTTCCTGGGGTTGTCATCCACAATGAGAATTACATCCCTGAGTGGGTGCGATTCAGGTGTGTTTGAGTGCATAAAATATCTCCTTCCAAAATCAAAATTATTTTTATCGTAATCGTAATCGTAATCGTAATCGTAATCTCATTTTTAATGCTATCCAGCTATGCTTATAATTCTGTTCTTAATCGAAAACTTTTTTCGATTAAGAGCACGAGCACGAGCACGAGCAAGGGCAAGGGCAAGAGCAAGGGCATGATTACGAACACGGCTTTTTTCAGTTAATTAGATTTTCCGATAGACCCTGAATTCCCTGATGATTTCCTCGAAACAACATCCGGGTCCTCTGAACAGGATGCTCTCCTTGTCGCCCAGGCAGAGATATCCCCTTTCAACCAGACTGTGGCTCATTAATTTCAGAACATTGTCAGTAAGTATTTCATTGAAATAGATCAATACATTCCTGCACAGTATCAGGTGAAATTCGTTGAAGATACCTCCTTTTATAAGGTCATGGGTGGAAAAGACTATATTTTTTGCCAGGGATTTATCCAGGAAGGCATTATTCCGGGTGGTACGGTAGTATATAGAGAACTCTTCTTTTCCGCCGGTTTTAATATAATTGCCTGTGTACCGGGCCATTTTATGCAGGGGGATAATTCCTTTTGCGGCCTGTTTCAGGATTATCGGGTTAAAGTCAGTGGCATAGATCAAGGAACGGTGATACAGGTTTTCTTCCCTGAGCAATATTGCCAGGGACCAGGCTTCCTCGCCTGATGCTGTTCCTGCCGACCATATGCGGATATGAGGATATGTTGCCAGTATGGGAAGTACTTTTTTTCTCAGATACCAGAATAATCCGGGATTGCGGAACATGGATGTTACATTGATAGAGAGTTTTTCAATCAGTCCCCGGAAATATTCAACATCTGTAACAATGCTGTGTAAAAAATCATCAAATTCTTTTTTTCCCGTATTTTTCATAAGCTGCCTGATCCGGCGTTCAAAATAGTTCCGGCTGTAATTTTGAAAATCATAGCCATAGGTGTCGCGTATGGATTCTATCAGTTTATCCAGCAGATCATCGGAGATCATTTTTCACCATTTATTTTTGCTGATAACCATACCCGGATTAATGACAGCAATTGATCATGGTCAAGGGGTTTGCTCATATAATCCGAAGCCCCGGCTTCCAGGCAATTGTCACGGTCTTCTTTAAGGGCTTTTGCTGTCAGTGCAATAATGGGCAGTTCTGCATGTTTGTCCAGGGAGCGTATGCGGCGCATGGCTTCAAGCCCGTCCATAACAGGCATCATGACATCCATTAGAACAATATCAATTTCCGGATGCTCTTTCAGCATATCAAGCCCTTCCTGCCCGTTGGCTGCATTTATTACGTTCAAGCCCTTACGTTCCATGATTGCGTTAAGTGCATATGCGTTGCGAATGTCGTCATCTACCAGCAGCACAGTCCTGTTTTTCAGGGTTTTGTCTTCCCCGGCAATCTCAGCAAGAAGATTCTGTCTCATTTCATCCATATCAGCCTGAACCCTGTGAAGAAAAATAGTGGTTTCTTCCAGGAGACGTCCGGGTGATTCGGCTGTTTTGATTACAATTGTTTCTGCATACCTGCGAAGCTTTCTTTCATCCTGGATACTCAGGTCCTTCCCTGTATAAATTATGGTTGGAATACGTTTGATTTCAGGAGATTTGGAAATGGTTTTCAGTACATCATATCCATTCATGTCCGGCAGGCTCAGATCAAGAACAAGTGCGTCATAATTCCCGGTTTTGAGTTCTTCAATACCCTTTTTACCGGTTCCCACACCAGTAACAGTCACATCTCCGTTGCCGATTATTTTTTTAACCGCTTCCCGCTCATTTTCATTATCTTCAATAATAAGCAATTTCCGCATCTTTTTTTCCAGGTGTTCATCTATCAGGGAAAATGTTTGTTCCAGCTCTTTGGGCTTAACCGGTTTGACCAGGTATTGAACAGCACCCAGGCGGTATCCGAAATTTTCCTCTGCCACAACTGAGATGACATGTACCGGAATATGACGGGTTGCAGGATTTTTCTTGAGATGACGCATGACAGTCCATCCGTCCATGACAGGAAGCTGGATATCCAGGAGAATTGCACACGGCAGAAATTGTTCTGCCAGATTGATTCCGTCAGTGCCCCTGTTGGCGTGAATAACCTTGAATTTATGTTTTCTCCCCAGTTCCATAAGAGTTATTGCAAAGCGGGGATCATCTTCTACAACCAGCAATACACGCTCATCTTTTCCGGAAATTTTTAAACGGTCATCTTCAATCCTTTCCTGAATTATTTTTGGTGAATCAGGAAGTGCGCGTGTTTCAGGGTTTTTTATATTTTCCTGTTCCGAACTATCTTCAAGTTCCTGGTTAGGATGCACAGGCAGGATAAGTGTAAAAACCGAGCCTTCTTCTTCTTTGCTGGAAAGGGCAAGGGTACCTCCGAGTATATTGGCTATTTCACGGGAAATGGACAGGCCAAGGCCTGTTCCGCCTTTTGTGCGGCTGATGGAACCGTCAGCCTGCTGAAATGCCTCAAAGATCATGTGCATTTTATCCTTGGGAATACCGGTTCCTGTATCCTGTACTGACATGGCAAAAAAGTCATGGCTGCTGCTGCTGATCTTGTCCCTGATCTCCTGTGAACCGATTATGCTGTCAATATTTTCTTTGTGTACGGAATGAATTATTAACCTGACTGAACCATGCTCCGTAAACTTGAAAGCATTGGACAGGAAATTGCGTATTACCTGCTGTACCCGGTCAGGATCTGTGCGTATTACAGGGGGCATATTTTCATCAATATGTATGAAAAATTCCAGCCCCTGGTCAGCTGCAACAGGCAGAAACATATGTTTTGCATTTTCAGTTACATCTTTTAGCTCCATTTCATCCAGATGAACAGGCATTTTACCGGATTCAATCTTTGAAAGATCAAGTATCTCATTAATAAGCTGCAACAATTCGCTTCCTGCATCATGTATTATTTGAGAATGCTTGAGCTGTTCTTCATCAAGTTCTCCTGTCTGGCCTTTGGCCATCATCCCGGAAAGAAGCAGGATGGAGTTTAACGGGGTCCTCAGTTCATGGCTCATATTTGCCAGGAATTCGGATTTGTACTTGCTTGAAAGTGCCAGCTCCATTGCCCGTTCGTTCAGCTCTTCCCTTGCTTTTTCCAGCTCTGTGTTCCGCTGTTCAACAGACATCTTTGAAGTTTCCAGTTTTTGAGTCTGCTCTTCCAGTTCCTCGTTGGCACTTTTCAACTCTTCCTGCTGTTCCTGGAGTTCCTCTGACATGGACTGGGATTCTATGAGCAGTCTTTCAGTGCGCCTGGCAGAGCCGATGCTGTTTATTACAATTGCTGTGCTTTCTGCAAGCTGATCCAGAAAAGACAACTGGATTTCATCAAATTCTTCAAATGAGGCCAGTTCAATAACAGCCAGTACCTGATCGTCAAACTGGGCCGGGACCAGGATGATATTTTGAGGAACGGCTTCACCAAGGCCGGAGCCAATCCTTATATAATCTTCAGGTACATGAGACACCAGAATTCTCTTTTTTTCCCTGGCACACTGTCCTGTGAGTCCTTCGCCTTCCCGAAACAGATTTGGCAGAAATTTGCGCTTCTGATAACCGTAACTGGAAAAAAGACTGTAAACCACTTCTCCGTCTTTATCATCATTAAGGTAAAATACGCTGTGTCGCACCGGAAGTATCTCTGCAAGACCGGAAAGCAGCATATCAGCCAGGTTTTTAATATCTTTTTGCTCCTGGAGCATCCTGTTGAACCTGGCAAGGTTTGAATTTAACCAGTTTTGTTCAGTGCCGGTCCTGGTTGTCTCCCTGAGATTGCCGATCATGATATTTACATTGTTTTTGAGCAGTTCGACTTCTCCCTGTGCTGCAACATCAACTGTCCGGTCAAGATTTCCCTGGGTGACGGATGTGGCAACCTCGCCAATTGCCCGCAATTGGACAGTGAGATTATCAGCAAGCCGGTTTACGTTATCTGTCAGTTCACGCCAGGCCCCTTTTGCATTAGGTACCTCAGCCTGTCTTCCAAGCAGTCCTTTTACACCCACGTCATGCGCGACATCGGTTACCTGGATGGCAAATAGAGAAAGGGTTTCTGTCATATTGTTGATTGTATTTACCAGTCCTGCAATTTCCCCTTTTGCTTCCAGTTGAAATTTGCTGCTGAATCTGCCCTGTGCAACATCAGTCACAACCATTATAATTCCGCGAACCTGATCCGTAAGATTGTCAGCCATTGTATTAACATTATCCGTAAGCCTGAGCCATATGCCGGAAACCCCTTCAACATCTGCCTGGCCCCCGAGTTTTCCATCTGTTCCGACTTCACGGGCCACGCGAATTACCTCGGAAGAGAAACTGTTTAGCCGGTCAACCATTGTATTGATGGTATTTTTCAGTTCCAGGATTTCACCATTGGCATCAACTATTATTTTTCGGGTCAGGTCGCCTTTGGCAACGGCAGTTGTAACACTGGCAATATTTCTCACCTGGTTTGTCAGGTTTTCAGCCATAAAATTCACATTGTTTGTCAGGTCAAGCCATGTGCCTGATACATCCCGTACTTGTGCCTGGCCTCCTAACCTGCCTTCTGTTCCAACTTCTTTTGCCACGCGGGTTACTTCGGATGAAAAGGCATTTAAACGGTCAACCATTCTGTTAATGGTAATTTTCAGATCAAGGATCTCGCCTCTTGCCTCAATGGTGATTTTGCGGCTGAGATCGCCGTTCGCAACTGCACCGGCTACCTGGGCAATATCCCGAACCTGGTTTGTCAGGTTCCGGGCCATGAGATTGACATTTTCTATCAAATCTTTCCATGCTCCTGACACATTTTCAATCCGGGCCTGGCCTCCCAGTATTCCTTCGGTTCCAACCTCCAGTGCTACTCGGCTGAGTTCCGTAGAAAAGACTCTCAGAACATAGAGCATACTGTTGAAATTTTCTGCCAGCAGATCATTTTCACCCTTTTTATTTATCTTCTGTGAAAAATCTCCCTGTGAAACTTTCTCAACAATCTGTCCCATTTCCCTGAAAGTCCTGGTCATGCGCTGCATGGCAATTCCAAGCTCGTCATTTTCAGAACGCGGGGTAATATCAGCAGTATAATTACCGGACGATATGGCATTGGCCTGGATGACAATATCTGAAAGATTATTACACATCCGGTTAATACCATCTACCATTCTGTCATCATAACTGCGGTTTTTAAGACGCTGTCCATAATCTCCGGCTGACATTAAATCCACAATCCGACTTATTTCAAAAAAGGATGTCCTGATTTTTTTCAATGATCTGCTGACCCGGCTCAGTTCATCTTCATCTTCATCTTCATCTTTATTTTCAGAAATTTGTCCCTCAGCAATTTTATCAGCCTGTTCTTCCAGAAAACAAATACGCCGATTCAGATAATTTACAATCCATCTGCACAGTATCAGGCATAAAACTGCTGCAATTAAGGATATGAAAAGTGTAATTTTTGCTGCTTGTGCATTCTCTATTTCAGCCTTTTGCAGTGAATCAAAAATATCTTTATTAACCCCGGCTGACATATTTTTAAGAAGCTTTTCAGTATTTTTAAGGATTTCCAGTGATTTTCCCTGGGAAAGTTTCTGTGCCTTTGTAAATTCACTGAGGATTTTTTCGGTCTTATGAATAATTATAATTTTCTCATCTGCCAGTGATTTTAAAGTTGATTGGCTGCTTTCAATCGCGTTATAGGTATAAGATGTCAGGATTATTATAAAAACTACTGCTATAACAAATCCGGTTGTTATGCGTCCTGACAGGCTCAATTTAACAATACCTGATTTCCTGTTATTTATCATTTTTACACCTTTTTTCCGTATCTTCCTGCCAGGCAGGAAAACAAAGGGTAAAATTCGCTCCTTTTCCCTTTTCACTGCTGACACTGATTTTGCCATTATGTGATTCCATAATCTTTTTTACTGTTGCCAAGCCAATGCCGGTTCCTTCCCCTTTGGGTTTTGTTGTAAAAAGGTCCTTAAAAATATGGGGTAATACATCCTGGGGAATTCCCGGGCCTGTATCTGAAACAGAAACAAATACTTCATTTGCTTCCTGCCATAAACGAATGCTCAGTTTTCTTTTGTTTTCCTTGTACATGGCATCCAGGGCATTTTTAATAAGATTTAAAAAAATCTGATGGATCTCGCCGATATTGCACTCAATTTTAGATACATCTTCCAGGTTAACATCCATTTCAACGATTTTCAGCTGCCTGATAAAAATATTGAATGAGCCTTTAATCAAGGGTTTTAAATCCTGCACGGTTTTTCTAGAATTTTTATCACCTGCATAAGTTACAAGACCATTGACAATCTGATCCATTAATGCGGCCGCACCAAGTATTTTTCGGCAGGATCTGGCTCCCTGGCTTTTGTCTGCAAAATCATTTAAAAGAAGTTCAGTATAGCCTGATATAGTAAAACTGACATTTCGAAGATCATGGGCAATACCCCCGGCCAGTCTTCCCAGATCTGACAGATAGTATTCCTTTTTAATGCTGTTTTCCAGTTCATCAACCAGGGATTTTATTCTCAGCATTGAGCGTATCCTGGCCCGAAGCACAATAGTGTTAAAGGGCTTATGAATAAAATCATCAGCACCCGCATCCAGCCCGTTAACCATGTCTTCTTTGGTATCCAGTGCAGTAATCATGATTACAGGGATTTTACGGGTGAGTTGATCTTCTTTAAGCCGCCTGCAAACTTCAAATCCGTCCATTCCCGGCATCATGACATCAAGCAGTATCAGGTCTGGATTTACTGTTTCCGCCAATTCCAGGCCGGTTAAACCATTGTCTGCAAATTCCAGGTGATATTGATAGCGTAATAAAAGGGCCTCCAGGGTACTACTGACATCTTCGTCATCATCTATAATGAGGATTGTCCGAGTGGTATCTTCCATATTTTGTTACCTCCGGGTTATATAGAAAACTGATGCTGTCTTTAACCTTTTCTCTTTTGCTGGTTCCCAAACTCCTGCTTGGGAACCCTGGTCTTGGAAGCTCTGCTTCTTTCTGTAAGCAGGAGATTGTAAGTTTGTAGTGAGCGCTTTAGCGCTCATTTTTTAATCGCTAAAGCGGTTACTACAAACAGTCTCTTTCAATATACAAGCTTGGGACCCAGCAAAGAGAACGAACAAGAACACGATTATCGGGTTACCGGCAGATCGCCTTTCTCATTCACAGCAGTTCCTGCACAGCATCCAGTATTTCTTTTATTTTAAATGGCTTTGTAAAAGCCTTTTTTACGCCGAATTTTTTTGCTATATCCAGATAGGTTTCAGCTGTAATATGTCCTCCGCCGGACATGGCAATAATTTTTATATTGGGAAATTTATCTATCAGGAATTTGATCGTTGTAATTCCTTCCTGGTCCGGCATGATAATATCCGTAATAATCAGATCAATAATATTCTGGCGTACAGCCTCAATTCCCTTCAGTCCGGTTTCAGCTTCTATAATTTTATGGCCTGCATCTTCCAGATGCATTCTGAGCATATCCCTGATATTTTTGTCATCATCAATAATCAATATTTTCGCCATTATCAGACCTCCCTGTATTTCATTTTTTCATTACCGTTAATCAATTTTGCAAGCTCATTCACATTTCCCTTCATGTACTCTGCCTGTGCATTCAGCTCTTCTGAAACTGAAGCCATTTCTTCTGCGCTGGCTGCGTTGGTCTGAGTTGAATTGTTAATCTCGCCAACAGCCTGGTTTAATTGTTGCAGTTCTGTGACCTGCTGTTTGTAAGCCACAGCGATTTCATCAAAAAGAGACCCTGCTATTTTCGAGCTGGAGGAAACCTCCAGAAATGTCATATGAGTGCTTTTGACCACTGTTGTTCCAAGTCCTATTTTATCAACCGTACCCTGTATCAGTTCAGCAGTATTTTTTGCTGCCTGGGCAGATTGTATGGCCAGATTTCTTACCTCTTCAGCTACCACTGCAAATCCGGCCCCGGCTTCACCTGCGCGGGCTGCCTCAACTGCTGCATTTAAGGCCAGCAGGTTGGTTTTAAATGCAATTTCATCAATAGTTTTTATTATTTTTGATGTTTTTTCACTGGCTTCAGATACTTCCTTCATGGAATGGCCCAGATTTTCCACAGAGGCATTTGCTTTATTTACAACCTCGTAAACCTGTGCCATAAAATTATCAGCCTTGCCTGCGTTTTCCGAGTCCTTCCTGGTAGTGGCAAGCATATGCTCAAGAGAAGCTGAAGACTGCTCCACAGAGGCTGCCTGTTCCGAGGAATTTTCAGCAAGAGACTGGCTGGAGGATGATATTTGACTTGATGCAGAGGCCAGTTGATCCGAACCTTTATTCAGTTCTTCGATAATATATGTTATCGGCCTTGAAATTGAGCGGGTAATGAGAAATGAGATCACCAGGGTCAGCACTAAAACCCCTGCCATAATCAATGCAATGAAAATCTTTAATTTGTTGACTGCTGAAAAAGCCTCGGCCTTGTCAATCTCTGAAATTAAAGCCCATGTTAAATCTCCGATTTTCAAGGGTGTGTAAGCTGAAAGAACCGGGTTGCCATTATAATCTATTATAATTCTTTCGTCTGTTTTACCAGCCAGGGCCTGGGTACTGGCCCTGGTTTGCACGCTGCCTTTTGCAGGATTGGCAAAAGATGCTTTAAGCGAATGATTTTCAGGATCAAGAAAAGAATTTGAGCGCATGAGCTTATCCTGGCCCACAAGGTAGGTTTCACCGGTTTTTCCCATGCCTGTCCTCTGGTGCATTAAGCTGCTGATTGAATCAATGGAAAGTTCCATAGCTACCATAAGTTCAAGCCTGCCTTCATGAACCAGGGGCTGTGCAATAAAGGCTGAAGGTTCATTGTTGTTTGGTGCATATACTTTAAAATCACTCACCTGGTATTGCATGGTTTTGATTGCTTTTTCAATAAGTCTGCCCAGGCTTGATTCAGCATATTTACCTGTAATAAAATTGG
>JAUCGD010000824.1 GCA_030377945.1 Desulfobacterales bacterium HSG17 | reverse complement strand
CACAAGCCCTGGAATGGGTTTTGCCAGAAACACTCAATCAATTCGGCAGTATTCAGGATATTATTTTTATCCGCCAGGAGCCAAAAAAATATAAGCTTTCAGATTCACATCTTGCCCTGGATATGCCAATTTTATTCAATTTTGAGAAACGTCAGGTTCTTTTATGGCTGCTTGAGTTCCAGGAAGAGAAGTATAAATTTTCAATTTACAGACTTCTGCACTATACAACTGATATGAAAGAATTGTTTCCTGACGCTCTTTTAATCCCCACAGTATTGTTTACAGACCGGGTAAAATGGCGCAAAGATGTTGATAAAGAACTCCACAGCAGTTTTAATAACCGGACATTTCTACATTTTGAATATGTTAAGATTAAATTGTTTGACTATAATGCCAGGGATTATTACAATTCAAATAATCCGCTTGTAAGAATCCTGCTGCCAAAGATGAATTATAGACCTGAAGAACGGGGCCGAGTTATCAGGGAGGCTTACAAAGGTTTATATCAACTTACAAATTTAGCGTTATTTGAAAAATATACTGATTTTATAGATGTTTATGCTGAAATCAACGAGGATGAGCGGGAGAGTTTGTATAATGAATTAATTGAACATAAGGAGACAGTCATGCTTGCACAATATATTAGAGATAAGGGAGTCCGGCAGGGAGTCCAGCAGGGAGTTCGACAATCTGTTTTGGAAAACCTCGAAGTCCGGTTTGAGTCAGTACCCGGAACTGTTGCAAAAAAAATAAACAGCATTAATAATCTGGCCATATTAAAGACCCTGCTTAGAAAAAGCATTCTGACAGATTCTCCTGATCAGTTCATACAGATCATGAATGAATATTCTGAATAAACATTCATGAACCTTAAGAAGCTCACACCCGACAATGAAAAGAACCACGGATTAACACAGATGGACACGGATTAATTTTTTTATCTGTGTTTATCTGTGTCCATCTGTGGTTAAAAATGTATTTTCATGGTAAATATTACATTTCGTCAGGCTATCTCAGTTTTAATAATAATGAACCACAGATTAACACAAATATATTAAGATTTTAATCTGTGAAAATCTGTGTAATCTGTGGTAAAAAATGTAAATGAATTTATGCACAGGCACTTAGGAAAAATTAACATGACACAAGAATCCCACGACCATAATTTCAAAAACCTGCTTCTTGATTTTCCAACACAAGCCCTGGAATGGGTTTTGCCAGAAACACTCAATCAATTCGGCAGTATTCAGGATATTATTTTTATCCGCCAGGAGCCAAAAAAATATAAGCTTTCAGATTCACATCTTGCCCTGGATATGCC
>JAUCGD010000823.1 GCA_030377945.1 Desulfobacterales bacterium HSG17 | reverse complement strand
AAGTACCGCACTTGCGGCAATATGTGAAAAATATATTTTAAAAAATGAGCGGGTACCATACTTGCCCTGGCAAAAATTAAACAGAAAATGCCCAGTTTTTTCAGGTACAATATTGAGCAGCATTGTATTGGAATCTAATTTTAAATATGATCCAAATTGCTCTATTTGAAGTGTTTGGTTTTTAAGGGATGGCTCAAACGCATATAAAATTTTGTCAGCATTATGAACCTCTCCATCCATACACACAGCAATATCAAAAAAAGTATCTTCCCCTGCTATCTGGTTAAACCCGATAATTGTCTGCTCAAGCATTATGGCAAGCTTGTCAGAAGATATATGGGAATTTGCAATTGTACGTACACTGCAGGGCTTTTTATTCTTGATCAAAACAAGAGTGATTTCCAAATCAGTGGCATGGATAAATGCCATTGATTCAAGTTTTTTGCCTGTTTTTAATCTGGATATCTCATGTAAAAACCCAATTGCTGCAGCATAGCCGCAAGGTGCTATTATCAAAGGTTTGATTCCATAATTATCAAGTGTTAAAAAATATTTTTCCACTAGAGATTCAGAAAAAGAGGCACTTAAAATCAAACTTGAATTATCTGATGAACTAATAGCAGAATCAACTGGTGAATCCAGCATATTAAAATCTGAAATATATGTTTCATTATCATTGGGTAATAAGTTTTCAAGTTCAAATGGCAGAACTTGTTTTATCTTTTTTTCTGAATTAAAAGGAAGTTCAAGGTTTCTAAAAGATACCAAAAGATCAGACACAAAGATAACTGCTTTTGAACATGATGCAAGATCCAGCTCTTTGGCA
Organism: Desulfobacterales bacterium HSG17; assembly: GCA_030377945.1. The sequence goes on along the minus strand of JAUCGD010000823.1, from coordinate 496 downwards.
ACCATATCCATTCCTGCATCAAAGAGTTCTAAGGTTTTACTGTGTTCCAGTTTTACTTCAGGCAGATCTTTAAACAAGACACGACATCTGTTTTTAATTAAACTGTTATTGCCCTGCTCAATAATTTTAGCTTTAATGCCTTTATTATCAAGTTCAAGATGTAAAAAAGTTTCTGCCATCAATTATTCTCTCTCTATTTGTATTATCCTGCATATCCACTTTTCAGACTCTTTTTGTTTTTCTCTTTTTACCCATGCCGCCAGTTTTACTTTAGAACTGTTTACTGTTCCTGTACATTCAACCTTAAAAATATTACTTGAATAGCAAATTATATTCTCAAATTTTTTTTGCTCTTTTTCGGACAGTGTGACAACCTCCGCCATGGCTTCCCTGTCCACCATAGGTATCAACAATAATTTTTCTGCCGGTAACTCCACAGTCACCCATGGGGCCTCCCACAACAAACCTGCCTGTGGGATTAACAAAAAACTTTGTA
>JAUCGD010000105.1 GCA_030377945.1 Desulfobacterales bacterium HSG17 | reverse complement strand
ATTTTTGTTTTCTTACTTATTCTTACATTTTTTTTAATCCTGTTTGCAGACCGTAAAATGAATAAGCCTTTGAAAAATGCCATTAACGGCTTAGCTGAATCAACAGAGCATGTTACAAAAGCTTCACTTAATGTATCATCTGTGAGTCAGAAAGTGGCTGACAGGACTGCGGAACAGGCTAATCTGCTGGAAGATATTCTGTCCAATCTTAAAGAAATTGCTTCCATGACCAATCAAAATGCTGAAGATGTTAATACTGCTGATGCATTAATGAAAAATATTAGAATATCAACAGAAGACACAACTCTTTTTATGGATGCCTTTGCCGGATTTATGGAAAAGATAACATCAGCAAGTGAGCAAAGTTCAAGGATTGTTCAATCAATAGATGATGTGGCATTTCAGACAAATATTCTGGCTTTAAATGCAGCTATTGAGGCTGCCAGGGTCGGAGATGCAGGTGAAGGCTTTGCAGTAGTAGCAGATGAAGTCCGGTCTTTATCTCACCAGGTGACAAAAGCATCTGGGGAAATATCTGACTTACTTAAAGGAATATCCCTGAAAATAACTGAAGGCATGGAAAAATTTAATAATACAAATAAGGTTTTCCATGAGGTAGCTGATAATGTTTCGGAAATAACTTTAATTGTTAACAAGGTTGCAAAGGTTTCAGCCAAACAGACCTGCCAGATTGAGGGTGCATATAATTTTATTAATAAAATAAAGGACACTGCCTTTCAAAATGTAAAAGAATCGGATCGTTCAGCCTCTGCTTCTGTTGAAATGAGTGCCCAGGCCGAACAATTAAAAGGTTTTGTTGACAGGGTAAAATTTGTAGCATTGGGAGAAGGGCATTATGATAAATCCATGCATTCTATTGATAAAAAAGAATTATTAAAAGGAGAATACCTGATTCGTCAGGGTGAATATTCACAGGAAGCATATATAATTGAAGAAGGGGAATTTGATATATCCCTGGATGAAAACCCTGATAAAATTGTTGCAACTCTTAAAGAAGGCGATATTGTAGGAGAAATTGCATTAATTCAAAATGTAAAAAGAACAGCAAATGTTGTAGCCCGGACTCCTGCCAGGGTTGTTGTCTTATATAAGGAAGACTGCATGGATGTACTGGATAAACAGCAGGTTTTGAGTAAATCTGTTTCAAATATGATAAAGAGAAGACTGGAAGAACTGGCATAAAGGAAAACTTATGAGCAATAATCTTGTTTTTAAAGCCGGGAAAAAGGCTTTTGAACATATAAAATCCAATGGGCTAAAGCCTAATGATGTAAAAGTAATGGCAGGTGCTGCCGGAGGGCCGAAATGGCTGATCCTGGGTCATATTGACCGTGTTCTTTTTACCCAATGGTTTAAGGACCGCAAAGAACCTTTATTTCTTTTAGGTTCATCTTCAGGAGCATGGCGTTTTGCCGCAGCTTCGCAATTTGATCCTGTGGCAGCTATTAAACGATTTCAAAAGGCTTATATTCATCAGTATTATGAATCCAAACCTTTGCCTGAAACAGTCAGCCTGGAAGCCTGGAAAATTCTGGATCTTTTGATGGACAGGGATGGTCAGGCCGAGATATTGAATCATCCGTTTTTAAGGCTCAATTTTATGGCTGTCAGATGCAGAGGATTGACAGCAGCAGATGATAAAAGAAAATTATTTTCAGGATTTATCCTGGCAATGATGGCTAACTTTATTGATCGCAAAAGTCTGAAAATCTTTTTTGAAAGAGCGCTTTTTTACGACTCACGGGATTTTCCACCTTTTGGAAATATGAATACCTTTCCCATTGTAAAAATTCCCCTTAACAGGCAGAATCTTCAACCTGCACTTCTGGCTTCCGGCTCAATCCCTTTGGTAATGTCAGGCATAGATAATATTCCCGGCTCATTTCCTGGTGTTTACCGTGACGGCGGGGTAATTGATTATCATATGGATATTCCTTTTTTAAATAAGAATAAAGGCATTGTCCTTTATCCCCATTATACAGACAGGGTTGTTCCGGGATGGCTTGATAAAAATGTTTTCTGGCGCAGGCCAAGTCCTTCAAATATGGATAATGTTTTGCTTGTATGCCCTTCCCCGGCATTTCTTGATAAACTGCCTTATAAAAAGATTCCTGACAGAAAGGATTTTTACAGGTTTGAAGGCAGGGATTCTGATCGTATTAATTATTGGTATAAAGCTGTGGATATGAGTAAAAAACTTGGTGAGGAATTTTTGGATGCTGTGGAAACAGGAAAGATAAGGGAGGTTATTCAGCCTTTTTTCTGATATTTGACAAAAAGTTAACATTTGCAAAGGGCAGGCACGGGGCCTGCGCCGACTAAACCGTTTCACAAGTTTGTACACAGTTGATTATGTGTATGATTAATGTAGAGACAAGGCATGCCTTGTCTCTACAATTGTGTACAAATTTATGATTTGGTGTACAACGAATGTTAATTAATTTTTTAATAATTATTGTTGTTGCGCCATAGGACATCCGCCTTTGCCCATTTTTTTCCCATGATGGCCTTTGCCCATTCCCATTTTTCCCTTACATCCCATCATACCTTTTCCAAAACCTTTAGCGCAGCCCATAGCAGGTAAACCGTTTTCTTTTGCTTTGGCCTGAATTTTAGCACGAATTTCTGCCATTTCCCTTGCAATCTGACCTGCCTGGTTTGGATCAGGATCGGCCTGAGCCAGAACAGCATCATACTCTCCATTTTTGGCAGCAAGATCAAGCCTGAGTGTTGCAGTATCATCAATAAATTTCTGATATGCTTCAGGGCTTACATTTGCAGCCTTTGCTCCACTGCCTGCCATGGGGCATCCGCCTCCCCATGCCCATACCTGTGTTCCAATAAATCCGATTGTTAATGCAATAATCAATGCCATAAAAGTTTTCTTCATTTTTAATCTCCTTTTGTTTGTGTTGTATTTATTTGTTTTATTGTTTTTAACTGATAATATTCATAAGCAATGACCGTGCCAATTATTATTTAGATTCTATTCCAACTTATTATTTCTTGATAAATAAGATATTTATATTTATAATCCTGAAAAATTACATAGAATAAGACATACTACATATGGGTATTTTTTACCCGGTTTTCATAAAAGCCAGTGGGTATTATTCTGTTTTGTGGTTAATTTTTACCCGGACAAAATAATTGTCACCTGCCTGCCAATTTCAAAAGCTCTTCCTGGGTAATATACGGCGACTGCCCCCGTTCCACATCTCTGCCTCGGTCGCAGAGCAAATCCCCCCTGCCTAAAAGAGCTTCCCCCCCGTTTTTATCAATTATAATGTGAGAATTGGCTGAGGTTGTAACCCGGAAGCAGATTTTAAGGGGCAGGTTTGCTTTTATCAGCCCTGTTACTATGGTTCTGTCAGGGCGCTGGGTGGTCAGTACCAGGTGAATTCCTGCTGCACGTCCTTTTGCTGCAAGTCTGGCAACAAGGGTTTCAAATTCCTTTTTTTCTTCCTTTCCTGCCAAAATAAGATCTGCAAACTCATCAAATACGATTACATAAAAAGGTATATCATTTTTTCCTGCCTGGAAACGGGCATTGAGATTTTCAAAGCCTTCTGTTCCAAGCTGATAATACCTTGATTCCATTTCATCAACAGCTTCGGTAAGACAGGGAATGGCAGACAGTACATCTGTGATAATAGGACCGGTTAGAAAAGGGCAAGTGGAAAATGAGCCGAATGTCAAAATTTTAGGGTCAATAATGGAAAGCCTGAGTGTTTCAGGATTATTTTTTGCAATAAGCGAAGCTACCAGGCTTTTTAAAAATTCGCTTTTCCCGCTTCCTGAAGCTCCTGCAATCAAGGCGTGGCACATGTTGGCATCTGCCAGATCAGCTGTTATCAAAGTATTATCCACGCCCAGTCCCACTGGAAACGAGACAGGGCTTTGATTATTTTTATATTCAGGACGATTGATAATGTCCTGCCAGAATACAGTGTCAGGTTTATCCTTTGGAATATCAATATGAACACAGCCTCTGGCAGGTTCAATAATGGGCAGTTCTCTCAAAGAAAGGGCAACTTGTAAATCCGCAGCCCTGTTTGCAAGGGATACAACCTTGACACCCGGAGCCGGTTTTGCCTTGTACCTGACAAGCTGGGGAGCCTGGATTTTGTCAATTATGCTTACTTTGAGTTTAAAAGATTCATAGCATTTTTCAATTTTTTTGCTTAAATCTCTATTTGAAGAAGCTGAATTTTCAAGATCCAAATATTTAGGATCCAAATATTTAGGACCCAAATTTTCAAGATCAGGTTTGGAGGTTTTATTAATTTTATGTTTTTTAGAATTGTAATCAGCCGAGTTATTATCACACAACTCATTAATTACAGGATAAACTATTTCTGTAAATATTTGTTCCAGTTCATCAGCAGATACTTCAACCTCATGTAATTCAGGTTCATAATACTCGAGAACCCCGTGAAATGTAATTCCCGGTTTTGCTTTTGACAATAATGCCGCATATATGGAAAGCTGGAGTAAATCATGTTTCATATTGGTTCCGCGGGAAAGTTTGTAATCAATAATTTCCAGGCCGTATTTTGGATGGGTGCGGACTGCATCAATCTGGCCGGAAATGAAAATGATGCTGTTTTCTGTTTTAAATCCGATATTATTAATGGAAAATTCCTGTATGAGAAAAATATCCTGCCAGGATGAAAAATTTGATGTTCGCTGACGGAGTTCATTTACCTGTCTGCAAAATGCTTTTAAAGAACAGCTTAGATTATATACAGAATCAATTTTATTATCTTGAATAAGTTTGTTCAGCTTTGTTTCTGCAAAATTCTCATACATTTTATGCCATAAGCTGTATTCATCAGATAATCCAATAATTTTATCTTTGTTATCTCTATCCTTATTATCAGGGTCAGTCAGCCATTTAACAAAATTTTCAGCAATCTTATGAAAAATAGACCCGTAAACCGGGGTTGTTCCCGGAGGGCCATAGTTCATGGTTGACGGACTTTTGCCCTGGATCCATTGTTTTTTCCATTGGGGGTCAAGGCACGCACATTTTAATTGAGATACATTTATTGATTCTGCCATTGAAATACCGTCATATTGGGATGTGTATGTATTCTAATTTCAGGGATATATTCCTGGATTTCATAAACCGTTTCTTTTGATACTTTTCCGTCCAGCTTTTCCATGAGATCATCTACGCTCAGGAAAATATTCTTATGTACAAGCTCCCGGATTTCATCTATCAGCTCCTTTGTTATTTTTTTTACAGGAGGATTTTTCCTGTTATTCTGTGTACATGATACAGGCTTTTTTATTTTTTCCCAGAAAAAATCAAGTTTTTCCTTGAGAAATGCAAGTATCTCATGGCGTTTAAATGGAATATTTCCTTCCCCTGCATCAATGTAAAGATCATAACCTGCATAAAGTTCTGCTGTTTCATCTTTTGTAAGAGATATTATACAGAGATATTGTTGCTTTGCATTGTTTATAAGCTCTGCGATTTTCCATTTTTCACCTGGTATTTTTTTCAGTTCCCGTGTTCTGATAAAAATGAATTTTGATTTGGGGGTTTCAGTGTTTATGAGTTCAGCTTCATTAACAATAGCTTTCCAGCGTTTCCAGTGGGTTCCGCCTTCAAATCCAAAAAAGTATTGCATTTCATCTGATTTCCAGACCAGGATAAAATAGTTTTTCCGGGTGCTGTATTTTTCAGGGGTCAGTCCCTCAAGACCTTTGCCAGCTTCTTTTACCAGCCATAACAAGATGTCAGGATCAAATGCAAGCCGTCTTTGGCGGGTTTTTATGTCTTCAACAGCTTTGTTATAATACTCTTCTATGGAATATGAGGCATTGGGAGAAGTACCTTTTAAAACCCGCCACCTGTTATCACATTTTTTAAGAAAATCCCGAATTCCAATTTGTTCGTCTTTTTGAAATAAATAATCTATCCATTCCAGGTCATAGAAACTGTCAATATTTTTTTCTTCAATATCTTCCCATCCTTCAAGTCGAAGTTCAATAAGCTCCAATGCCTGTTTTTTATCAAGTCCTTCAAGCTCAAGTGCAGAGCTTAAACGATCTGCCTGTGCATCCTGAAGCCAGGGACGGATATTATGAGTCCAGACCGGCTGGTTTACAGTCATTACAGTCATGTTATTCCAGCAGTCATCCCTTAAAATCTGGATTACCGAGCCTAAAGCTTTGGAAAGAACAATATCTGTCCCATATTCATCTGTCTGGTCAAAGCAAAACACAAAAGGCCGGAAAAATCCTGCAAGTTTACAAAAATCAAGAATTCGCTCTTTGCAAAGTCCGTTAATTCCATCACTGCCCATATCCGGGGTTCCAATATCACCAAGCTTAATCCCAATCTCTTTTGCTTCATCAGGATCAATACTTCCGCCTTTTAACCATTCCTGGCATGTGTCCCTGAGTTCATACTGATCCGGGTAATAAGCACAGGTGAATAAAACCCCAAGCCAGCTAAAAGGCGAGGCATTGAGATAAACCCCATTGCGTTTGAGTTGTTCACTGTACAAGCCTATGAGTTTTTTCTGCCTGTTTTTCACCCATTGAAGCTTTTTTTTATCCTTTCTGAAATCTGTAATACTTAATGATTCAAAAGCTTTTATGGTATTATCCTTATTTTTTGACGGTATTGATTCGTTTTCAAGACCCTGGACAAGCATATGGTTTAAAATACCGTGAGCAAAAGTTTCAAGCTGGGTGGGATCATCAGGAGAACGTTTTCTGTCAATCCTGTCCGGGAAATTAAGCTCCTGAACTGTTTTCAGAAGAATGGATTTCCAGCATGAACCCGGATCTCCAAATGGGCTGAGATATACCAGTGTTGCTTTTTGATCAAGCTGTTGAAACAAGCGGCCTATAAGGTGGGATTTGCCATAACCTTTTTCAGGCGAAGATACCAGCTGGACATGGGCAAGTTTTGCATTTCTTGGAATTTCAGAAAGCAGCAGTTCTTCAAAGCGCAGCAGCAAATCATCCAAAGGGCTTTGATTTAATCCTGAAACAGATTTTTTTACCTGTCTTGGTTCGGAAATAATATCATCTTCAAAAGGGCTGACCAGAAGTTCTTTTGTCTTCATTATATGGCATCCATTTTATTGATTAGTCTTTAAAACGAATTAATAAATAAGAGACCCCGTCTATATGTACAGCAGCAGAACGAATTTCTTCTGAATAAAGTGACGGGTCGCCTTTGGTAAGAATAACTTTACCTTGTTGATCCTGTTTTATAATGAATTCTTTCAGAATTTCCAAAGGTACGCCCAGTTCTTTTTGAAGCTCGTAAATTTCAATATTTGAAAATCCTGCTTCCTGTGAAACCTTTTTATAAGCTTCAATTACCTGGTCCCTGTTCAAATCCTGCAACTGTTCTATATTCGCGTTGCAAATCTTTTCCTTTGAAAGATGATGCAACACAGCCGGTACATAGAGAAACAGGAAATTCTTCCCCTGCTTTACCTTTAAAAGCCTGTTTTCATGGGCCAGCTTTTTTACTGCCTCATCTATTTTCTTTTTAACAGCAGACGGTGCTGTTTTGGTCATTCCCTTAATTTTTGATTTGCTTAATATTTCAATGCTGTCAGGTTTGAGCTTGTTTTCAATCTGTTCACATGCCATTTCCAGGGGTTTGTTAAATTCCTGTAATACATAAAGGGTTCTTGATTTAGTTCCCAAATTGGCAATAGCTCCTGAGCTTTCAAGTTCCTTAAATGTTTGAATTTTTAAAGGCGCTTTAATGCCCAGTTTACTCTTGCTCAGACCTTTTTTCCCAGCGTCCTGTAATTTCAAGATGATGTCTTTTTTATAGGATTCAATATCAGGTTTTGGCATAAAATTTTACTCCTTGTTTGTTTTTAGAAATTCTTGGGTTTGCATATCACTTCTCTTATACGCATGTCAAAAAGGTCGGACTGGTTCGCAGGTTTTAATACCAGGGCTGCATCTGCTCCTCTGCCGCTTCCTCCTATGGATATAATGTCATTTCCTGACAGCATTCCTGCATCTGCTGCCATAATGGAAACCTCAACAGCTACTTTGGTTCCCTGACCGAACAACTTTAAAGTATCTGCAATTAAAAGGGCAGGGTAAATGCCCGAATGCTTTTTTGCAACAGCCCGTTCAACCCCTGAAAGTGCATGGGTTGCAGCTACAATATGAACCCCTTTTTCCTTGAGGTCAGCTTTAACATCTTCATCAAGCACATTTTTAAAAGGCTCTCTAAAACCGCAGTGATATGTTACCATAACGATTTTAAAACCTTCAAATATTTCAAGGGCCTTATATGCTGTTACACCTTTGGTTGAAGCCATTACAACTTCATTTATTCCCAGGTCTTTTCCCCGCTCATATGCGAGTTTTAATGTCTGTTCGGTATTTTCTTTTCCCGATTTTTCAAAATACATGTTTGAACCTCCTTTTCAGGTTTTGGATTTAAACGGTAGCGCCCCCTTACACGGGGGCAACTCTGCGGGAATAATCCGTTGCAAAAGAAGCCGCCACGTAGGGCGGCGCTACCGTTATATTAAAAGATTGTCAGTAAATTAACTGCCGTATGTGCAACTCTTGATCCGGCACTGTGGGATATAAAATGAAGTTTTCTTTCATAATTTTTGTCTTTTATAAACTTAGCCAATAAAATAGCAAGTTTTACACCGTTTCTTTCTGTTATATGAATCGGCGGTGGGTCATCTGTTGCAGATTGTTCCAGCCAGTTGTAAGCAATCACATTGCTTCGTCCGTCTTCTAAAATCCATTCCGCTATTCTTTTTACCCATGCTTTTTCATGCAGCCATTCTATTCCGTCATTTGTCCAGCTGTGTACAAGAATTGTCGTAACTGGGATATTTTCATCAAATGTTTTAAGATCATTATCCTCATAATATTGGAAAAAGTCGCTGTTATCATCCTTTTCCATCAAAGTTCCCTTGCTGGCTTTTGCAGGGGAAATCAGGGGAATAATTTGCTCTCTATGTGGCACAATCTCAGCCCCTTCAGGCGGAGTCATTTCATCCGAAAAAAGTTTCAGCGTTCAACTGTCCAATAAACACATCCTGAGCATCCTGCCAGTTATATTCATTATCTCTATCATGAACAGACCCATCATCCGTCTTAACCTCCCAAATCAACCCCGTAACATTATCCCGCACCATCACCCACTGGGCCGCATCATCGGGCAGATCATTCCCGCTGGCATCCAGTTTGGTGTATGACATGGGATTGATGGTGTAATTGGCATCCTGACCGTAGAACTGTTCACCGGGCTGGGGGCAGGGGATTTCTTTTTCATTGTCATAGCATTTTGTTTGTCCTGTGTCCGGGATGGGGAAGGCTGATGGGGAATTGGGGATTATTAATTGTGAAAGGGTTAGGATGATTAGGAGCGTTAGGGTTGATTTTTTCATTTTGGGGGTGTCTCCTTTTTTTATTGGTCTGAACCGCAGATAATCTTGATTTTTTATGATAATCATGATGGGAATATCATGATTATCAAATCTATCATGGTTATCTGCGGTTCAAGATTGATGGGATTTTTTTATAATAAATTCATGCACAATCAAGTACCGGCACTTTAATCATTTCCTCAATATATTCCTTGCCTTTAATATGTTTATAAATATCATGGCTCACTTCCGGTGAAACAACTTTTTCTCCACATACCTCACAGGCATCATAAGCAACATTTTTAACAACATAGAGTTTACCATTGATCCTGAGATCAATAATGCCTTTCTTGCTTACCATATTATTATGACAGGCAGCACAAGCAATCATACTTTTCTCCTTTTTTTATATTCTTGGTCCCATTGTTCCGGTTTAAGGCTTAATGGTTTCTTTTATTTCATCAGGTGAAATATCTCTTTCTATACACCTTGCAAGTGCATGTACTGTGAATTTGTAATTATTTTGATTTATAAGATGTCTGATCTTAGTAATTATATCTGAAAAATCATTCATAACAATTGTATTCCATTTTGTTTTTGAATCAGGATGGTCAGGATTTTAGAAGGATAGCCAGGATAGGTTTAAACATCCTGAGTATCGTAAATAATCCTGGGTATCCTGATTCAAGCTGGTCTGAACCGCAGATAATCTTGATTTTTTATGATAATCATGATGGGAGTATCATGATTATCAAATCTATCATGGTAATCTGCGGTTCGGGTTTATGGGATTTTCAAAGTTCAAACCTGATTACGCAGCCAAAGCCAATTTTGCTGAATGAGTCTTTAAATACGGCAGATATTTTGGCCAGTTGTGCAGAGTTTCAGGATCAAAATCAGCCCCATTGGGCCAGACAAGAGTCTGTACTTCCGGGTCAATTTTTACCTGATTAAATAAGGAAATATCTTTTAATGAACCATAAATTTTGCCTGCCAATATAGGTTCAAAATCAATAATCTGTGAAGTATTATCATCAAATTTTACTTCCAAAGTATAAGAATCAACAATC
>JAUCGD010000822.1 GCA_030377945.1 Desulfobacterales bacterium HSG17 | reverse complement strand
AATGGCAGCCAAAATAAAATTGAAGGTCTGTTAAGAGCTGCAATAGCGCATTTTCATTTTATTAGCATTCATCCTTTTGAAGATGGTAACGGACGCATTGCCCGTGCCCTTACAGATATGGCACTTGCACAGGATGAAAAAATTGCAAACCGGTTTTACACTCTTTCCGCTCAAATTATGGCAGACCGTGAAGACTATTATAGAATCCTGGAAAAATCTCAAAAAGGAAACAGAGATATAACAAAATGGCTGCTGTGGTTTCTCAAATGCCTGGAAAGGGCTTTAACTAACTCCGAAACCCTGATCTCAAAAGTTCTTGCAAAAGCTGATTTCTGGAACCGTCATAAAAATACAATAATGAACAAACGTCAGCAAAAAGTTATAAACCGCCTTTTGGATGCAGGTGAAGGAGGTTTTGAAGGAGGACTTACTACCCGTAAATATGTATCAATGGCAAAGGTAAGCAGATCCACAGCTTTTCGTGAAATCAACGATCTTGTAAATAAAGGTGTTATCAGGCCGGATAAGGGAAAAGGCCGGAATGTCAGTTATAATATTACCTGGAAATAAAAAATGCAGGCTGAGCCTGCAAGACTGCATTCCCAGGCAGGAGCCTGGGAACGAGGTTTAATCTATATATCCAGGGTATTAACCTCAAGAGCATTATTCTGGATAAATTCTCTTCTTGGTTCCACAACATCGCCCATTAGCAGGGTAAAAATTTCATCTGCTTCTTCTGCATCATTTATTTTTACTTTGAGCATGGTGCGTTTGTCAGGGTTCATGGTGGTTTCCCATAATTGATCCGGATTCATCTCACCAAGACCTTTGTAGCGCTGGATATTGATCCCTTTTTTTCCTTCTTCCAGAAGAAATGAAAAAAGAGATTTTTTATCATCTATAAATACTGCATCATTTTCTTTTTCAGGAGAAAAAACTGAAAACGGGGGATAATCAAATTCATAAATCTTTTTTCCCAAAACCAGGCTTTTTTGAAAATCAGGGGAATGGATAAATCCTCTTCCGATTTCCAGTTGTTGAAACTTCTGGCTTGCGTCTTCTTTAATCAGTTCCTCTTTACCAGGGATTTCACATGGTAAAACCTTCATTTCATAGACACCGCGTTCTTCATTCCAGGACAACGCACTAACCTCACAGCCCCTGCCTGAAAGAGTATTTTTGAGTGTTTCCATTTTTTCCTGATCCTGGAGAAACTGCTTGTCATCAACACCTTCTTTTATAAGCAGCTCCAAAAGTTCAGGCTGAATCCCCCGTCTTTCCATTTTTGAAATAATATCAATATATTCAAAAAGATCTCCCATAA
>JAUCGD010000104.1 GCA_030377945.1 Desulfobacterales bacterium HSG17 | reverse complement strand
ATGAAAAATAATATTTGCCACAGTTTAATACGCTCTTTCAGAGCTTTCTTTATGGGTTGTTCATATCCCAGGCCGTTGGCCTGGGCTGTACTAATACGCCCCTTTGGGGCTAAGTGACGTTGTAGGGTTAATCCCATGCAGCCTGGCCCTAAAGCTTTAGGCTGCAAGCTAAACCAGGCTAAAGCCTGCTGTTAAAATCATATTTATTCAGCACCCTTTAGGGTGGTTTAGCTTATAGCTGGGGGATTTATTCCCCAGTTTATGCAGGTATTCAAATGTTGCAAAATATATGCTTAGGTACTGAAACAAATAAGTCAGAAAAGTAAAATTAAATTATTGGGTAAAAGGAGAAATAAATGAAAAAAGATTTGGAAAACAGGCTGGATGATGTTTATGAAAATTATAAAAGCGGGGAAATTACAAGACGTGATTTTGTTAAATTTCTTGGTATTTCCGGTGCTGCAATTGGGCTGGCAGGGGGGCCTTTTGGACTGGTACAAAAGGCTTTGGCTGCAAAAAAATCCATTACCTGCCATTCATGGGGCGGTTCAACATCTGAAGCCTTAAGAAAATTTGCATTTGATCCTTATAAAAAAGCAACCGGGATTGAAGTCATTGACGCTGCATTTACAGGCATGGACGCATTTCTGACACAGGTAAAGGCTTCCTATCCGCCAGGCGGCGAGTTTAATATTGCCCATTTAAGTGCAGTTTATGATTATGCAAGATACACGGATCTTGGATTTGGAGTTGTCCTGGATGAGACTAAGATTCCCAACCTGAAAAATGTAATGGCAAAGATGACCGAAACCTTAAGAGCCATTACAAAAGGGACTCTTTCAGCAGTGCCTTATGATCTGGGGCAGACCGGTATTGCGTATAATACGAAAAAAATATCAAAGGAAAAAGCTGAAAAACTGGGTGCATCCCTGCTGTTTGATAAGAGCTTGAAAGGAAAACTGGGTTCATGGGGCGGAGATTTCAGAACCAATATGTGGTATGCAGCACTTCATACAGGCCAGAATCCGAATAACATAAAAGATCTTGATGCAGTCTGGAATGCTCTTAAAGGGCAGCGGGAACTAATGAAAAAATACTGGGCATCTGGTTCGGAACTGATGAGTCTTCTGGGCAACGGAGATATTTATGCAACAGTTGCATGGTCAGGAAGAGTTGCGGCTCTCCAGGAGCAGGGACATCCAATAGGCTATCTTGCCCCTGAAGGAACTTATTCCTGGATGGAATATATGTATGTTCTTAAGGGAACTGATCTTGATATGGCACAGAAATTGTTAAACTTTATGCTTGAGCCCAGTGCATCCATTGCAGTTGCAAAGGGCCAGAATTATCCCCCAAGCCTTGACCCGACAAAGGTTCCAATGCCTGACGAAGTTAAAAAGCTTCCTGCATTTGATCCCACAGGAAAACTTGAAGGTTATCTGTTTGCTGATCCTGTTTACTGGAATAAAAACCAGCTGGACTGGACAGAAAAATGGGACAGGATTATGGCTGGGAAATAATGCAATACCCCTGCAACAAAGTTTATGATTTTTAAGCAGCCCCAAAGGGGCGGAATAAAACAGCCCAGGCCAACGGCCTGGGACTTTAAAATCATTTTCTAACACGCCCTTTCAGGGCTCAATGTTTTGGGGATTCCACGTTCCCAGGCCGTTGGCCTGGGCTATATCAATTTGCCCTTTCAGGGCATTTTTATATGCCAACAAAATTATCGGATTATTTGGGAGAATATAGTTTTGAAACAGGAAAAAGACCCTGCATTTGTTAAATTTAAGGGAATTGAAAAAAGGTTTGGGAAGGTTGTTGCAGTTAAGCAAATGGATCTTGAAATTCCTGAAGGTACGCTGGTGACACTTCTGGGACCTTCAGGGTGTGGAAAGACTACACTTTTGAGAATGCTTGCAGGTCTGGAATCCCCCAGTTCAGGAGATATTTATATCAAAGGCACACGAATAAACGATACTCCCATACATAAAAGAAACCTGGGAATGATATTTCAAAACTACGCGCTTTTCCCCCATAAAAGCATTTTTGACAATGTGGCATTCGGGCTTAAATATAGAAATGTTTCAAAAACTGCAATAAAAGAAAAAGTTGAAAAAGCCCTGGAAACAGTCCGCCTTCCAGGTGTGGGAAACAGGATGCCTTCACAGTTGTCAGGGGGACAGCAGCAGAGGATTGCCCTTGCAAGGGCCATTGTCATTGAACCTGATGTGCTGCTCATGGATGAGCCTTTATCAGCCCTGGATGAAAATTTAAGGGAAGATATGAGAAGAGAGATTGACAATCTTCAGCAGGATCTGGGTGTTACCACTATTTTTGTCACCCATGACCAGAGAGAAGCCCTGTCCATGTCAGACAAGGTTGTGGTAATGAAAGACGGATTTATTCAGCAGCAGGGAACACCTGAAGAAGTTTACAACAACCCGTGCAATCACTTTGTTGCGGATTTTCTTGGTCATTCCAATTTCATGAACTCCATTGTCAAAGAAAAATCAGGAAAGTTTATGAAAGTTACCCTGGAAGATAACACAGACTGCCTTGCTGTTTCAGCAGGAGAATTTAATATTGGTGACAGGGCAGAAGTTGTTATCCGTGCCCAGAAATTTGAACTGGGATATCAAAACAAATATGAGCCGGAACAGGGAATAAATGCTTTTTTGGGAAAAATAGCAGATCGCAGCTATATGGGTGGAGAAGTAAGTTATTTTATAGAACTTGATAACAAGTTTGTGATGCACGTTATAAATTTTGTAAAACGATCACCGTTCCGGCGGGGAGATCAGGTATTTATGAAAGTAAAGCCTGAAAACTGCCGATTACTAACGGTAGCGCCTCCCTACGAGGAGGCTTCTGATAACTGATGATAACTGATGATAATTGATAATAACTGATAACAACTTGGGATAACAGAAAAAAGGATAAAAACCAAAATGTTTAAAGATTTTTCAGACCCCAAAATGATAAAAAAAAGCTTTGCCTGGATTAAGAAAAATCTTGATCCTTTGATGAGCTATATCATTTTTGAAAATAATTTAAACAAACAGCCGGATTCTATTTTTTCCGAATCCCTGACAGCATATCAATATTTAAAAAAAGAAAACTATGCCTGGAAAAAGGTTTATGATTCCAAAACCTCAAAAGAATACCTGCTAATACAAATTGAGTCTGGAAACGAAGATGAAGAATTGGGAAAAGTTATAGGATACGGATTCCCAATAGATACAGTGTATTATTTATATAAAGCTGAAAAACAATTGTAGGCATTGGTCATCATTTGGTCCGGCAAGCACGGGAATAAATTCCCGCGCTAGTTTCTATCATCCCTGCGGGACTTAAATAATTGATAAAAAAGTATCTAAAGTCCCAGCGGGACGACAGAAAATAGCCCGGCAGTTTACTGCCGGGTAAAACGATGAGCATGGCCCAATTGTAACATGTAAAAATGAAAATTTTTGTTAAAGGAAAATTGCAATGAAAACTAAAGATCGTTCAATAAACATAGAATTTAAGCATTCAGGGGAAAAAAAGGAGGTCAGCCTTGCCTCCTTGACATCCACTGCCATTGAATTTCTTGACATCTATGGGACGATACCCCTTGCAGGAAAGGAATTCTGCAAGATCACAGGAAATGGCAGCGGGGCTGAGAAATTTTTAAATCTTTTGAATAAAACAGGATATTCAAATGATTCAGAAGGTTTTTTTAATGAAATAATCTCAGAAATTGTTAACGGGGAAATGAAAAAGATAATAATTGATAATATAGAGATTCCCCATCTTATGCTTGTGGCTATTATTGAGCAGATCATCCCCGGACACGGCTATATCTCCATAAAAGACACATACCAGCTTTCAAAAACCACCCATCTGAATGTTCCTGATAATGAGCGCGAACAGCTTCAGAAGGTTATTGAAAAATATCCTGTGCGTCTGTCGCGTCATACAATCCGCCAGATGCTGGTATCAAAAGATGTGGCCTATCAATACCTGCCTTTTATCGAAGAAATGGATTCAGGAGGCCATACCAACACCTGGATCGGCCAGTTTCATGACGGTCTGCTGGAACAGATGTACCAGAATCGGGTTATCTTTCTTTTAAATATGAGCTGCCCGGTTTACTGCCGTTTTTGTTTTAGAAAACACAAAGATTCCAGAAATGAAGCAAATCCAAATGTTGAAGATGTAAAAAAAGCAGTTGCCCATGTAAAAGATTCGCCATCTGTCAAAGAAATTGTTATTACTGGCGGCGATCCTTTTATGAACAGGGCTAATATGGCAGCAGCCATAGACGGACTGATGCAGGTAGAGCATGTCCAGACCCTCCGTCTTGCCACGCGCTCCATTGCTTATTATCCTGACATATTCCTTGAAAATGAATCTGCCTATCTGAAATATCTCAAACAGAAAAGCCTTGAACTTCAGCAGCACGGAAAACGCATGGAAGTGGCTACACATTTTATCCATCATGATGAAATCTCAAGTGAAAGCCTTGAGATTATATCTGATCTTGTCAAAAGCGGGATTGCAGTGTATATACAGACCCCTTTTTTAAAAGACTGCAATGATAAAGGCCCTGAACTGGTAAGGCTTTTTTACCTGCTTCGCGGTGCAGGGGC
The DNA here is from genome assembly GCA_030377945.1 of Desulfobacterales bacterium HSG17. The sequence continues at coordinate 5,847 of JAUCGD010000104.1, read as the reverse complement.
TGAGCTTCATTATATATACATCCCATGCAGCCCCATTCACGGAAACAGCATTTACTGGACAACATTGTCAGAAGGAATAGGTATTGCAAAACATCTCCGCGCCCACCTGTCTGACAGGATTATTCCGCGAATCTGCACAGCAACACCCCTAGGAAAAATGGACTGGTTTACCAGTGGATGGGCAGTTGAAAAGGTTGAAGATAATGAGAATTTTATATGGATTAGAACTCCATATACACCTGAATATTTTAAAACCTTTGCCCCTCTTGCCAGGGACCTTGATAATATAAGGATTAATGATGAAGGAACCATTGATATTCAATATATGGCAAAGATCGGTGACCAATCCCTTTTATACGGGGCAAGACCTGAAAGAATTGTCAGGGAAAAAACATCTGTTTCAGCAGGGGATATAAAAGAACTTAAAGCCATGTTATCCGGGCAAAGGCAGACAGGCCGGTCCATTGTAAATACTGGTCTTGAAAATCTCCTGCGCCTTCATGAGACAAGGGTTGAGATTGACATCCTGGCTTCTGACCAGGAATATGATTATAATAGAGAACTTGATTATATAAGAAAGGATTCCAGGATAACAGATGTAATCATTTCCTCGTCAAAAGATGAGCAAAAAGATATTATAAATTCTCTTTTTTATATTAAGCAGTTGATAAAATTGATTAAGGACATTCCCCATGTAAACGCAGTCAGGCTTGTGAGCATGAAGTTTAACACAAATCCTGAAGCTTATACCAGGGCTGTAATCAATACTCTTGGAGATTTAAACAGCCTTACTGTGGTAAATCCCTTAAGACTGGAAATCGAAACCTGGTTTAGCAATGCTGAGGAAATAAAAGAAGAACATGCAAAACTTGCCCGAAGGCTCAATAACAAGGGAATAACCGTATATTGTAATACTGCCCTTTTAGGCGGTGTTAACGATTCTGATGAAAAAATACATTCCCTTGCCTATGCAGCAAGAAAAGCAGGATTAGAATTTCATCATCTTTATATTGCAGGACTGCCCATTCAGCAAAAATGGAATATTGACCACCCTGTTGATTCCTATGATGTAATTGATATTGCAACAAAGGTAAGAAGAGAAGGCTCAGGAAGGGAAATACCCAGATATATTATTTTAACACCTTTTGGAGAGGTGGATTACGGTCTGACCTCAACTTTTGTTTTTGACAATGAGCAGGTAAAGATAAAGCTGGGTTGCTATGATTTGTCCTATTTTAAAGAAATGGATGATAATTTTGAATTTCCCCAGGGCATTATTGCAGATAATGACGGTTATCCTGTGGTTCCTGTTTCAGGATTGATAAAATCAAACAAATTTCCGGTTTCATAATTGGACCATGATTAAATGATTAATGTGATTGGCATGATTATTCATAGTAAATCATGCCAATCATTTAATCATGCTTCAGATAATCATGCTTCAGAAAAAGAGATAAATCATGAAATATCCATATATTGCATACAGTAAAAAAAATGAAATTCAACCCATATTTAAAAACCTTGCCGGTGATCCCCTGGTAGTTGACATGTCAGAAACCTCAACTCTTTTTAACACAATTGACGTAAGGGATCAAAAAGCATTTCAGAAACTTCTGGATAAAATGATGAAAGACAGATATTCATGGGGAGTGTCATCATATCTTGAAAATCGTGAAATTCTCCTGTCTCAATGCCCACAGATGGTTGAAGAACAGAGATTTTTTCACCTGGGCTTAGACATTATTGTTCCCCTGGATACTCCTTTACATGCTCCGCTGGATGCCACAATAAAGGAAAGCGGATATGAACAAGGTGAAGGGAATTACGGTGGCCATGTTCTGCTTATGCATGATAGCCCTAATTTTGAAACCTTTTACAGCTTTTACGGTCATTTAAACAAGGAAAACTTACCTGGAATCGGTACAAAATTCAAGGCTGGAGATGAATTCGCCCGAATCGGAGATTTCCATGAAAACGGGAACTGGTTTTATCATACCCATCTCCAGGTTATTACACAAAAAGGGCTTGATGCGGGTTATATTTCCAAAGGGTATTGTTCTGCTGGAGACTTGGCGCAGATGGATAAACTTTGTCCGTGTCCGCTTTCTTTATTCAGGGTTTGATCTTTTCTATACTGGTTATTGTTGTGATCGCTATATTTGTAACACGAACATGATTATTATAAAAATCATGATGGAAACAGGAAAATAAAATGATCAACCTGGAAAACATACGCTGGACTGTGATGGATTTGAAAGCAAACAATATTTATCTGACACAGGAAAGATGGGAACATATTATTAATCCCATGAATCACCCAGAAATGTCAGATTATGAAGAACATTTAAAAAAAACCATACAAAAAGGCATAAGAAAGCAGGATGTGCTGAACCCGAATAAATATCGTTATACACTAAAGTTTAAGGATCTTACGGATTACAATACCCATATAGTGGCTATTGTTCTGTTCAGATTCGTCTCAGATGAAAATAGCAGACCTTTACCAAACAATTATATAGTGACAGCATATCAAAAAGAAATTGGGTAAAAAAATGACACGACCAAATATAAACTACGATGAAATCAGCGATACATTATATGTATCCTTTTCGCCTGGTGAAAAAGCAACGGGTATTGAACTCAACGACCATATACTCCTGAGAATAAACAGAAATGAGCGCAGGGCTGTTGGCCTGACAATTTTTGAATATTCTCTTTTGGCTCAAAAAACCGAACTTGGCCCGCGCAGCTTTCCGCTTTCCGGTTTAAAAGAACTATCAGACGAGTTGCGTGAGATTGTTTATCAGGTGCTTTTAAGCCCGCCGATCAATACAATTCTGTCTATATCAGCCTATACACCTTCAATTGTTGAAACCATACCCATTACATCCTTGCAGCCGGTTTCACAAATAGGAATTTAACTTAGATCTTGAAAGGATAAAGATATATGTCGGTAACACTTACCGAACCCCAGACAAACCGTCTGCCTATTGTGTTCAGACGTTATGCTGGAGAATGCGTAAAAATAATTGAAGACGGAGGCATGTTGAAATTTACTATAAACGGCAGAGTGTTGTCAAAAACATATTCTCAAAAATGAGATAAATAACATGGCAGAAAAACAAATGATTGATATTTTTGCTATGGTTATTTATAGAAAGTTGATGAAATCATTTAATTATGGTTCAGATTTCGTTAATCAGAATTTGATCTGTTTTTTTTGCTTCTAATAATTTCCATGCCGGATAATCTCACCCTGGATAAAATAAATAACCTCATCATCCAGATAAAACCTGCAACTCACTTATTACTAATATCAGCGACCCTTTGTAATAGACATTATCGGAAATAAGGAATTTATTATAGGTACCAGCTAAAAGCCTCCACGTAGGGAGGCGCTACCGTTCGGTTTGAATTCTGCTTGGGGCAATCCTGTTTAAATTGAAACGGTAGCGCCCCCCTACGTGGGGGCAACTGTAATGCACTGTAATGCACCGTTATTTTAAGGTTATGGTACGTTACGCTACGCTAACACAACATAAAAATTTATTTCCGATAATGTCTAATAAAAAAATTTTGGTAGCCGGGAATAAAGATTGATGATAAGTACCTGTGCATAAGTTTCATAACATTTCTTGTAGGGGCAACCCCCTGTGGTTGCCCTCGTTCAAGGGCAGGCACAGGGGCCTGCCCCTACAAATGTAGCAAAATATTTGATCGAATTCTCAAACGTATTAACAAAAGGAGATACTTTACGATGGGGGAACAATCGTCGGTTTTAGAATCTGAATCTATTGATGGCATGACCCTCAAGACATTTGTAGAAAGCAAAAAAACAAGTCTTGCTTATTTAATCAAGATAATGATCCAAGTGGCTCAATCTTTAGGTGAACTTCATCAGCTTGGAATCATTCACAAAAATGTCAATTCAAGTAATATTCTTATCAGAAGTCAGGGGGCAGGAGCTATAAATCAAGGATTAGAGGAAAATAATTCCCTGATTCCCAACTCCCAATTCTTAACTCCTCAAATTTCCATCATTGATTTTGGTATTTCCTCAAAAATCAATGTAAAGACGGCTCATATGGGCAACCCCGAACATTTAGAAGGAACACTTGCATATATTTCACCTGAACAAACCGGTCGCATGAATCGTATTGTTGATTATCGTGCTGATTTGTATTCATTGGGTGTCACCTTCTACGAAATATTTACAGGCAAATTGCCATTTGACTATGATGACCCGATGGAATTGGTGCATGCTCATATCGCTAAAAAACCCTTGTCTGTTCAGGAATTAGGAGAGGATTCTTACCTAAGTTCCACTCCCCAGTCTCTAATCCCTATTATCTCAGACATTATCATGAAACTTATGGCGAAAAATGCCGAAGATCGTTATCAATCGGCGTTCGGGTTGAAAAGGGATTTGGAGCAGGTTTTAGCTCAGGTGCAGGACACTTCCAAAGACCCTCACACCTTTGAACTCGGCACACATGATATTTCAGGCAAATTTCAGATTCCGCAAAAATTATATGGACGGGAAAATGAACTTGCCAAGCTTATGCAAGTATTTGAACGAGTAGCAAGTTCTGACTTGCACCTTCAAGAAACTTCGTACCTTAAAGGAACAGGCCGGTCCGAACTTATGCTCATTGCCGGCTACTCAGGGGTGGGCAAATCGGCATTGGTGCATGAAATCCACAAACCGATTACCGAAAAACAGGGCTTTTTCATTTCTGGTAAATTCGACCAGTTCCAACGCAATATTCCTTATACCGCCTTTATCCAGGCACTGAATCAATTTTGCGATTATCTATTGATGGAAAATGAAGAATCACTAAATACATGGAAAAACAGTATTTTAGATGTTGCAGGCAATAATGGACAGGTGTTAATTGACATCATCCCCAATTTGGAAAAGGTGATTGGTAAACAACCTTCTCTTGTCAAAGTGGGCTTACAAGAAACACAAAACCGTTTTAATCTCTACTTCCAATATTTCATGCGGGCTATTAGCACGGCTGAACATCCACTGGTCATGTTTATTGACGATTTGCAAAGGGCAGACTTACCATCATTGAATTTGCTCAAGTTGATTTTAAATGACTCGGAAAATTCGCATATTCTAATCATTGGGGCATATCGAGACAATGAAGTGCATGTGGGGCATCCCTTTCTCATGACCATTGAGGAATTGGAAAAAGCAGGAACCTTCATTGAACAAATCAAACTGGATAATTTGTCCCAGGAAGATATGTCGAATTTGATGGTGGATGCCTTAGGAATGTCAAATCTTGGTTTGACAGACAAAGCAGGCATTGTCGCTCCATTGGCAGATTTAGTTTACGAGAAGACACATGGCAATGCCTTTTTTATGACGCAATTTTTGCAAACAGTGTACGAAAAAGGTCTGCTCACATTTGACTTTAAACAATCCCAATGGACATGGGACATTGAACAAATCAAGACCATGCAAATCAGTGATAATGTGGTCGAACTCATGGCAGGCAAAATCAGCAGTCTTGATGATGCTATCCAACAGACCCTGCAAATGGCATCATGTATTGGCAATACATTTGATTTGGAAACATTAGCTGTAATTATGCCTGATGAATCAGAAATTGAACTTTTTCCAAAAGTCCGATTTCTCAATGAGCAGCTATTACATGCCGTCAAAGAAGGGTTGCTTGTACCCTTAGGGAAGGAATTTAAATATCTTGAAAGTATAGGAATTTCCATTTTTTGTAAAGATATTAGATTTTTATTGAAATTTAAGAGATATTGTGTTTTAATCATGACATGATGATGCCACTGAAAAAACAAAAGAAAGAAGATAAAGATATATTT
>JAUCGD010000821.1 GCA_030377945.1 Desulfobacterales bacterium HSG17 | reverse complement strand
ATAAATAAAAGTATTTGATTACAATGCTGCCTGTCAAAAATTTGCAGTTTATACCATCATTATTTATTTTATAGCAGTTAATTTTTTACATTATCAGCATAATAAAAAAATTAATCTGAGCTTTTACTTAACTATCTTTTTCTTTCAAGAATATATAGGGAAATAGCTCTGAGTGGTTCTGATCGTTCATCAAATTTATCAAGAGCATTTATGGCATTCTCAACCAGCTGCATTGCAAAGGCTTTTGATTTATCAATACCCATTATTGATGGATATGTACTTTTGCTGCGAAATTCATCAGTGCCCGCAGATTTTCCCATTATAGAGGGATCACCTTCTATATTTAATATATCGTCTGTCACCTGAAAAGCAAGTCCAATATTTTTTGCATATATTTTCAACAGATTAATATCCTCATTTGTTCCATTACCCAGTAAAGCACCGCATGTTACCGATGTTTCTATAAGTGCCCCTGTTTTAAGCAGGTGCATTTTTTCAAGGTTTTCTTTTGAAAGTGAGATATTTTCGGAAGATATGTCTCTCATCTGCCCTTCGATCATGCCCTGATAACCTGCTGCCCTGGAAATTTCATGTATAACCTTAAGCCATTTTAAAGTATTTTTGCCATTTACAAGGCCAGGTGCAAGATCAGGTACAAGATCAGGACATGAAAGAATTTCAAAAGCTAGGGTCAGCAATCCGTCTCCGGCAAGTATGGCAGTAGCTTCTTCAAAAGCTTTATGGCAGGTCGGTTTTCCACGTCTGAGATCATCATTATCCATAGCAGGAAGATCATCATGAATAAGGGAATAGGTATGAATAAATTCCAGGGCACAGGCAGCAGGCAGAGCTTCATTAATTTGACCGCCCACAGCCTCATTTGCAGCCAGGCAGAGTATGGGCCGCAAACGTTTACCACCGGCCATAAGGGAATATTTCATTGCAGAAATCAGCCTGGTGTCTTGAGAATCTGTCTGAGAATCCGGCAATAGTTCATCAAGAGCTTTATTAATTTGTTCTCGCTTGATTTTGAGATAGCTTGCAAGGTCATACATTGTTTTCTCCAGAAACATGTTTCAAAATTTACGGTCGCCGATATAGCTCAATCTAATTACCTGACTTTGATTCATGGAAAAATTTCAAAATTTCTTTCTGCTCACCCTTTGGCAGTTTTTTAAGCAAACTGCCCAAAGTATTAGCGGGAATTCCTTTCAAACGCTTATCTGCCGGAATTCCTTTCAAACGCTTGTCTGCCGGAATCCCTTTCAATAACTTATCTAACTCATCTGATGTCAAATCATGGAGATAATTTGTTAAACACTCTTG
>JAUCGD010000820.1 GCA_030377945.1 Desulfobacterales bacterium HSG17 | reverse complement strand
TAATCGAAATCCGAGAAAGGCAGGTCTCAATGTTAAGCGAAAAAGAAAAGATCAAAACCTTAACCCGCCTGGGCATAGATTTAAATCTTATACAGGATCTGGATATGCTGATGGAACGGATTCTTTTGGAAGTACGGCGCTTTGTAAATGCTGATGCCGGTTCAATTTATATTCTTGAAGGAAATAATCTTCATTTTACATATACTCAAAATGATACCCTGCAAAAGCGCCTTAAAAAAGGGGAAAAGCTAATATATTCCACTTTTACCATTCCAGTGGATGAAAAAAGCATTGCAGGTTATGTTGCTCTTACCGGTAAGCCTTTGAATTTAAAAGATGTATATCATATCAGCCCTACAAAGCCCTATGGATTCAGCAGCAGATTTGACATTGCATCCCAATACCGGACAGGCTCAATGCTGACTATTCCTTTAAAAAATGTTAATGGAAATGTAATCGGTATTTTGCAGGCCATAAACTCCCAGGATGAATCTAAAAATGTTATCCCGTTTCCTCCTGAAGATGAAACTATGGTAATGCTGTTTGCCAGCATTGCAGTTGTTGCACTTGAGCGTGCCCAGATGACCCGTGCCATTATTCTTCGTATGATTAAAATGGCGGAAATGCGTGATCCCAAGGAAACAGGCGCTCATGTTAACCGGGTTGGAGGATATGCTATTGAGCTTTATGAAAAATGGGCATACAAGCATAATTTCCCCAAACACCTGATAGACAAAAATCGTGATGTTCTGCGTATGGCAGCCATGCTTCATGATGTTGGAAAGGTTGGAATATCCGATGTTATCTTAAAAAAACCGGGCAGATTTACAGATGAAGAATATGAGATAATGAAAAAACATGCAGTTATGGGGGCGCAGTTATTCCAGGATCGTCAGTCGGACCTGGATGAAATATCAGGCATAATTGCCGTAAGCCATCATGAAAGATGGGATGGAAAAGGGTATCCGGGCCATGTAGATGTTGCAACAGGCAAACCCTTACCTGGATATGCAAAGCCTGATGGCAGTGCCCTGGGAAAAAAAGGAGAGGAAATACCGATTTTTGGCAGAATTGTAGCTCTGGCAGACGTATATGATGCTCTTTCTTCTGCAAGGGTTTATAAAGAAGCATGGGATGAGGACAGGGTCTTATCAACCATTAAAGAAGAAGCCGGAAACCAGTTTGATCCTGAACTAGTTGAAATTTTCTTTTCCAGCCTTGATATAATGAGATCCATTCAGGAGCGTTATTCGGAAAAAGCCTGAAGGCTTGAAAGTTCCCTTATTCTGCACCCTGCAATATTTTTTCATTCATCATTTTTAATCCC
>JAUCGD010000819.1 GCA_030377945.1 Desulfobacterales bacterium HSG17 | reverse complement strand
TTAAATATTCTTTCATCACTCCAGACGATTTACTAAATCAGAATAACTCTCTGATACTGCCAACCTCTTCAGACTTAAAGACCCAAAGAATAAGTTGAGCTTGCTCATCATAAGACCGCCTCAAGATTTTTTCTATATGCTTTGATAATCGTCCTTGCCTTTCCCATCATTTTTATTTTACCTTTATCTATCCAGATTATTTCATCGCAATCTTCCACAGTGCTGAGGCGATGAGCTACTATAATAAGAGTCTGTTTGCCTTTAAAACTGTATATAGTTTCCTGAATTGTTTTTTCACTCTTTGTGTCAAGGGAACTAGTTGCTTCATCAAATATCATAACTTCCGGCTCTCGATAAAGTGCTCTTGCAATTGAAACACGTTGCTGCTGTCCTCCTGAAAGTTTTACACCCCGTTCTCCGATAAAGGAATCAATATTATCATGCAGATTATTAACAAAATCATCCATCGATGCCATGGTGCAGCATTTTCTTATCAATGTCCTGTCTATTGTTTTATGATCAACGCCGAATGCTATATTTTCTGCAATGGTTTCATCATATATATAAGGTGACTGAGGCACATAACCTGTAATTTTGAGCCATGAGGCAAGATTATCATTTGATAATCTCTGATGATCTATATAGATTGTTCCTTTTACAGGTTTCAGAAGACCAATTATTAGATCTACCAAAGTACTTTTACCAGAACCGGATGTTCCAATTATGCCGATGGTTTCACCTTTATTAATTTTAAAACTCAAATCCTGAATTATCTCCACCCCATCAGCTTGGTATGAAAAGCAAACATTTTCAAATTTAATGCTATTTACGAAACTGAAAGAGGAAACCTGTTCTAACGCTTGGTTATTACTAATAGAATTTGTTTCTATAAGAGTAATATAATCAATCAGAATTCGCATATAAGGCAATATCTTCCTTACCACACTAAGACTGTTTACAATTTGAGATATTGCTGGAAGCACTCTCCATGCAGTAACTGCCAAGAGAGCCATAATACCAGTTACATATGCTGTTGTAATATCAAATTTTAAAAGCATGATACAAATTGATATATAAAGCATCCCAAAACCAACTGTTTCTAAAATCCTTACGGATAAAGATCCATAAACTGCTTGAATCCCAAAAATTTTTGATAGAGGAATTGCATTTTTAAGATATTTGGATATTAATAAGTTTTCACACCCATAGATTTTTACATCCTTGATTCCCTGAATTGACATACTTGCTTCTTTATGTATTGTGAGTAGATATTCTCGTGCAATTGTTGATGCGTTATCTATTCTATTTTTTATCACTTTATATATAAAA
>JAUCGD010000818.1 GCA_030377945.1 Desulfobacterales bacterium HSG17 | reverse complement strand
GAAAAAGCTAAAGTGTCAACAGACTGGGTTGAGTCACTGGAAAAGGAAGCCGGGGGTAAACTTCAGAAATTCATGTCCGGCCTGATTGCAAGAAATTTTGTTGAAAGAATTTTAGGCGGTGATAAAGGATTTATTGACGAAGATATTTATGTAAAAGTCCTGCAAGATGTTATCAAGCAAATTGCTGATGAAGACAATGTAGTTATTATCGGAAGGGGAGGGCAGTATATTCTTCACGATCATCCTGATGCTTTTCATATACTTTTGATAGGCCAGGAACCTGACAGAATTAAATTTATGGAAACCCATTATAAACTGTCTAAAACAGAAGCAACTCAAATTGTAAGGGAATATGGTAAACGCCGTGCAAACCTGTATCGTAAGTTCGGCAAAAAAGATTATGATAATCCTGAACTTTATCATGTTGTTTTGAACATGAGCATGCTGGATATGGATAAAGCTTCGGACTTTGTTTATAGAATGGTTGCAGACCTTGTCTGTACGCTTGCTGAATAATTTTAAGGGATTAATTTGGCTCTGTCAAAAATATGTATTGACCGTCATGTAACTGATGCTCCCCAGGTAAAGTCCATTTGTTCACGCCTTAATTTGCCTGTTGAAATTGTTCAGGATGCAAGGCAGGTTTATGAACTTGTCCTGGATTCGGATGACCCTGTCCAAAAGGGTAAAGAAATACTTTTTCTTACACGAAACCAGGGAAATTTTATAAAAAAATGCCCGGGAACAAGGTATTATACATGCTGCGGCTATATGATTCTGCATATAGGCACTTATTGTAATATGGACTGTGCCTATTGCATTCTTCAGTCTTATTTTCATCCCCCGGTTCTTCAATATTTTATTAATCAAAATGATATGCTGGCAGAGCTGGATTCAGAATTTGCCGGTAAAAATACCAGACGGATCGGAACAGGTGAATATACTGACAGCATGATATGGGAATTTTGGACAGATCTGTCACAAATGCTTGTAAATATATTTGCCAGACAATCATATACTGCTCTTGAACTTAAAACAAAAACAACAGCCATTGACAAACTGGAACATATTGACCACAAAAAAAAAACCATCATGTCATGGTCTGTTAATACCAAAGCAGTAATTCAGGAGAATGAACGAGGAACGGCATCATTGACAGCCAGGTTAAAAGCGGCTGCCAGATGTCAGTCCTGGGGCTATCCCATTGATGATGTTATCAATGTTTCCGGGCACAGACTGGGAACCAAAGAACTTGAATCTGCTGCCCTGGTAGTTGAAGAAATTGCCGAAGCTGCGGTTGTTCCTGTAAAACATGAAATCAAGGGTGTTG
>JAUCGD010000817.1 GCA_030377945.1 Desulfobacterales bacterium HSG17 | reverse complement strand
AAAAACTTTGGGAGATAAAGAAGATTCCATACGATCACTAAAAAGAAGTGTGCGAAATCTTGAAACACGTTTAAAATCTCTTTCAAGAAAGAAGATGGGAACCCCGGAACCGGGAAAGGTTCTTGAACAGGATTTATAGAGAAATCTATATAATTTAAAAAAGGAGGTGTAATATGCAGAAATTCAATCCTGAACAGGCCATGTGTGAAACAAGGAGAGAATTTGGCGAACACGGCGGTGTAGCTCCTTCAATATCAAGATCTTCGACATTTACTGTTATGGAACCGGGAATAATGCCGGAAATATTTGAAGGTTTGAGAGGGCCTTATAAAGACGGATGTTATCTTTACAGCCGCCATTTTAATCCTACCACAAATATACTGGCACGTTATCTTGCAGCAATGGAAGGCTCGGAACAGGCAGTCTGCACTGCCAGCGGCATGTCAGCCATATCTTCAGCCCTTCTTCAGCTCTGCCATTCAGGGGATCATATTATAGCCAGTAATACCATATACGGCGGAACCCATGCACTTTTGGAAGATATTTTCCCGCAAATGGGCATAAGCACCACCTTTGTTGATCCCGCAGATATATCTGCGTTTAAATCTGCTGTTAAACCTGAAACAAAAGTTATCTATACGGAAACATTTGCCAATCCCACCCTTAAAATTGCCGATATACCTGCATTATCAGAGATTTCAAAAAAAAATAATATTAAGCTGGTAGTTGATAACACCTTTACCCCAATGATAATATCACCTATTAAACTTGGGGCTGATATTGTAGTTCATTCCCTGACCAAGTTTATCAATGGTGCAAGTGATATGATTGCTGGGGCTGTCTGTGCTGACAAAGATTTTATTTATCAGCTTATGGATCTTCATACAGGCCGTTTAATGCTGCTTGGCCCTACAATGGACCCGCGAGTCGCTTTTGATATTATCCAAAGAATGCCGCACCTGCCCATGCGTATGCGTGAGCACAGTATCAGGTCCCTTGCCCTTGCTGAAAAACTTTTTAAAATGGGAATAAAAGTTGTTTATCCGGGACTGCCTGCCCATCCTCAATATAAATTGGCTAGCTCCATGATAAATCAAGGTTACGGTTATGGAGGAATTCTTACCATTGACTGCAAAACCAAAGACAGGGCTGAAGAATTCATGTCAGCCTTGCAAAATCAGGAACAGTTTGGCCTTATTGCCGTATCTCTTGGCTATTTTGATACTCTGATGTCATGTTCAGGCTCTTCCACTTCTTCTGAAATATCTTCTGAAGAACAGGCTGAAATGGGACTTTCCCAGGGGCTTGTGAGATTTTCAATCGGTTATACC
>JAUCGD010000816.1 GCA_030377945.1 Desulfobacterales bacterium HSG17 | reverse complement strand
CCTTCCAATATTACGCAGTCAACTATTAAATTTGAAGCACCGCCAGTCAAACATATTTTATGACCATAATGGTTTTCCCGTTTGTCTTTTATTATAATATCTGTATGGTCTTCAAATATAGAAAAAACCTTTTCAGATGCCGGAACTTTTTCATCGTCAATTACACGGCGCCGGGTTTGATCAATAACGCGTTCAGTAAGTTTTATATACTTGGCTATTTCAAACATCAGCCCAATTTTCTGCATATTAAACGGCAACTTGTTAAGGACTTCTAAAGCACACTTGGCATATCCCAAAACCTTCCCGGTTATTTTAAGCAAGTCCTTATATTTAACTTTACGATCTTTTTCATTTTTTGCATATTCAATGCCTATCATTCTTCGTTTAGCCCGGCGTTGATGATCGGTAAAATTTATTTCGATTCCAAATGTAACGATTGCAAACAGGATCAGTCGGGTTAATACTCGAACACAATCCCATAACAATGTTGCATCGGTAGGGGGATGAATATTGGATTCAACTACAGTGCAGTCTATTCTTACTTCACGTCCTTTCTCAATTCCTTCCTTTTCTGCATAGCCAATAAGCTCTCTTAATATTTTCTCCCAGGTTTCTTCAGATATTTTTTTAATATTTGTGTTAAGAGCTGATTTTTTAAAGCCTTTTTTTTCAAATTTGCAAAAACGCCGTAAAGTATTAGTCTCGAATCTGTATCTTTGGAAACAAATGAATTTCAATCTCCTGAAATTATCGAAAAAATCAAAACACTTGAAGATAATCTTGGAAAAGATACATGCTCAATTTCAGATGAACAGGAAGATTCAGGAGGTTATATAAAAACCTTTCATCATGATATACGGGTGGAGCTGGATAAACTTGATCTGCTTATAAACCTGGTAGGTGAAATGGTTATTTCCGAGTCTATGGTAACAAAAAATAAGGATCTGGCTGATCTTGAGCTGGAAAATTTTGACCATGCATCCCGAAACCATAGAAGAATTATTTCCGAACTTCAGGATGTTGCCATGTCAATGAGGATGATCCCCTTAACCCAGACATTCAGAAGACTGACCCGGCTTGTGCATGATTTATCAGGCAGGCTGGAAAAAAACTGCAAACTGGAATTAATCGGAGAAGAAACCGAACTGGACAAGACTGTTATTGAACAGATTACAGATCCTCTTATTCATATTATCCGCAACTGCCTGGATCACGGAATTGAATATCCTGAACAAAGAAAAAGCAAAGGAAAACCCGGGACCGGAACCATAAGAATTTCAGCAGCCCACCAGGGAGGAGAAGTGGTAATTCGTATTGCAGATGACGGATGCGGA
>JAUCGD010000815.1 GCA_030377945.1 Desulfobacterales bacterium HSG17 | reverse complement strand
AATAATTAAAAAATGTATTCAATGGTGGGGACGATGAAAAGAATATTTTTCTTAAGTACGACTTTATTTATATGCATTATTCTTACAGTCACAGTTTTTGCTGAGGTTACTCCCCTTCCCGCCAATATCAATACTGGGTTTTCACCCAATTTTGCACCCAATCCGGTCGGCTCTGGCGCTCGTGCATTGGGATATTCCTCTTTTATTGCTGTGGCCGACGATGCCACGGCAGCATCATGGAATCCTGGGGCACTGATTCAACTAAAAAAATCAGAACTATCAATCATGGGAAGCTGGTTTTATCGCAATGAAGACAATACTTTCAAGGAGCATCCTGAAGCTGAAGGATCGTACAATATATCAGACTTCGATCTAAATTACATGAGCATTGCGTATCCGTTCAGACTTTTAGATCGTAATATCATTATTTCACTAAATTACCAGCACACTTTCAGTTTTTCGCGTTTGAGTTATAAATTTAATGAACAGGTAAAAAACTCTGAAAATAATATGCCTATCCCTCAATTATATTCTTTCAATGATATCATTCAACAACAATCCGGCAATATTTCCGCTGTCGGTCTGGCATATAGTTTTGAAATCATACCGCGAAGCCTTTCTTTCGGTTTTATTGTGAATATATGGGATGACGATTTGAGCGAGAATAACTGGGAGCAGACATACGGTGGTTCTACTATTATAGAAAATGGAGATGTTAATGTGGCTGAGTTTTCATATAAGGTGATGAGTAAATTCATTTTTGAAGGCTATAACTTCAATTTAGGTGTATTGTGGCGTAGCCTTGATAGAAAATTAACCTTGGGTGCAGTTTACAAATCAAAGTTTACCGGTGATTTGATGCATGAATTTCATGTAAAGCAAACCGGAAATGACCCAAATGAAATCATAATGAAAAAGAAATTGAAGATGCCAATGTCGTATGGCTTAGGTATAGCCTATCGGTTTTCAGATAGTTTTACTATGGCCAGTGATATTTATCGCACACACTGGGATGAGTTTATTATCGAAGATGATGATGGTACGGAAATATCCTCTGTCACCGCAAAACCGGTTGACGAATCCGATGTTGAGCCAACCTTGCATTTAAGGATGGGAGCAGAGTACCTCTTTATCAATAAAAACAAAAATCATGTGATACCTTTAAGAGGGGGAATTTTCTATGATCCCTCACCGGCTGAAGGAAATCCTGACAATTACTACGGTTTTAGTATAGGCAGCGGTTTCGCCAAAGGCCGGTATATTTGGGATATCGCATTACAGTATCGTTTTGGCCGGAATGTTGGTGATTCGACAAATCCGAATTATGAGTTTTCCCA
>JAUCGD010000814.1 GCA_030377945.1 Desulfobacterales bacterium HSG17 | reverse complement strand
ATATGTATCAGGAATGGATAAATATGACAGACAGACTGTTGCTTGAAAAGAAATTACGAAAAATTGAAGAATACCTTAGAGAGCTTGAAGGTGTTCAAGCTCCTGAAAATTTTGATGTATTTTCAAATAATATTATATTCAAACGCTTTGTGGAAAGAAATATTGAACTTTCAATTGAGCAAATGATTAATATCTGCAAGCATCTTGTCAGCACTCTGGATTTGTCAGAGCCTGAAACATATGCTCAATGTTTTGAAATTATCGGAAATGCCAATATAATCCCTGTTAAAACAATTGATATATTCAAGTCAATGGCAAGATTTCGTAACTTGCTTATTCATGCTTATGACGGAGTTGATGATACTATCACCTTTGATATATATAAAAAGCGCCTTGGCGATTTTCGTATTTTCATTAAATATATCAGAGCTTTTTTTGATAAATAAATATTATTCCCAAATTATCTCCGGGTTTAATACCCTGCCGATTCTCCGAATACCTTGAAGCAGCCTCATTGTAGGACGAGATACAATCAGCTCATCAATCATATAAACCTGATTGTTGCGAACAGCCCTAAGAGCGTGAAAACCTGTCTCATTCTTTATTATCTCCACTGAAACAGGGTTCATTGTTCCCTGTTGTGCAAGGAAAATATCAATTTCATTGGCTTTTGCAAGAATCCTCTCCTTTCCAAAAGCTGCAATATTAGTCTGCCGCATCTGGCTGGCATGTTCGGCAATATTGATTCCCCCGGCAGTTAACAAGGCAAACATGGCCATTGAATCTTTTGAAAAGGTTTTCATTTTTTGATGAATAGCTTCAAAATATACCTTTTTGCGCTGTTCATATGGTATTAAACGAACATGTTCTTTAACCTTTAAAACCGCATCCTGAAACCTTTGAATCATACTTTCAGCAGCTTGTTCCCTGCCGGTTAATATTCCCAAATCCTGCCAGTACCTGTACATATCTTCAACACCCACAGGCTGAAGAGAAACAACAATTATGCCCGCCTGTTCAAGCTTTTTTACAAAAGGCTGATAAACCCTTGCAATCATAGGACGAACCAAAATAAGATCAGGTTTTGCAGCCATGAATTTTTCAGCATCATCATGATAGCTGAAAACCTGCTTTGTCAAAGCTTTGGGCGGATAGGATTCATTTTTGGAAACCCCAATAATTTCCTTGTCCAGTCCCAGAGAGAAAAGATTTTCCGTATGCGCGCCATAAAGGGATATAATCCTCTTAAAAGGTTTATCAACCTTTATCTCATTGCCTGAACGATCTGTTATTGTTTTGCCCAAAGCAAAAGCAGGAATACATGAAATGAAAATACA
>JAUCGD010000813.1 GCA_030377945.1 Desulfobacterales bacterium HSG17 | reverse complement strand
TGCCTGTATTATCTATGGTTATCAAAAGCCGCCCAAGTTCTGGGGGCTTTAATTGAATTTTTAATGTGTTTTCACCTTGATTTATTGCCCTGACAAGACTTTTACTGACTTGCTGGGTCACAAATGATGGTAAATTTTTAAAAGAAGACTTTGTTTTTAAAATATTCAAGTTAGATTGCGTATCATTTGTTTTTGAATCCAGAGCTGATATCTGATTTTGATCTAAACTTTTTGTTCCCTCAGATTTAAGATGATTGAGAAATCCTTTATTACCTAATGTCTGATTTTTAGTATCAAGAACACTGCTTTTCTTTCCATCCAACATGGATTCCATCTCTTTAAGTCCATGTTTTATCGCTGCATCTGTTTTGTGTTTGGAAGTTTGTCCGAAATCAAATAATTTATTATTATCTTTTGCCTTATCCGGCATCATCAATTGATCTTTAAACTGATTTTTAATTTGTCCTTCAGAAAATTCAAAAACATGGGGCTTGTTTTCTTCATCTTTAAATTTCAATCCTTTAAATAAAGCTTCGAGCATATCCAAAGGTTTTTCATTGACCATGGATTTTTGATTGTCAGAAACTGTCTCCATGGCAATGCTTTTCTGTTGTGCTAATTTTGCTCTTAAATTTTCAAGGGAATCAACCAGATCAGCAAGAGTCAGGGGAGATGTATCAGGTTTGTTTTGTTCAAAATCCATCTGTTTGAGCAGCAATCTGAAATTTTCATCATTGTCCCGGGTTTTATATTGATTCCCGGAATAAAATGACTCTTTTTGCAAATCATGAAATTTCTCAATTATATAATCAAGATCCAGGCCTTTTTCACCTCTGTCAGCCGTTATTAGTACCTCTTTAATTCTCTCATCAGGGATATTTAAAGACTTCATTAAAGATTCTAAAAAAGGAATTGCTGAAATTTCAAGATAATTTTCCGATTCATCTTCTTCAAATGATCTGTTTTCCAAAGAGAGTTCAAAAAGTTTATCAAGAAGCTCATTAAGGGAAATATTTTTGTTGTCCTGGTTTTCTGAAAGTTCTGCAATAAGATTATTTATATCACTCTCCTTAAAACCTGCTTTCAGCAACATTTTTTTCAATGCTTCAAGACCATCAGCATTGATTGAAGCATTTTTCAAGTCCTGATTTGAGAGCATTAAAAAAATATTTTGCAGTGCTGCAACAAAGCCGATTCCCTTTTCTTTATTTAATTCTTCAGACATTAAAGCTACTGTTTTGTCAGAATGATTTTTCATGGAATCAAGTTTGGCTAAAAAATTATTATTTGCTTCAGCGCCCTCAATCTTTTCAAGTACTTTATTTAACTTTTCAGCAAA
>JAUCGD010000103.1 GCA_030377945.1 Desulfobacterales bacterium HSG17 | reverse complement strand
TAATTAAATGGAGCTTTAATGGAAAAATTATTAGAAGAACTGAAAATAAAAATTATTGAAACCCTTAACCTGGTTGACATTTCCCCTGAAGATATTAAACCTGACGAACCCTTGGTAGGCGGGGAACTGGGTATTGATTCAATTGATATTCTTGAACTGGTTATGATGATAGAAAAAGATTATTCAATAAAGATTGCTAACAAAGAACTTGGTGCAAAGGTCTTTTCAAGCCTGCGTAACCTGGCTGCTCATATTCAAGAAAACTTTTCGGAGCTTAATTAATTGCCTGATCTGAAATTATTCGATAATCGTATATTTATTACAGGAATGGGGGTAATAAGCCCCGCAGGAACAGGTTGGGAATCCTTAAATATCTGTTTTGAAGAAAGCAAAACCAGGATACACCCCCTGACCCTTTTTCAAACACCTCATAATGAACCTCTGCCTGTTGGTGAAATTGATTTATTAACATCTGACAAAGAAATTCCCCGCACTCATAAACTTGCATATCTGGCCGCAGGGCAGGCCATGTCAAAAACTGCTGCTTCCCCTGATGCTGTTGTTATGGGAGTTACAACCGGGGGGCTGCATAAATCCGAGGCATACCTGAAAAAAGAGGATTATGATCCAGATTGCTTTACATATCACGGAACCGGAACTGTTGCAGAGTATATTGCAAAAAAATTTGACTGCAAAGGCCCGGTAATTACAATATCAACAGCATGTTCATCAGGAGCCGCAGCTATAAAGCTTGGTATGGAGCTTCTAAGATCAGGCAGGGCAAAATCAGTTCTTGCCGGTGGTGCTGACTCCCTTTGCCATCTTACCTATTATGGTTTTAACTCCCTGCAAGTAATAGATCCCAAAGCAAGCAGGCCCCTGGATCAAAACCGGCAGGGCATGTCTGTTGCCGAAGGTGCAGCCATGCTTTTACTTGAAGCATGTGACACCATGCCGGACACTAATGCAATAGAGATATTGGGAGGAGGTCTGTCCTGTGACAGCTTTCACCCGGCAACACCCCATCCCCAGGGCAGCGGCGCATTAAATGCTATGGAAAAAGCCCTGGCTGATGCCGGGGTTAGACCCAAAGATATTGATTATATCAATCTTCATGGAACCGGAACCCTGGATAATGACCTTTCCGAATCAAAGGCTGTGAACAGTCTATTTAAAGAAAAAGTTCCACCTGTTTCCTCAGTTAAAGGTATGCTGGGACATTCCCTTGCAGGTGCAGGTGCTGTTGAGTCTGTTGTCTGCTCTATGGCAATTAACCGGGGAATGATTCCCCTTAACACAGGATTAGAAATTCCAGACCCTGAGTTAAATCTGTGTCCGGTTACAACCCGAACTTGTGCTGATATTAAAACCGTATTGTCAAACTCTTTTGGTTTTGGGGGAAACAATGCCTGTCTTGTGCTGGGAAAACCGGTGCAGGATGTTGAACAAATCAATCAGCCTAAAAAGGAAAAAACAGAAGTAAAACCAGGAAAAAAGCCCGCAGGTCTGACAATTTCAGGCTATTCCTGTATAACCGGGGCAGGTAATACAAATGAAACCCTTGCCAGGATTTCACGCGGTCAAAATTGCAGCGGAGTTTTGTCAATATCGGAAATATCAAAAAATCTGCAATTAAGGGCTGTGCGCAGACTTAAACGTCTTCCCAGGCTTGCTCTTTCCCTTGCTGTTTCAGCCCATGAAAATTCAAAAGAATCTGAAAATCCTGATTCAGTATTTTTAGGAACAGGCTGGGGAGCGCTTTCTGAAACATTTGATTTTTTAACCAAACTTTATGAATCTGAAGATCAGTTTACAAGTCCCACTGATTTTATAGGTTCTGTGCATAATGCTCCGGCAGGGCAGGTTGCACTGCATTTTAAAGCACAAGGCCCCAATATAACCACAACAGGTGGTGATTACTCATTTGAGCAGGCACTTCTTGCTGCAAGCCTTCTATCAAATGAGCCGGCAGATGAGCCGAAAAAAGCTATTATACTCATGGGGGTTGATGAATATCATGAAAAACTTACCCCTGCTTTTGACAGATCAACATCTAAAAGTTCGGCTTCTGCTGACGGAGGTGCTGCATTATGTTTAAAGCCTTTAAAACCTGGAAATAATTCAGGCATAAAGATTATCCCGTGTTTTTTCCAAAATTCACATAATAATCCTGAAATTATATCTTCAATGGTCCAAAGCCTTGGGGGATCGGAAGAAATTAATAAAAGATTCGGGGCTGTTCTGGTCGGAATACCCAGGGCATTTAGAGATTCAGGAAAAAACCAGCTTAAAGAATTTCTTTCCCAATCAAAATTTAATTCCCCTGTAATTGATTATAGAAAACTGACCGGGGAATTTGCATCAGCTTCGGCAATTGCCGCTGTTATGGCAGTAAATTTTGTTGAAAAAGGTGAGGTTCCCAAAGCTTTGTGTAAAGGGGAAAAATGTCTTTTAAAAGATAAAGGCGCTGCCATAACCGTGCAATACAGGCCAGACCGGGCCAGGTTATAAAAACCGTTGTCATGCCGGAGCATCTTAAAACGCAGAAGGTTAAGGAAACACATAATTGTAATCAGTGCCATCATGTACATGCGCCTCTCAAGTATATTGACAAGGCCAGGAAAATAACAGGTTTTGACACAAAGGAGGCCATATAATGAATAAAAAGGTTTCCCAAATAGAAATCAGACCGGAACTGCCCAATAATGAAATGAAAGATAGTAACCGAAGAAGCTTTATAAAAAAAGTTTTAAACGGAACCATAGGAGGCTCCCTGCTCCTGGTTTTTTCAGCAGGTGCTGACATATTTAAATCCTCTGAAAATATACCTGAACAGATTCCAGGGCTTAAAAACAAGGAATATGAAATAACAAAAGAGCATTTTACCTTTATTGTGGATATAACACGGTGTATTGGCTGCGGTTCCTGCTGTGTGGCTGATAAAAATGAATACAATGTTGCAGACGGCCATTACAGAACCTGGGTTGAGCGGTATTTAAAAGACTATGATGACAATGTTTATGTGGATTCTCCCAAAGGAGGGCTGGAAGGTTATCAAAATCCCCGCAAGGATATTGATGTTAAGGTCAGGGATACTTTTTTTGTGCCCAAGCTCTGTAATATGTGCAAAGAACCTCCCTGTGTTCAGGTCTGTCCCATAGGAGCTACATTTCAGACACCTGACGGATTTGTCCTGGTGGACCATAAGAAATGTGTAGGATGCGCATACTGCATCCAGGCATGTCCCTATTCAGTAAGGTTTCTTAATCCTGTAACAAAAACAGCGGAAAAATGCAGCTGGTGTTACCACAGGGTACGCAAAGGTCTTCTCCCTGCCTGTGTTAATGTCTGTCCCACAGGGGCCAGGAAATTCGGTGATCTTAATGATGAAAACTCCGAGGTATCAAAAATATTAAAGGGACCTGGGGTTATAACCGTACTTAAAAGAGAAATGGGAACTTTTCCAGGACTTTATTATATGGGCGCAAGGCGGGAGGTTATCTAATGGATGCAATACACAATGTTTCACCGTTTTTGATTTCAAATTATGTGTTTCCCAATGATCTCCATGTACACTGGAGCATGATGATCGTGCTTTATCCCTATATAACAGGGCTGGTTGATGGAGCATTTATTGTTGCAGCTCTTTATTATGTTTTCGGTGTTGAAAAACTCAAACCTGTTGCCAGATTCTCTTTAATTTTTGCACTTGCCTTTCTATGCTGTGCTACCCTGCCCCTTCTTCTTCACCTTGGACGGCCTGAAAGAAATCTGAATATGATGATAACCCCCAGTCCCAGCTCTGCAATGGCCGGGTTTGGCTATATCTACGGTATAAGCATGGGAGTTCTTGTATTAATCATTCTTTTTATTTACCGGCAGCATCTTGTGGAGCAAAGGCTTAAATCTGAAGGAATAATGCAGATTCTTTACAGGATTCTCACATTTGACAGTGACAATGTATCTGAAAAATCCCTAAGCTTTGATAAGAAGATTATCAAATTTCTTGTTGCCATCGGTATCCCAATTGCCTGCGTACTTCACGGATATGTTGGATTTATCTTTGGCGGAGTCAAGGCAAATCCAACCTGGTCAACGCCCCTTATGCCTGTAATCTTTCTTTTTTCCGCCTGTGTATCAGGCATGGCTGCCATAGTTTTTGCCTATATTATCACCAAAACCTTTACAAGAGAAAAGATAGACATGGACTGCCTCAAAATTCTGATTAATACCCTGGCAGGATTTTTCATTCTTGCATTCTGTTTTGAAATGCTTGAGGTTTTTTCACATACCTATCTCCGTTCAGGTTATCATCATATGGTTGAAGGTCTGCTCAACGGACCTCTTCGTGTCTCTTTCTGGGAATTTCAGGTTTTATATTTTTCTGTTATTCCTTTGTTTCTTCTTGGTTTACTATGTCTGTTTCCCCTGTGGAGATGGTTGTATAATTTAACTGCTTTTATTACCTCTTTTCTGCTTCTCATGCAGGTCTTGTTTATGCGCTGGAATGTTATTATCGGGGGCCAGTTAATGTCTAAAAGTGCAAGAGGATATACCCAGTTCCATCCTGAATGGTTTGATAAAGAAGGAATTGTGGCTGTTATTATTGTTATGGCCATACCCTTTGCTATATTGTTTGTTTTAGGTAAGATATTCCCCTTCTGGGAAAAGGAAAGTATTAACTGACAGGCTTGTTACAAAAGGAGGAGAACGATGTTACAGATCAAATGGTTACAGATCAAAGGCTTACAGATCAAATGGATAGGGATTAAAAAGGCGTGTATGGTTTTATTAATGGTGATATTTGCATCAGGAACAGCACTGGCATTAACCCAGGAATCCTTTGATGTTAAAAATCCCAAGAACAAGGAAATCGAAAAAAAATGTATTACCTGCCATCTTAAGGAAAATAAATCCCTTGTTTTGCAGTGGGAAAACTCACCCCATGCAGCAGCCAAAGAAGGACAGGTTGGATGCTATACCTGTCATGCCGCTGAACAAGGTGATGAAATGGGATATATGCACGAAGGAGCTTTTATCAAAGCCATCCTTACTCCCAATGACTGTGCAAAATGCCATGAACCTGAAGCAAAGCAGATGGGTGTTTCCCATCATGCCACTGCCGGGGAGATTATGGCTTCCCTGGATAATATGCTTGCTGAGGTTGTAGGCGGTATGCCAGGCAATAAGGCAAATATGCACAGCGGCTGCTGGCAGTGCCACGGTTCTGTTGTTGCTTTAAAACGGGATAAGGACGGAAAGCCCCTCCGCTCAAAAACTGATGCACCCCAGATGGATTTTAAAACATGGCCTAATACGGGCATAGGCAGGATAAATCCTGACGGAAGTAAAGGAGTCTGTATTGCATGTCACCCAAAACATTCTTTTAAAGCAAGTACGGCAAGGCAGCCTGAGAATTGCGGTAAATGCCATCTTGGTCCTGATCATCCCCAAAAGGAGATTTACGAAGAATCAAAACACGGCATTGCCTTTTTTACAGCTTCCAGGGAACAGGGACAGGGAGCAATGAATATAATGAAAGACGGGAAATGGGTACTGGGAGATGATTACTACACAGCCCCAACCTGCTCCACCTGTCATATGGGTTCCTATGTCAAACTTAACGGCTCTGTGGCACCCAACAGCCACAATGTGGGAGACAGGCTTTCATGGAATCTTCGTGCGCCCGTATCTTCAAAATTAAACAGGGTTGTTTTTACAGATGATACTGTTGCTGACATCACAGGTGATATACCTCCCCGTGCAGGCCAGAAAACCAAAGCTAAAACCTATGTCAGGGAAGGTGATAAACTTAAAAAGGTTGTTGCTGAAAAAACCATTAAATCCGTAACCTCCTGGAAACAGAGAAGAGAAAAAATGCAGGAGATGTGTAAATCCTGCCACGGTATTAACCAGATTAAAGATTTTTACAGCCAGTTTGATGAACTGGTTATGCTTTACAATGATAAATTTGCAAAACCGGGTGTTGCCCTTGTAAGTGAATTGAAAAAAGACGGTATCTGGGAAAACTCAGGATTTCAAAACAAGCTCGGCTATACCTGGTTTGAAATCTGGCATCATGAAGGACGAAGAGCAAGGATGGCAGCAGCTATGCACGCCCCGGATTATACCCACTGGCACGGGTTGTATGAAATTTCCCGGAATTTCTATCAGGAGTTCCTGCCAGAAGTCCAGGAACTGGCAGACCATGCAGGCCAGGGTGAAAAATATAAGAAACTTATAGCTGATATGCTGGCAAAGCCGGAACATCTCTGGATACGAACAGGCGGAAGTGCCGAGACTATGAAGCTTATTGAAGAAGAACAGAAAATGCGGTATAATCAGTAGAATTGTTATTTGTAGGGGCAATCCCCCTGTGGTTGCCCCCTTAGCAATCAAAAGGGCAGGCACAGGGGCCTGCCTGCCCCTACCTTAAAAAATGTGCAAAATTATGAAATCAATCCTATTCCTTATTCCAGCAATATTTCTTATTCTCTCAAGTACTGCTGTTTCCCGTGCTGATGAATTAACCGACCTCCTTGATCAGGTTGAAAAGCTTAATATCACACTTGAAGGTTATACACTGGGAAAAGCATTATCCCAAAACCAGGAAAAGATGGCCGCCCAAAATATTGTCAATGATAATACCCCGGATTCTGCCACAGGAACCTATAAATTCAAAGATAAAAATTTTTATATTGTTGCAGACAAATTATCACACAGGGTTATTATTTTATACGAGCAATATGACAATCTGTCTTCAAAAAAGATGCAGGAAATTGTGGGAAATCTTTTTTATATTTTTGGCGATCCCACTGTAATGGCCCACGATAAGATCATATACTGGGCATATGGCAATAAGGGCAGGATTTCCGAAAAAGAATTTAGCAGTATTAAAGAAAATAAAAAGCAACTGCATATTTTGGCAACTGTAAAACTAAACAGCAGTAAAAAAATAATGGAATTGAAAAATAATAATGATAATAAAGGCGGAAGTATTTACTATATTATTTCTTCCGAACCTGTACTGAAACTGATTAAAGCCAGAAAAAAACAAAACCACGAATAACACAAATAACACGAATATACTGAAATTCTTAATTCGTGTTATTCGTGGTTCACTAAAAAAATAATTTTTATAATTCCCATACAATGAAAAATAAAGCCCGAAAATCAAAATATACCATCCTGGTCATTGATGATGACAAAGACATTGTCCAGACCATAAAGGGAAACCTGGAACTGGATGGTTATGATACCCTGTCTGCCTGTGATGGCCGGACCGGGCTTGATCTGGTAAGGAATCACCGCCCTGATCTTATCATTCTTGATCTAAATCTGCCTGATATTGACGGGGTAAAAGCCTGTCAGATCATAAGGCGGGAATTTGATTTTCCCATAATAATGCTCACAGCCAGGGACGGGCTTTCAGACAAGGTGCTGGGTCTGGAATGCGGTGCTGATGACTATGTGGTCAAACCTTTTAACTTTCTTGAACTGTCTGCAAGAATAAAAGCTATCTTAAAACGCGCTGAAAAAAGCCTGATAAAAGGCAGCTGCAAAATAAGAGATCTTTTTATTGATTTCAAATCCAGAACCGTCAGGAAAAGAAATGAAGAATTTAAGCTTACCAAAACAGAATTTGAACTGCTTCAATTATTCTTAAACTACCAGGATGAAGTTCTTTCAAGGGAATTTATCCAGGATCAGATATGGCGTGATTCCCAGCTTTACCAGCACAGCAGGGCTTTGGATGTTCAGGTGCAGAGGTTGAGGAAAAAGATTGAAGCAGATGTAACAAATCCTGAGTATATTGTTACTGTTGCCGGGGTTGGGTATCAGTTTCAGAGCAGGGTATAGCAAAAACTCGAAACCCCTGGTTCCCAAAACAATAAATCACATACTGCGATACCCTGGCTTCAGGATATTCTGTTTTCAGCCCTTTAATATAACCGTCAATCTGTTTTGTATCTTCTTCCTGCAACTGGAACTGCTCAATAGATGTCTTAAATTTCCTGAATTCCGCATTGGAATAATATTTGAACTCAATTACAATTCTAATCTCTGCAAAGGTTTCATGATATTTACCAACAAACTCCAGATCCGTGCGCCCCTGGGGATATGAGCGCTCCACATTCCAGGTAAACCAGCGGGAAAGATATCGGCTGCACAATTCATAAAATGTTGTGCGGTAAAAATTTTCATTCACCTGCTGAAATACAGCCTCCGGGAGCTGTGAAACATATTGTTCCCAATAACCTGCAAACAGGGCAGGCAGATTCAGGTCGTTTGAAAATCTCTGCATTATTTCCGTATAGCGGGTTGATACGTCAATGCGATGAATCTCATTAAAATACTCCACAAAAATTTTGCGCATGTTCAGGTTTGGCAGTTTCAGATAAAACTCATCCTGCCTTGTGAGCATTCCCAGATAGAAAAAGGAAACCGGGAAAAAACCCTTTTCAAAAAACTGGGACATATTAAATTTTTCCATGAGAAAAACATCATCATACAGAATGCTGTTGTTTATGGTAAGCTGTTCAACAAATTCTTCAGTAAATTTGGGATTTGAGGCCGTAAGGCGGCGTATCCAGGAAATATCGGTTTTCAGGTTAACGTCTGTCAGATGTTTTGGAATGGTTTTATACTGGCAGAGCCAGTTGAGAAAAAACATGAGAATAGTTGAATTATAAAGAGATTCTCCATCAGGATGGACAAAATGATACCCGTTATACTGGTTCTTAATCACCGCTTCCACCTGTTTACGGATTCCTGTATCAATCTGGTTATCAAGCCAGATTTCATCCAGAAGCCCGGAAACTTCGTCCTGGGTAAATCCCAGCATGTTTTCAAACATCGGCTGCAATGTTATAAAGGAAGCAATATTAAATCCTGAAGCCAGCTCATCAATTGTAACAGGCAATACCCCTGTAACAAAAACATTGGCAACTGCCCCGGTCTTTCTCCCGTCTTTTAAGGTTTTAAAAAAGGTTTTGAAAAAGCCCTCATCAGACATAAGCTGAGAATACAGACGATCTTTGTTTCCTACAATAAGCTGATTTGCAAAATTATCGTATTCGTCAATAATAACATAAAGCGAAGGCAGACGCTGCTCACGGATGGCCTTGATAATACGCCTAAGATTTACAGAAGCAGATTCTTCATGGACGATTTTCACCTTATCCTGAAACCATTTACGACCAAGAGATACAACCAGTTCCATGTTCAGGTTGCAGGTAATATCAAAATCTTTTTCAATTTCTTCAACTGTTCCCGAAGGGTTAACAGTTGAAAAATCAAGATGCAGGATAAAAAAAGAGTTCCGCAAGGGGGTAGGATTGCGGCCAATCCATGTATGCCCGAAAAGTTCCTCAAATTCATCTTTTTGAAGGACATTGTAGTAACATTCCAGCATCCGGCAGAGCAGGGATTTGCCAAAACGTCTGGGACGGAGAAAAACCGGATTTCCAACCTGCTCCAGTTTCTCAATATAGTGTGTTTTATCAACAAAATATCCGTTTTTTCTTACCATAGCCTCATAATCGGCTTCTGCGTAAAGGATGCGTTTTTTCATGGTTATCTTCTCCTAAATCCCTATTGTTTCAATATCAAAAAAATCGAAAAATTCTTTTTGCGATATTCCCTTTTTCAATTTTTCATCCCCTGTCCACAAAAGTCTTTTAAGATGTAAAGTCAATGCTACGTGAGGAGTATCTGCCGGATCAATATCTTTACATAATTCATAAGCTTTTTGTCGGATTATTGAATCTATCAAAACCTCTTTTGAAACATTAACAATTCGGAGTAATTTATAAAAAAGCCTTACAACTTCCGTTTCATCAAGACGACTCAGTTTTATAATTCTTTCCTTGTGCTTAAAAAGTTCAATAATGACAGATTCACAAATATAAAAGGAGTAGCCTGAATTTATAATAATTTCCGAAAACCGGGAATGAGTGGTCAAAAGCGAGGAAAATAGAATATTCGTATCAATGACAACAGGTTTTAAATCTGGCATTATTTGTCTTCAAACAGGTTTTTTACCTGCTCCCATGCTCCCTGTTTAACATCTTTCGATATTTTCAAGGCATTTTCTTTTGTCATTTGACTTTTTTGTCTGATGTTTTCCATGTCCAGAAAATCCAAAAATCTGGCAAGAGTTTTTTCATTTGCAATATTACGCGGCACTTTGATAATAATACTATCCTGAACTGTTGATATTTCATAAGCTAAAGACATATTTTGTCTCCATTGATCGGATTGTTTAAAATAATGAATTGTTAAGAATGATATTAATTATCTGTGCAAAAGTCAAAACAAAACCGTAAGACCGATGAAATCTGACGGTTAAATAACACCGGGTTCTTTTGGCGTTTTGCTTGGAAGATATTTGTCTTTACCTTATTGGGCTATCCACTTAGGGATTTGCCAAATATTAATCTACCCATGCCGCCTGGAGCTAAAGCTCCAGGCTACAAGCTGAACCAGGCTAAAGCCTGCTGTTAAAGTCATATTTTGTTATTTATTCAGCACCCTTTAGGGTGGTTTAGCTTGTAGCTGGGGGATTTATTCCCCAGC
>JAUCGD010000102.1 GCA_030377945.1 Desulfobacterales bacterium HSG17 | reverse complement strand
CTTCCAGGCAAACATCCTGAAACTTGCGACTGTGGCAAATATTCAATCCCAACTTATTCTATGATTATTTTCAGAAATAATATAGTATCATTTCTGAATATCATGTAATATTTATAAAAAACAAGTTAATTATAATTTGGAAGTAAATATTTATTATAGAATTGCTTTGGGGGTTTGAGTTAAAATATGTATGGATGGACAGGTAAAATACTGCACATTGATCTTACAAAAAAGATCTTTAATATTGAGGTGCCTGAACTTGATACTTATAGCTTTTATCTTGGTGGCAAAGGATTTGGCACACGATATTTAAGGCAGTGTGCAAACCTTCCATGGGATCATCCCGGGATGGTAATCAGTATATTTACAGGACCTCTTACCGGGACGATATCTCCAACATCCGGGAGAGTTCATATTAGTTCAAAATCTCCACTCACAGGAGCTGTTGCAGACTCTTCCATTGGCGGCAAACTTGGTTTCAGACTTAAAAATGCTGGCTGGGACGGCATTGTTATCAAAGGCGCAAGCAAGACTCCAATCGGCATTACAATAAAAGATGATCTGATAGAATTTAAAGACGCTGTCAAACTCTGGGGACTTGACACAAATGCTGTTCATAAAAGTCTTAAACCTGGAAAAGCATCTTTATCATCAATTGGGCCTGCAGCTGAAAATGGTGTACGCTTTGCATCTATCACAGCAGATCAGCATCATGCAGCAGGAAGAACCGGTCTTGGGCTCTGCTTTGCCCAAAAAAAACTGAAATATCTCATGGTGGATGGAACAGGCAAATGCAGGGTAAAAAACCCTGCAAAATTGAAACGTGCAAGAGAAGATATCTTAAGGCTTACAGCGGCTTCTCCCGTGCTTATGGGAGAGCATGGTTTCAGCAACCTTGGTACTGGTGCGGTATATGATCTCATGGACAACCGGAGAATGATGCCCACAGATAATTTTTTGAGCACAAATTTCAAATATGCATCACAACTTAATGCAGCAGCTTATCAAAAAACTTATACACAAAAAAAACACGGCTGTCTCGGCTGCCATATAATGTGTAAAAAAACCGGCATCCAAACCCAGACAGACAGCAGGCATAAATTTACCATGCCTGAATTTGAAACAATGTCCCATTTCACAGCCCTTATTGGCTGTAAAGATATTGATTTAGTTATAAAAGCAAATGAACTTTGCAATGATTATGGTATGGACACCATATCGGCAGCATCAGTCTTATCGTGCCGACGTGAAATTAAAGGTATTGATTATACTAAAAAAAAACTATTATCCCTTCTTGACGATATTGCACTTGGAAAACATGAGGGAAAGGATCTTGCTTTGGGCGCATCTCTTTATGCAAAAAAAATGGGAAAACCCGATGCTGCCATGGCTGTAAAGGGATTGGAACTTCCAGCTTATGATCCCCGTGGAGCCTATGGAATGGCTTTGGGATATGCACTGTCCACCAGGGGTGGATGCCATTTAAGAGCCTATCCAATCAGCCATGAAATATTTAGAAAACCTGTTGCCACAGACCGATTCAGTTTCAGCGGCAAGGCAAGAATTATTAAAATTGCCGAAGATTTAAATGCTGTTGTTGATTCTCTTACCGCCTGCAAATTTACTTTTTTTGCTGCAGGGCTTGAAGAGTATGCCAATGCTTTTGAAGCTGTAACCGGAATTAAAACCACTGCCCAGGATCTGTTAAAAAAAGGGGAAAGTATATATTATAATGAGAGAATCATAAATGCTTTAAATGGGTTTGATGAAAAAGACGATGACCTTCCAGACAGATTTTTTACCATGGCAGGATCCAGCGGTAATAAAATTGATATCCCTCCCATTAACCGGAATGATTTTTACCAGGCAAGAAAAAAATATTATACAGTCAGGGGCCTTGATTCAAAAGGTCATCCACAAAAGGAAAAAGCAAAGTCACTGGGATTATTACGTGAAGCCTGCAGCTTATGGAACAATTAGTAAAAAAATATGCAGATAAACTTATCCGGGCAAAACTTGGAAGTAGTCAGGGAGTATCACAGCCCCTTGTTGGAGGGATAGATGACATTCTTGTCTGGAATCGAAAAGCAGATGAAACTAATATTTTAAAAAAAGTTTTCAGGGGATTGAATATAAATTCGCTGATTTTTTTAAGGCCGGAAGAACCCTATGGACATATTATGAATTTTCTTGGGCAGAGTGCCCTTGAAAAGAGAGCAGGACATGGCATAATCCATCCAAAAGATTGTGAAACAAAGACTTTTCTCCATGATCTGCCTGTTATTGATGATTTCAATGCTGACAAAATTATTAAAGTATTAAAAAAAAGAAAAAGTGTAATTATTGTTCCAAAAAAGCCCCATGACAATGTTAAAAATCATGTTGCCTTAAAAAAACCTGCCATTATTGCCCATGGTACTGTCAGCCCTGAACAGTGTTTTGTAACAATCAGTTCAGTATGTTTTGCAGGTTTTGTTAAATTTTTCACTGACTATCTTTATGATATTCAAACAGGGGAAGCGACAAAAAAAGCACATGATTTATTTGATCTGATTATCCCATATATTCAACCCCTGCCTGAGCAGTTGCCTCAATTTGCAATTTCTTCTTTTAACAATGAAAGCCAAATTTATGCAGCTGTTGTTGAAGCTGGCAGGAAAACTATTGAATATGAGCTTGTGGATTCCTATTTTGGCAATGTTTCCTGTTATTGGAATAATACTCTGTACATCAGCCAGACCGGAAGCTGCCTTGATGAACTTGAAGGGTGTATTGATCCAGTACCCTTAGATGGTTCTTCCAGTGCAGGCCTTACAGCATCAAGCGAACTTTCAGCCCATATAAAAATTATTGAAAAAACAGGCTGTAAAACTATCCTGCACGGGCATCCAAAATTCAGCGTTATCGCATCAATGGATTGTAAACCAGAAGAGAAAGCTGTCTGCAAATTCAATAAACAATGCCATATTCGATGCCCGAAAAAACGATTTGCAGGAACCACGCCTATTGTTCCCGGTGAAGTCGGTACAGGCCCTTTTGGACTTTGTAATACACTTCCTTACGCTCTTGAACAATCAGACTCTGCAATTGTTTATGGACATGGTTTATTTACGATAGGAAAAAACAACTTTTCAGAAGCATTCAATACCATGACGAAAGTTGAGAATTACTGTCGTAACAATTATTTTGAAACAATAAACTCTTTGCGTCTCAGGTAAATAAAAACGTGTCAACAAATAACAAAACAGTTAATACATGGCTTCTATTAGGTCTTTGAATGCCTCGTTGACAACTTTTCGCTTAATCTTCATGGTGGGGGTTACCTCTCCATCTTCTTCATAAAGACGTTTGGGAAGAATGGTAAATTTTCTGATATTTTCAACTCTGGCAAGGGTGGAATTTACACTCTTGACTTCCTTGTCAATAAGCTCAATTACCTGCTCATTACAGGTTAAATCCTTATAAGTTGAAAACTGTATCTTATTGTCCTGGGCAAATTTTACAACATTATCTTCATCAATCATGATAAGACAGGAGATAAATTTACGCCTGTCACCTATTACCACAGAATCATTTATGTAAAGGCTTGCCTTGAGTTTGTTCTCAATATATTGCGGGGTAATATTTTTACCGCCTGCAGTTACTATTATATCTTTTTTACGATCTGTAATTTTTAAGAATCCATCTTCATCAATCTCACCAACATCACCTGTTAAAAGCCATCCATCAACAATGGTTTCATTGGTTGCTTCCTGGCTTTTATAATATCCTTTAAATATTCCAGGAGATTTAACAAGGATTTCACCATCTTCAGCGATTTTCATATCTATTCCTTTAAGGGCAAGGCCAACTGTACCGAATTTGGTCTTTTCCAAAGGAGAAAGAGTGGTAACGCCTGTTCCTTCAGTCTGTCCGTAACCTTCAATCAAATTCATTCCAATTGATTGGAAAAAATGCAATACCTCTTTTGAGATGGGGGCAGCACCAGAAATAGCCACACGAATTTTTTCAAAGCCAAGTCGCTCTTTCAGTTTTCTGAAAACAGCAAAATATGCAAGTTTATAAAGTGTGCTTTGAACAAGTCCTGGAGTTTTAAAATCCATTATAAGGTCAGCCCTTTTTTTGCCGATTTTAAGAGCAATATTAAAAATAAAACGTTTAAACCAGGTGGCATCACTCATTTTAATCATGATGTTGGAGTAGTATTTTTCCCATATCCTTGGGACTGCATATCCAATAGTGGGAGACACTTCTATCATATTTGACATGACAGTATCAGGTTTTTCCACAAAATTGACAATATACGCATATTTCAGATGTATAAACACTGTAAAAAGCCGCTCTAAGATATGGCACAGAGGTAAAAAGGAGAGAACATTATCTGTTGTATTAATTTCAAGAAGTTCATTCAAAGCTTCTGGCAGCCAGATTACATTCCTGTGTGTGAGCATGGCACCTTTAGGAGGGCCAGTGGTTCCTGAAGTATAGATAATTACTGCAATGTCATCAGGGGTAACTTTGCTCTGCATATCCTTAAAAAGATCAGGCTGTTCTTTGCAGACTTCTTCACCCTTTTCGATAAACTGGTCAAAAGTCATGACCTGGGGATCTTTAAATGATAAAAGACCTTTTGTATCCCATACAATAACTTTTTCTAACAAAGGGGTATTTTGTTTGAACATAAGCCATTTGTCTAACTGCTCTTCATTTTCCAGAAACAGAAACTTTGCATCACAATGATCTACTACATATTCAACCTGCTGCCAGGCATTGGTGGCATAAATGCCGGCTGAAACACCGCCAATGCACTGAATACCCATGTCAGCCATAACCCATTCAAAGCTGTTATCACCAAGGACACAGGCGGCATCGCCTTTTTTAAAACCCATGGAGGCAAGAGCACTTCCAATTTTCCTGACCTTGGCATAATATTCATCCCATGAGATTTCATGCCACAGACCAAGGTCTTTTGTGCGCATGGATACCTTTGAGCCATATTGTTCAACTGTTTTATTAAAAATTTCAGGTATGGTTTCAAATTTTGTATTACTGTTTTTCATCGCCATGCTTTCTTTCTTTTCCATCTCTGAAAACCTTTAGCTGAAGTTTCTGATTTGATGCCAAGATAAAACTCTTTTACATCCTTATCTTCAAGCAGATCCTTTGATTTGCCTTTCATTACAAACCTGCCGCTTTCAAGGATAAGACCTGTGGAAGAGACAGACAGAGCCATATTGGCATTCTGCTCCACAAGAAGAATTGTAGTTCCCTGGGCGTTTATCTCTTTTATTATGGCAAATATTTCTTTTACAAGAAGAGGAGAAAGGCCAAGGGATGGTTCATCAAGAATCAAAAGAGTTGGTCTTAACATCAGACCCCTTCCTATGGCAAGCATCTGCTGCTCCCCGCCGGAAAGTGTTCCTGCCCACTGATTTGTTCTCTCTTTTAAGACAGGAAAATACTCATATACCTTTTTAATATCCTGATTAATTCCTGATGAGTCATTTCTTATATAGGCACCCATTAACAGATGTTCATGAACAGTCAGCTCTTCAAACACTTCACGGCCTTCAGGAACATAAGCAATACCCATTCTTACAATTTCATCGGTATCTTTATGCTGAATTGCTTTGCCCTCATATTCAATGATACCTTTATCCGGCTGATCTTCTATCAACCCCATAATGGTCTTTAAAATAGTTGATTTACCAGCACCATTATTACCCAGGATCGCAGTAATACTACCTTCTTCCACAACAAAAGAGGCACCTCTTATGGCATAGACCAGATCATAATAGGTCTCAATATTTTTTACTTCCAGAATATTTGCCATGGTTTAATCCCCCTCGCCTATATATGCTTTAAGGACTTCTTTATTCTGCTGAACCTCCTGGGGGATTCCAAGGGTAACCGGTTTCCCGAAATTTATGGCAAGAACCCTTGATGAAATATCCATGACCATTTTCATATCATGCTCAATGAGCAGGATAGTGATTCCAAGATCATCCTGAATATCCTTGATCCAGAAAATCATATCCTGCTTTTCCTCTGAATTCATGCCGGCACAAGGTTCATCCAGCAGGAGCAAAGTAGGTTCAAGAGCAAGAGCTCTGCCAAGCTCAATAAGTTTTTGAGTTCCATATGGCAGAGCTCCTACAAATTTATCCCGCACATTTTGAAGTTCGAGAAAATCAATAATCTCCTCAACTTTTTCTCTGTGCCTCACTTCTTCTTTTCCAGCCAAAGAGGACCTCCCCCACATGGTCATGCCATTGAAAAGCCCTGTCTGCATATGGATATGGCGACCCAGCATAATATTTTCCA
The DNA here is from genome assembly GCA_030377945.1 of Desulfobacterales bacterium HSG17. The sequence continues at coordinate 4,274 of JAUCGD010000102.1, read as the reverse complement.
TTGTATTCATATTGGAAAACAGTTCAATATTCTGAAAGGTTCTTGCTATACCCATTTTTGCAATAATATCAGGTTTTTGATTATCAACCTTATTACCCTTAAACCTGATATTTCCATGATTGGGTTTATAAAGCCCTGATATGCAGTTAAAAAGGGTGGTCTTTCCCGCACCATTGGGACCAATGACAGAAAAGATTTCACCCTTGTCCATGGTAAAACTGATATCCTGCAGGGCTTTTATTCCCCCAAAGGAGATGGAGAGATTGTCCACCTGAAAAAAAGAAGATTCCATTTTTATTTTGTACTCATCAATTCGGTAAGCCGTTTGGATTTTCCGCCTTTAAGACATTGAACCAGAAAAGTCTCAGCTGTGCCCTGTCGTGAATAGATATCACCCTTTTTATAGGGAGTATAATTAACTTCAGGACCAATACCTTTAAAACCTTTGATATTTTCCATAGCAGTGATGAATTTTTCTCTTGTAAGATCACGCCCGGCATTTTTTAATCCTTCAATCATGGGTTCAACAAATAAAATACCTGCATAATAGAAGATACCCCATCTCTCTCCCTTGGCTGCATACTTATCAAATATCTCTTTTTTATATTTACTCATCAATGGTAGTTTTGACTCTGGAATTTCACCAAATGTTGCAGTGATCACACCCTCCCATGCACCTTTTGTTATAGCGTTCATAAATATAAAATCTGAACAGGTGCTGACGCTCATGAACTGAGGGGTAAATTTCATGGCCTTGGAAATACCCACAACCTTTGCAGCCTGGCCTGGTGTTACCCACAAGAGAACCATATCAGGTTTGGCTTGTCTCAGTTTCATAATGTGAGGTTTGAGATCTGAATCCTTTGCTTCAAAAGGAACTTCAACGACAGATTCCATACCATGGGCTTTGAGTGAAGCATGAGCTCCTCTGAGTCCATTTTTCCCGTATCCATCATTAAGATAACCTATAGCTATACGCTTTTTACCCATTTTTTCAATGGCATAAGTTACCAATACTTTTGCCTCGCCTTCATATAGAGGATAGACAGCAAAAACATTTTTCTGGGGAGGATTTACAAACTCTTTAGAGCCTGTTGCAGGCCCTACCCACGGAACATTTTTTTTAGCAAGATAAGATTTTACAGCAAGTCCGGGAGAAGTTCCAACTCCTCCTGCCCATCCAAACATTCCTGTACCTTCCTGGAGTTCTTTGACTCCAGCCTTGGTTTTTGCAGGATTGTATCCATCATCAAACATGTGAATAACAAGTTTTCTACCATTGATACCGCCATTGTCATTAATCCATTTAAAATAGTCAACCGTACCCCTTGGCACAGCTCCCCATGCAGCCGCAGGACCTGTCTGAGGACCCCATGCACCAATATGAATTTCAGTGTCTGTGACACCAACTTCAGCAAAAAGGTTTGGACCAAAAGGAAGATAAGATTCGTCAATTATAAAAACAGTATTCCCATGTTTTTTAATAAGATATTCAAGTTTCTCTTTTGATATAAGCGAACCTGTTGGATTATTAGGATTACATATGAAAACAGTATCTGCCTGCTGAGACTTTTGTGATATTTTATCAATATCCAATTTAAAATTATCACAATCATTGGCAAAACAGTGCTCAAAGCAAATACCATGCATGAGACATGCATCTTTGTAATCTGAGTAAGTTGGGCCTGCAATAAGCACTTTTTTTGATTTGACAGCTTTGGGAATGGTATAGATAAACCAGGTGGTACCATTGCTTGCTATTACATGTTCATGGCTGATTTTGTGAAACTTTGCAAACCCTTTTCTCATGGTTATTGCGTCTGGTTCAGGAAGAGATTCGATTGCAGCAATATTGCTGTAAATAATATTTTCTATATTTTCAGGAGGTCCGAGAGGATTTAAATTACTGCTCATATCAATAATTTCATCAACTGAGCAATTTAATGTTTTGGCAAGTCCACTGATATTTCCGCCATGGCCGGCAATCATGAAGTTTTTCCTTTCTCTTAAATAACCAAATTCTAAATAATCAGGGCGCCAGCTGCAAGAAACAGAACTGCTTCCATTATTTCATTTATGGCGCCGAGCATATCTCCTGTGATGCAGTTTAACTTTTTTTTATAAAATCCCAGCACTGCGCACAGGGTCCCAAGAAAAACAAAATTTAACACCACAGCTTTATAGCCGAGAAACAGTGATATAATTATTGGAACCAGAAAAAAACAAAAGTCTTTTATCCCAATTTCAGTTTTAAATAAATCAAGACCTGTGCCAACTTTATCCCTGCCATAATTTAATAATTTAATGCCAAAAATCATTGCTGCTCTTGAATAAGATGGGATAATCAAAAATAAAATAGAAACCTGAACAATGGTTTCGCCTGTTTTAACAGCATAAATGCCTGCTGCTTTAACAGCAAGGATACAGATCACTGCCACAAGCCCCATCATACCTGTTCTGCTGTCTTTCATGATTTCAAGAGCTCTCTTTTTTGATCTGTGGCTGAATAGACCGTCTGCGGTATCCCCGAGGCCATCAAGATGAAATGCTCCTGTTATAATAACAAGAAAAACAACATCAAGAACTGCTGCAACGCAAGGCGGCCAAAAAGATGATACAATCAGATCAAAACATATTAGCCCGGATCCCAAAATCAATCCAACAGCAGGAAAGAATTTAATCATACCCATGGGAGAGTAAGCGACATTTTTTCCTGCCGGTAAAATTGTAATAAATAAAACAGCAGATCGGAAATCTGTAAAGATATTTTTCATAATTTACCATCTTTTATTGTGTGATAAAAAATGCCTCGGTCCCGTTTTTTTCCGGCAATTATTTTTTGCTGTTCAAGCAGGGTGATGGTTTTTTCCAGAATTTGAGTGTCAATACCAGTAAGCTGTATTAAATCCTGCTTTGTGCAGGGCCTCCGATTGATAGTTTTAATAATAGCCGCCTTTATATCTTTTTTTTGTATGTCAGGTGTTGCTTTTATATTTTTATCAATTTTTGCAATTATTTCAATGTTGTCAAACTCAAGAGCTTTTTTCACTCTTTCAAGTTCAGGCTTTGATGCCGGTTTAATATGAGATACAGTTCCAGGTCTGTCCAAGGTGTTGAGCTGGATTAAATCAGGATTTATTGTTTTAATGGCTTTTTTGAATAATATCAGATCAGATTCACTGTCATTAAAGCCTGGCAGGATTAAAATTTCAAGCCAGATTTCCCCCTGGGTTTTGGCATGGTATTCTTTGGCAAAAGACTCAATACCCTTAATGATTTTTTGAATATCCAAATCTTTATCAGGCCTGTTAATCTTGATAAATGCCTTTTTTGATACAGCATCAAGGGAGGGGATTACAAGGTCTGCTTTTAAAAGAGATTGTCTGACATCTGGATCATCAAAAAGAGTTGAATTGGTTAAAACAGCAGTCTTAATATAAGGTCTTTGGGTTTTTATAAATTCAATGACCTTGCCAAGCTTGCTGTTTAAACTTGGTTCACCTGAGCCTGAGAACGTTATATAGTCAGGATCATCATTGTGATTCCAGAAATGTTCCAGCTCTTTTTTTACATCCTTGAATTTAACATACTCTTTTTGTTCAAGGGTAAGGTCAGTGGTTTTGCCGCATTCACAATAGACACAGTCCAGGCTGCATGTCTTGTGGGGTACAAGATCAACTCCAAGGGAGATGCCAAGCCGTCGGGATAAAATTGGTCCAAAAATATATTTATATTGCATTCGATTTCAGTTTCTGCCCTTTAGGGTATTTATTAAAAATTATTCATATTATTGCTTAGGTTTTATTTGAACATCAATACCCGCAATGGTCATCACAACTTTATCTGCTGTTCTGGCCATACTCTGATTTACAAATCCTGCTAAATCTCTGAACTGCCTTGCGATTTTATTTTCCGGGACTATGCCTGTGCCCACTTCGTTGGAAACCAGAAACAGAGGGCAGTTGCATGATTTAAGTGATAGTTTCAGGTCTTTTACTGCATGGTCAATTTGAGTGGAATCAAGAGAGCTAAACATTAGATTAGATACCCATAAAGTCATGCAGTCCACAAGAATAACGCTGGCTTTTTTTGAATATTGATCTATTATTTCATGAATTTTGACTGGTTCTTCAATGGTCTGCCAGCTTTTGCCCCGTTCCTGCTGATGCTTTGTTACCCGTTTTTCCATTTCAGAATCACTGGGTACAGATGTGGCAAGAAAAATTTTAGGTTTTTGGGTTTTGCTATTGGCATGAATCAGATTGGCCTGATTA
>JAUCGD010000812.1 GCA_030377945.1 Desulfobacterales bacterium HSG17 | reverse complement strand
TTTCTATTGTAGGAATATTTATATACCCAAAATGCTCAATAATTTTACTTGAAAAAGGGATAACACTGTCAAAACGAACAAGTTTATTATTGAGTGCATCTAAAAGTGATGAAACATAATCGGGTTTATAATTTCTAATCGTTGTCTGCATACAGTAGGGACAAGTTAGACCGATAATAGCATCATCCATTTCTTTAGTTATGTAGCATATCATCCCCCAAAGGTCGATAATTTCTAATAAATCATTAAAGTTATATTGTCTAGGTTCAGGGCAATGCTCACATTCAAATTTGAATTCAATATTATCCGTCATTTTATTCTCCGGTGTTTGGACTTTAATCTTCTTTAATCTTCTTGCATATACTTTTATACTCTTCAATATTAAACAATATTAATCAATTTTGTTTACAAAATAATATACTTGGGAACAAGGAAATTTTATTTAAAGGGGCTGGACTTCTGACAGCCCCGGCAAAAAGAAACGATGGGCCTAGCTCCAAAGCATCTGGCTCCTGCATCTCAGGCAGGAATCAGATATAAAGAAATCACTTCTCGTCAATTATTGGTTCAAATTTCATAATCTTTTTATACTCATCTGTCATAACCTGCTTTGCCAGTTCCTTATGCTGGGTTTCAACTATTATTTCATCGTGAACCGGAAGGGCTACAATTCCTTTCTTGGTCAGTGTGGTTAAGATGCCATCCATTATCATACTGTCCAGATTTTGTAATCTGTCGCCCTGAGCAGTAAATATCTTTTCACTAATGAGCTTATGGTATGCTATAAATGCGTCCACAAGTCTCTTTATGGGCTTTTTCTTATTACGGTTATATACGATACCTTCCTTTTCAAAACTTTGTCTAATGGCTCCACAGGCTCCCTTAGCATCACAATTTATGCTTATGAGCGAAACAAGTTTATACATACCTCGTTCCTCTTTAGTGCCTATCATATAAGGGTCATCTTTATAATCTTCACCAATTTCGTGGTAAAGCATCCTGATATGTAAACCGGAATAATCAAGCTGAGTTGTTTCATTGCCATTGATACGGATATACTTTCTTAAATTGCTCGGCATATTCATATGCCAGGCTCCGTAAAATCTTCCGCATAAATCAAATTTATTTTTAAAGACCCGATGCAAGCATTCATGTTTCAGGGTTAACACTAATCTCTTGATACCAAGTTCACCTAATTTTCTTTCCTGTTGAAGAACAGCCTTGTATTGGTCTTCATCCTTTATGAAAGCTATGGCTTTATTCATTTCAAGAAGGTAACTAAAAAACAGATGAAGCAGTGTAGTGCTTACAGTATCAAGGGTTCTTAGCCCCTTAGTTATAGTATTATTAAT
>JAUCGD010000811.1 GCA_030377945.1 Desulfobacterales bacterium HSG17 | reverse complement strand
ATCAAAAAATATCAAACCTTCAGGCGAGTGGATATCAGAAAAGGATATTCCAGGTGGAGCTGCTTTTTTTCGTGGGCCCCATACTATTCCATCCAATTTCATTACAGAACGGTTTGGCAATGATTTGGATTTTTTTAAAAAAGAGAGTATTAAGTTACAAGGTACCAGCCTTGAAATGGCAGATGCTGCCTTCAGTTTTAAGATTACCCCCACCATTCCAGTGGCAGTATTATATTATTTTGGAGATGAAGATTTTCCATGCGAGGCAAAACTATTGTTTGACAGGACAATAGGTCTTCATTTACCTTTGGATATTATATTCGCACTTGCTGTGGAGATTTGCAGTATACTTGGGTCAGCAAAGGGTGATTAACAATGCGCAGATTTTTTTTAATCACTTTTTTTTCATTCCCCATAATAATGGCTGTTTATCTTGTTAATGCAGTCTGTTTGCAGGGTAATACCGGTTTTAAAATGGATAAAACCCAGAATGGTCTCTTGATTTCAGGTGTTACCCAGGAAATTAATAGTGTTCAAAAAAATGATCTTATTATCTCAATGCATGGTCTTTCCTATCATGAATTTCTTGGTTTTTTTATAACAGGTTCCATTGCAGCAAAACCCATGGCAAACAAAATCGGAACCATGACAATATTAAGGGATTCAAAAAAGATAGAGATCCCTGTTAACACAGTTACTTTTACTGTAATTCCCCTGTTAAAGATTTTATGGCCCCAGATATTGTTGATGATTGTATTTTTAAGCCTTGGAACAACAGGTCTCTTAAGGGCACCGCCAAGTCCCCAGGCAACACTTTTTTTTCTTATGCTGTGCGGCCTTGCAACTTCTCTTGCAATGACCATCCCTTCTTCTACAGGACTTTTATCACCTTTGCCATTTTCCCTGGCTTTTATAATTCATGCTGCTGCCAACTGGGTCTCTTTTGGGCTGTGGGTACATTTTGCACTCAGATTTCCTGCAAGCCGGGATTTTATTTTGCACAAACCGTGGATACCTTTTTTAATCTATTTTATTCCGGCTGTTACAACCATTGGTGCATCTTTGTATGCAGCAGGCATATCTTACGATTTCTGGGGATGGGTACAAAGACTGAGAAATCTTTATCTTCCCTTTATTATCATTGGTGTTTTTGTCAAACATGCCCTTGACTATAAATTTGCAAAAAACAGACAGGTAAAAGATCAGGTGAAACTTCCTTTGATCGGTTACTGGCTGACTTTTTCACCATATTTATTTTTATATCTTCTGCCAAATCTTCTGCTCGATGCCCCCCTTATTTCATTTCGGACAGTACTTTTTGCCTTTTTTATTCTTCCTGTGGCATATCTTGCAGGAA
>JAUCGD010000810.1 GCA_030377945.1 Desulfobacterales bacterium HSG17 | reverse complement strand
GATTTATTTAAAAAAACTGTTGAAGAAATGCTTTGCCCAACCGTTAAAGTACCTCAAGATATGAATGATGTGATTATGAAAAAATTTCAATTTCCTGAGGCTTAACATTCAATAATTCGAGATCAAAAAAAGCACCAGGTGGGTTTAGTAAAATGAATAAAGAAAATTTAAAAACTAAAATTTGAGCTAAAAGGTTATCAGTACAAGGAGGCAAAAAATATGGGTTCCTTTGAATTTGATTTAGAGGCGTACCTGCATCGCATCAATTATAGCGAAGCAATTGATGTTTCACTAGACACATTAGAAAGGCTTTACCACGCCCATTTCTATACTATCCCATTTGAAAATTTTGATATCCTTTTAGGAAGGGGTATCGATCTGGACCCACAGGCCGTTTTCAATAAGCTGGTCTTTAAAAAAAGAGGCGGATACTGTTTTGAATTGAACGGTTTGTTTTTGCAGGCACTCCAAACTTTGGGATTTAAAGCCCGGGCCCTGTTGGCGCGAGTCCATGTGACAGGAACACCCTCGGGGCGCGGGCACCAACTGGAATTGGTCTCCATTGAGGGCAGAAACTGGTTGGTAGATGTGGGGTTTGGCGAAAACTCTCCCCACATGCCCATTCCCATGGAGTTGGACATCCCAGTCACAAAGGATGGGAAGACCATACGACTGAAGAACGGGGGGCATTTCGGTATCATGTTCCAGATCCTTGAGGATGGTGAGTGGAAAGACCTCTACAGTTTTGATCTGGGTCATGTATTTCCAGCGGATATTGCATACGGAAATCATTATACTTCTACAAATCCGAATACATTTTTTACATATTCCCGGGTTGCTGGACTGCCTATTCCCGGAGGGAGTATCACATTGCTGGATCGGACGTTAAAAATCACCACCATCGACAAGAAAGAAGTGCAGACACTACCGGATAGTCCTGCTTATCTTGATGCATTAAGAACACACTTCGGCATAACCCTTGATGCACCTTACGATGTTCTGAAACCACTAACTACTGAGAAATGATGTAAATGGACAGCAATTATGATCCGAGTCGTTATGAAAAATCGAAAAAAATGAACAAAGCAGAGTTTATTTTAAAAGTACCAAAAAAAATAGGATTAACAAAAGCAGATAGAGCAATAATTCGAGATAAAAAAAACACCAGGTGGGTTTTGTCAATTGCTAAAAAGAATTCAGAAAAGTATGATCATGCAATAATACCATCACTATATCCCAAAAATTTAGATGTTTGAAAAATCTATCTATTATATTAAAATCTATCAATGATAGAGATAATTTTCATTTGACCCTAGCATTTTGGACAAATAAGAGGATCAACTTCATATCTTCCTTC
>JAUCGD010000011.1 GCA_030377945.1 Desulfobacterales bacterium HSG17 | reverse complement strand
ATGCAAACCGCTTGACTGCATTTACAATTCTTAACACTATGTCTGATATGGTAATTGAAAAACGAATGTGGTTTACCAACTTTGAAGCTAAAGATGAAAAAATCAAGGCAGTAAAAAAGAGAGGTAAGCGGGGAAAGAAAGCAAAGTCTGATCCAAGCAAAGAAGGCGCTATTAAACCCCCTAATGTAAGCATAAAAATAAAGGGGACAGCATTAGATAACAAAACTGTTGCAGATTTTATGACCCGCATGGAAAAATCAAAGCTTTATTCTAATATCAGGCTTATTACTCTTAAACAGCAAAAATTTAAACAGGGCAGCGGCAAAGAATCTATAAACCTTAAAGGTTTTGAAGTGGGCTGTAAAAAAATATTTATAGATAAGCCTGATGATGATAAGAACTCCAATGCCAAGAAAAAAGAGAAAAAATGAAAAAACCAAAAATCTCATTAGATTCTCTGGATCCTTTTTTTGATAAAATAGGGAAGCTGTCAAAGCTCCACAAAATATTGATCTGTGTAGGGACACTCATACTTCTCCTTGGTCCGACTATATATTTTGTTTATATCCCAAAGCATAAGCAGATTGATCAGCTTACAGGTGAATATAATTCTTTGATGTCGGAATTGAAAGATGCCAAACGGAGAGCCAGTCAGCTTAATAAATATAAAGCTGAAATGAAAGCTGTTGAAGATAAATTTCAAATAGCCAAGCAGGCACTTCCTGAGAGTGAGGAGATTCCCGGACTGCTGACAAGCATATCCCGTGCAGGTCAGGATTCAGGTTTGGAGTTTATATTGTTTAAGCCTGAAAAGGAAAAAAAACAGGGCTTTTATGCAGATATACCCGTATCAATAAAAGTGGTTGGTAATTATTATAATATTGTAATGTTTTATGATAAAATAGCAAAACTGTCCAGGATTGTTAATATCAAGAATATTAAACTGGGTGCTATTAAAAATAAAAAAGACCCGGAAAAAACAAATCTCAATATATCCTGCACTGCTGTAACTTATAAATTTGTGGAGACCAAGCCTGATGCGTCTGCCAAGAAAAAGAAATAAGTGTATGATTATGCATAAATATCCTTACATATGTAAAATAGTTTGTGTTCTGGTGGTTTCATTATTTTTTTTACTGGGTTGTAAAGAGGAACCTCCCAAACCTCGGGCAAAGCCTAAAGTGATAAGAAAAAAAATAACTGCCCGGCCTCCAAAAACAGAAAAAGTACCGGAAAAAACACTGGAAAAAACACCGGAAAAAACAATTGTTGCTGCTAAAACTGATAATAAAGATGGTAAAAAGATTGAAACTGAAAAATCTGATAAAGATAAAAAAGAAATTATTGTTGCAGATGCAAAAAGTAAAATCCATCCTAAAGATGTAAAAACTGAAAAAAAAGCTCCTTCTGACAAGGTAAAACCGGATAAAGTATTGAAAAATGTTGATGCTTCAAAAAAGGCAGACCAAACAAAGCCTGATATTGCAAAGTCGGAAGATGCAAAAACTGATAATGCAGTTGATAAAAAAACAGGTTCGGAAATTGCGGCAATATCGGATATTAGTCTTAATAATGAATCTGCTAAATACTTAGCTTATAATCCAAAAGGCAGAATTGATCCTTTTGCCCCTCTTTTTAGAGAGGAAACAAAAAAAGAAAATAAAAACAAAATTGTTCCTGGTGAATCAGATAAACCTAAGAAACCGCCCAGACCTTTGACCCCCCTTGAAAAACTGGATCTTGGTCAGTTAAAGCTCGTAGGTATAATCAGTGCTGAAAGCGGTAACAAGGCTCTGGTTGAAGAAGCTTCAGGTAAAGGATATATCATTATAAAAGGTACATATATAGGAATTCATTCAGGAAAAGTCGTAGATATTTTAAAAGACCGCATTATAGTCGAAGAAGAAGATAAAGATATGCTAGGCCAGATAAGTGTTCGTAAAAGAGAATTAAAATTTCAAAGACCTGCCGGAGATGATTATTATGAAATGTAGAAAAAAAAAACTTTTTCCGTTCGGGATTATTAGCAGAATTGCTTTAATATTTTTGGGACTTAATATTTTTTGGAATATTAATGTTTGTAAAGCTGCAACTAATGAAGTTGACATAACTATTTCCCAAAAGCAAATTACCGGCATAAAAATTTTGGATCACCCCCAATCAATTGATGTCTTTATTCAGGGCAATACAATTTTAACTTATACATCAGTTAAACAGCCGACACCTCCAGGTCTTATCTTATATTTTTCAAAAACATCCCTTGAAACATCGGAAAGTTTTTTTACTCCTCCCAATGAAATACTTCATTCTGTCAATGCATCGCAATTGACTCAAAAAGGAAGAACTTCCAAAGTAAAAATATTGCTGAAAAGAGATGCTTCATATGAAATTACCCGTGAAGATAAAGGGATAAGAGTTTCTTTCAGCAAAACATTAATAGCCTCTCCATATAGTGAAAGATCAAGCACTGTTGAAATTTCTGAAAATAGATATTCCCCTTTGTCTGAGCAGGCATCAAATGTAAGTACGAATATACCTGACTCTTCCCAAAAAGCCAGTCGTTTGCAATCAGTATATGCTGCAAAATTCGGTGACAGTTTAAAGGTTTTTGTCGGTGCAGACGGTATGATTAGTAATTACAAGTCTTTTACAATAGACAGCCCTGCAAGTATAGTTTTTGATATATTCAATATAACAAGTCCCTATGAAAATGAAAAGGTTATACCTGTTAACACAAAATGGGTTCGGCAGATAAGATATTTCAGTTATCCAGACAGGGTCAGGGTGATCCTTGAAACACAAAAAAAATATTTAAATGCTTTTTCAGGATTTCCTTCTGAAAACGGTCTGCTGATTCAGATGGGAGAAGGCGCAGAAACTGACGACAGAAAATTCAAATCTGCTGAGTACAAATCTTCTTCCCTGGCACTGGCATCACGGCTGCAATCTGTGTATGCAACCCAGCTTAATAACAGCATCTTGGTAACCGTTCGTGGTAACGGTGCTATGAATAATTACAGGTCTTCGGTTGAACACAATCCTCCCCGCATTATTGTGGATATACATGATGTTGAAAGTGCATATACAGGGGAGCAGTCCTTCCCGGTAGATACTCAATGGGTAAAAAATGTTAGTTACCATCGTAATTCAGGAGGAGGAGTTCAGGTTGCTATTGAAACAAGAATGCCTTATTTGTCAAAATTTTCTGTGCGGCCTGATTCAAACGGACTTGTTATCAATGTGGGAACTGGAAACGGTATTATTACTGCAACAGCCAATGACACATATCAGCCTGAAATGACAGTTCAAACAAACAATATTCAAGATGAATCCAAATCTCCTGTTGTTCAAACACCTGTTGTCCAAACAAATGACTATAAAGATGATTATACAAAACCTGCCCAGGTAAACCGGATAGATTTTTTAAGCCAGGATGCCGGAAAATCAGCCCTGGTTTTAGGAACATCAAGGCAGGTTCAATATGATATTATCAAAAAAGATGATAAAACCTTGGAATTGAAACTCTTTAATACCAAAATTCCTTCCTCCCAGTTTCGGCTGCCCCTGATTACCAATCGTTTTGAAAGTGCTGTTGACAGGATTACCCCTGATACATCATCAGCTCAGAATTCAGCAAATATTGAGATAGCCCTTAGAGAAGCAGTGCCTTATTTTGTAGATCAGGATGAAAACTCTCTTAAAATTAATTTTGAAGCATCTTCCGTACCTCCTGCACCAATGGCAGCAATACCTGTAATTCAGGAAACAAGGAATTCGCAAATTCCATTGATTTCAACATCACAGCCACAGGTTCAACCGCAATTTACACCTCTGCCGTCCATATTACCGGAGACCTCTTCCCAGCCAGCTCATGATGCTCAAATACCTCCGGCAGCATTGTCTTTAGACAGTCCAGGTACAGATTTAAATCTTGATGCCATAGATGATCTTGTTGATGAAGGGCCTAAATATACTGGAGAGAAAATAGCTCTGGATTTTTATGAAACTGATATAAAAAATGTTTTCCGTATTTTAAGAGAGATAAGCGGAAAAAACTTTGCTATTGATAAAGATGTTACAGGCAAAGTAACCCTGACCCTGGGACAGCCCGTTCCCTGGGATCAGGTTCTTGATCTTGTTCTCAGGATGAATAAACTTGGTAAGTCAGTAGAAGATAATATTATCAGGATAGCCACTCGCCAAACCCTTAACGAAGAAGATAAAATCAGGCAGGACAAAAGAACCGCAGAACTGACATTTAAAGATCAGCAGAAAAAACTTGAGCCCTTAATAACAGAATATCTCCCTGTTAATTATTCCAATGCAAAAAGTGAAATAGAACCTCACATTACAAAGCTTGTTACAAAAGATCGTGGAAGTGTAAGTGTAGATGCCCGCACCAATATGGTTATTATGACTGATACTGCTGATACAATTAAACGAGCTAAGGAGCTTATAAGAAAATTAGACAGAGTAACTCCCCAGGTTATTATTGAAGCAAGGGTTGTTGAAGCCAGTACAAACTTTTCAAGATCAATCGGAGCCCAGTGGGATATGGGCATAGGAATCAGTGAAGCTGTTGCAGCTCTTGGTGATATTGACGGTGCCATCGGTGACAGGGTTGGGGTTGGTCCTGAAAGAGGGTATGATAATTTAGGCGGCACATACGGCTATAATATGGGCATGAACGTACCTGCTGCAAACAACGGAAGCATAGGATTCAGTTTTTCCAGGATTGCAGGAACCCCGCTTTTGTTAAATGCAAAACTTATGGCAATGGAATCCAGCGGCGAAGGAAAAATTATTTCAGCTCCAAAAATTGTCACCCTTGATAATAAAAGTGCTTCTATAACCCAGGGATTAAGTTATCCATATCAGACTGTGGATGACGGTAAAACAAGTACTGCATTTAAAAGTGTTGATCTTAAACTGGACGTTAAACCTCATGTAACCCCTGATAATAGAATATCAATGACTGTAAACATAACAAAAAGCGATATAGGAGCGGTTATTGCAGGTGAACAGTCCTTTACAACAAAGGCAGCCCAAACAGAACTTCTGGTAAATGACGGTGATACTGTTGTTATCGGCGGTATTATAAAGGAATTTGAAAATGAGGGTACTGAAGGGCTTCCAGGATTGTCAAAAATTCCTCTTATTGGCTGGCTTTTTAAAAATCGAAGCGAACAATATAATAAAGAAGAGCTTCTTATATTTATTACTCCCAGAATTGTACAGCTTGAACAGAGAACTGCACAATTTTAGCAGCGCTTTGTTTAATGGTAAAGAAAGTATGATAGAGATGTCTTACCTTGTTCCCATGCTCCGCATGGGAACAATTTCAAACCATACCAGGTTTTTCAATCAAATTCCTTTAGTTATTAACAATTAAAATTAAGGAAGGTCATTATGAAATCACATAGTATCAAAATTATTTTATTATTATTTTTAGCAGCTATTCTTGTGTTTAATCTTTCAGGCTGCGGTTCCACAGGCGGGATGAATGAGTCTGAAGGTGATAGCGGCACTGTTGTTACAATTAACAGTGTATCTCTGAGAGCGGACAAAACCGAACTTTTTGCTGATGGAGTTTCAAGTACAAAGATATATGCTACTCTTCTAGATTCTAATGGCCTGCCTGTCAGCAAAAAAACAACAGTCAGTTTTTATATTATTCCTGATATTGGATCATTTTCTTCAAAAAGTGCAGAAACAATTGATGGAATTGCAAGTGTTACTTTGACCAGTAAAACTAGTCCTGAGAATGCAGTTGTCAAAGCTTTATCAGGGAGTGTTTCTTCAGAAATAAATATTAATTTTAATCCGTTACCTCCAAAAGAAGGGCTTTCCCTGTTTTCAGATAAACAATCTGTTCAATCCGGTAACACTGATGTAGCAACAATTACAGCTGTATTACTTGATGCAAATTATACCCCGATACCAGGCATTATGATTAGTTTTTCTGCTACTGGAGGAATACTATACAAGGCATCAGATGTTACAGACGAAAGCGGCAGCACAGAGGTACGTTTTGCAGCAGGGGCGGTTAATCAAGAAAACCAGGTATTTGAGATAAGAGCGTCTGTTGATGGATTAGGATATCCACCAAGCACCATATCAATACAAGTTGCCGAGGGACAAGGCGGTGTTGCAGACATTTCTCTTGCTCCTGCTCAAGGTACAATTGACCTTGTTAAAGGCTCATCAACAACCATAACTGCAAACGCATCGGATTCCGATGGTAATCCTGTTGCTTCCGGTACTGCTTTTAACTTTGAAACTAATTATGGCATATTTTCAAACGGGCTTAGGACATTTACTGCGAATCCATCCAATGGTGAATATACACTGGCGTTTATGTCTGAAGGAGAAGCTAAAATAGCAACTATTATATGCACAGTTGGCAATGTTTCACAGTCAACAAGAGTAGTTATCGGTAATGAAGATGATATTTCATTTGCTGCTGCTATCAGCTTGAAAGCTGATAAAGAAATGCTGCTGCCAAACGGAGATGAAACTAACTTTACTATTATTGAGGCAGATGTAAAAGATTCCGAAGGAAATCCTGTATCAGACGGTGAAACAGTGCAATTTGTTATAGAAGGAGCAAATGGAGGTTCTTTTGATTCTCAACGGCCTAAGACAGTTATCACAAATACTACATCTGGAGGTTTGACCACTGTATCTTATTATCCTCCTGCAAAAGATGTTGATGATCTTGCAGGTGAGGTTATCACAATTAGAGGCAATGTTGGAAATAATATTGTAGGCACGACTGTTATTATATTAAAAGAAGGGACTATTGAGCTTTCTGCCACACCTGTTTTTCTGGTTGCAGACAATAGTACGATTAGCAAGATTACAGCAAATGTAAGGGATTTTGACGGTAAACTGGCTCCAAACGGTAACAATATCCTTTTTAACCTGGCTTCCAATACTACTGCAAGAGGAACATTTTCTTCAGGTTTGGAGGCTTATACTGCTTCAACAGCAGGAGGCGTTGCTTCGGCTGAGTTTAAGTCAAGTGGAGGAAATACTGGAAAAGCTATAATTGAAGTTAGCGGTTATGGTTATGGCTCAGATAGTATTGAACTAACCTTAACTTCTCAAGGATTGGGATTATTGAGCCTGGCTCCAGGTCCTGGTCCTGGCATTCCGGCAGATGGTGTTACATCGACTACTATTACAGTTAGCGCTACAAGCAACACAGGCGACCCTATGGTAGCAGGTACTATCGTACATCTTAGTACAACTAAAGGAACTTTTTCAAACGGTCAAACAAGTATTGATATTGAACTGCCTGAAAACAAAGACCTCGTAATACCTCTGAAAGCTGGAACAACAGCAGGAGATGCGATAATAACAGGGACTATTGATTTAAATGGCGGTACTGTTAAACAGCAGACTACGATTAAATTTTTAAGTGCATCTCTGACTCTGACTTCAGGAGCCGATACTCTTCCGGCAGACGGTGTTTCCTCAACTGAGATTACAATTGTAGCTAAAAACAGTTTAGGCGAGGCTATGCCAAAAGGTACAATAATAACTGTTAGTACAACAGCAGGAACTTTATCAAGCACAAGTGTTGAATTGCTTGATGACAGCGGAACCGCAAAAGTAACGCTGACAGCCGGGACAGCAGCAGGAGAAGCTGAAGTAACTGCAAGCGTTGATGGGGCTGAGGCAAAAACTATAGTTACTTTTGGAGACGGGCCAGCCTTGGGTTCTATCACAATAGATGCACCTGAAAGCATTCCGGCAGAAGATAATTCTTCATCTGTGATTACTGTCAGTGCTTTAAGTAATACAGGCGCTACAATGCCTGAAGGTACAGTTGTGAACTTAGTTATAACAGGTCCAGGAACATTTTCAAACGGTGACAAAACTATTGAAGTTGAGCTGGCTGATAGTGGTTCTATACAGGTTCCGTTTTTATCTGAAGAAATATCCGGGAATTCAGAGATAACAACAATAACAGCAACAATAGGTGACTTGACTCAAAAGACAACTATTGAATTCTTAGGATTGCCAAAAGTAACCGGGCTTTCACTTTCTGCAAATAATGTAAGTATTCCTGCTGATGGCTCATCGTTATCTGTTATTACCGCTACTGTAACATCAGATGCAGCAACAGAAGAACTTGATGGTATAACAGTACTATTCAAAATTAAAAGCGGTACCGGTACCTGGTCTGAGCTTACAGGCACTGCTGCAAATGAATATTCATCTACAACAAGTGACGGCATTACAAAAGCCTCTCTTAAAAGTTCGCTAACACCAGGAACAACAATTATTCGTGCAGAATCAGGTGAGTTTAATGATGAGATAGAGATTGAATTTACTCCGGGCGGAATAAGCTTGGAAGTAAGTAAAAATGCTGTTCTGGGAACAGGTCTTGAAACTGTGAATGTTACTGCAACAGTAACAGATCAAACAAGTGTGCTTGCTAATAATGAAACAGTTGTTTTTAGCCTTGTTGATCAGAAATATGGTAATTTTTCTAAAAATGAAGCTGTGACAAATGCAGACGGAAATCCTGAAGGAGTAGCTACAACAACTTTTAATGCCGGAAAGATTGGCGGAACAGCTACAATTATTGCTACCTGGAAAGGTATCAGCAGTAATATAGATGTAACCATCTATCCGCCTCCTGCTTTTATCTCTGTTGTAACTGACTATCCTAAACCACCGGCTATTAATATAAAAGGAACAGGTGGGCAGTCAACTTCTCAGATTGTTATGGCTGTTACAGATATTAACGGAGATCCGGTTCACAATGGATATAGAATCAATTTTGATATACTTACCGGACCTAATGGCGGAGAGGCACTTTTTCCTCCCTTTGCTGAGACTTCAGGAGGAGATACCAGTACTGAACCAACTGAACCAACCGAACCAACCGAACCAACCGAACCAACCGAACCAACCGAACCAACCGAACCAACCGAACCAACCACTACGGTTAGCGGAGGAACTGTCAGCACAATTTTAAGAAGCGGCTATAAATCTGGTCCTGTGAGTATAAAAGCTACATATTTTAATGATACCAATGTAAGTACTACAACAAGTCAAATTTCAATAGTGAGTGGTCCTCCTGTAGGTGAAGAATTTGGTATCAGTGCAGCTTATTTGAATATTTCCGGACTTAGTACTATGGGGCTTGAAGATATTATAACAGTTAATGTGGGTGATTTTGTGGGTAATGCTGTACCTGATAATACTTCAATATCTTTTAAAACGAATAATACAGGTGGACTTCTTGAGCCAGGCAGTTCCCCAACAACTGTAGGCTTTGCAACCTCAACCTTAAAATCCGTAGCAAACCCAATTCCCATGCAGGGTTTTGTTTCGGTTACTGCCGAGGCTGTCAACGGCGGCAGAACAACACATGTAACCTCTATTGCAGTTGTCAAGGAAAATGAAAGCAATCAAATCCTGTATGCAGGTACAGATGGGGGCGGTGTTTATAAATCCACTGATACCGGTACAAGCTGGCAGAATATAAGCAGATCTTCTTCAATCCAGGGACAAAACTGGATAGACCCTTACGTAAATGATGTTGCTAGTGATCCTGATAATCTTAATACGGTTTATGCTGCTACCGGCTTTTTGGGAAAAGGTAATATCTATCGCAGTCTTGACAGTGGGCTGACCTGGAATAGCGGTAATACTGAAGAATGGAATGGAGTTTTTAGTACAAATGTCGCTGTTACAACAGTTCTAACTGATTTTGACGATGATGGTGATAGAATTAAAGAAAATTATCCCTATGTATGGGTTGGAACTGATGGAGACGGTGCATATTATTCCGAAACAGGTGAAAGAAATTCCTTTAAGCAATGTGAAGTTTTGGGAAGTGGAACTAGTGTTTTTGATATTGTAAGAGTAAAAGATACTCATGGTGAAGATGCTGTCTTGTATGCAGCTACATCTTCAGGTCTTTATGTAAATGATTTTACTGATTCCAAAAAATCATGGACAGCAAAAAAACGATTTGTAGGCGATTATATAAATACTCTGGCAATATATCCCAAACCGGAAGGAAGCCATATTCTTTATGCAGGAACAGAAGGTGCAGGTGTGTGGGTAAGTACTAACGGTGGAGATGACTGGAACCCTAAACCAAGTGGTATGGGAAAAGGTCTAAGTGCCACATCGCCTCAGCCAGATGAAAGAAATACCGGAACAGGAACTTTAACTATTGAAACAGATGGAGTTTTACCAGGGTGCGAGACTGAAAACTGGACTGTTAAATGTACTGAAGCGGTGCCTGAGCCTAATCCTGGTGAAGGAACGTTCAGGTTTAATGTATCAGGGAGTGTGTCAGGCAATGTATCTTCAACTCTGGGAGAATATGATATTGGTACCGGACTGTATGAAATTCCCGATAAGCTGAGATTTAATATTTCAGCAGGTAAAGTTGATTTTATAGTGGGAGATGTTTTTACATTCAAAACCACAAAAGATCCTGGACGAAAAATAGAAGATATCCTGGTTGATCCTAAGAATAATCGCTTATATGCTGTTACCTATTTTAACGGAGTGAATGAACCCCATTCTGTGGGTAATATTTATGTGCATAATTTGAGCAATGACGGAACAATGGAAGAAGAGTGGAAAGAAGCAAATTCAGGACTTCCTCAATTTGATCCGCCTGATGATACAACTCTTTTTGCTCAACATGCACTGGCTTTAAATGATGAGGAAAATCCAACAGCCATGTTTGTTGGCGGTGAGGGCATTAATTTTTATAAAGCTTCCACTGGCCTGGATACAGGAAGTCCTGCATGGCAGGAAAGTAAAATAGGAATGACCAATCTTGTTATGGCTCGTATGCCGATACTTTTTTCTGGCGAATGTAGTATGGACATAATTCCGATTACTGAAATGTTAGATATAGACGGAGATGGAAACACAGAAGAAGTTAGAACTCAATGGCATGTATATATCCAAGATATTAATGGGAATCCACCTATTGTTGGGACAAAATTCATAGCTGAATTTGTGCCACCTGAAGGTTCTGATGCTTCTGCGGTAGTGTATAGAGATATTACATATTCTGATGGATATACACATACAGGAACTTGTGCCGATCCTAATGACTTTGGCACTCTTACTGGTACTGATAATCCTTACATAATCTCTGGAAGCGCAAATAAGTTTACCTTTACACCGCCGTGCGCTACTGTTTCACCAGGATGTTCCGGTTCAGCAATAGTAGTTCAATAATTTTAATTGATAATAGTAGCCCTGAAATCAACCAATGCTTTCAGGGCTATACTTTTTTAGAGAATACTTTATGCCCCACCCAATAAAAACCATCCTAATATACTGGTTCCCAATCCTCCTCTACTGCATCCTGATCTTCATCCAGTCAGCATACCCTTCCCCAATAAAAGGAGTTTCCATCCCTCACATGGACAAACTCCTCCATTTTGGAGGATATGCTTTTTTAGGCGCTCTTATATTCCGGGCTATTAAAAATTCCATATCCAATGCAGAAATAAAAACCATCATGATTATAAGTATAGTAATATCATCATTTTACGGGCTTACTGATGAGCTTCACCAGTCTTTTGTTGCTTCACGAAGTGCTGATATTATGGATTTTGCAGCAGATACGGCAGGAAGTGTTTTCGGAGTATGTATTTATTATCTGGTAAATACCAAAATCACCTTTTACATACAAACAAAATCCAGAACTTCTTATCGATAATTACTCACTATTCATAAGTTCTTATTTTCCAGTTTTAACCGGCAAAATTTAAATGAACCTGTTTTTTCCCCAACGCGCTGAATACCCGGTATATCATATCTATGCCAGTTGATACTTGTGCGTTTTCAATTCGGCTTATAACAGCAGGAGTTGTGTTTGCTTTTTCAGCCAAAGACTGCATAGAAAGAGACTGTGAAACCCTTTCCTTATGAATTGCTTCAGCTAAAGCAATCCTTGCTCTTACATTTTCACTAAATTCTTTTGCTTTTGGATGTTTAGCAGCATCCCCAAAAACATCAAAATATTTCTTAGTTTTCATTATTTCTCCAAATTTAATGGTAAAGAAAATCTGTTTTCAAAATAATTTTCTATACAAGCTTCGATTCTTTCAATAAACTGATGTTCTATCTTTTTAACCTGTTGTTTTTTTGCCTTTTCATAAGAGGCAGGCTTATCAAAGGCATCAAATATAAGTATTTCATTTCTGTCTATTAATGTAATAAAACCCACCCTTATCAAATTGTTGCCTTCTTTTATTTTCAGAACTCCAATTTCAGTTATATCACCTATTTTTCGGCATTTATAAGATTTCACAAGGGGAGGATACTGATAACATCCTTTGATACTGATAAGGTGTTTAATGTGTTCTTTTACTTTTATGATACGATTGACTCGTTTTTCCAGTGCCTTTTGTGATTCTTTCATAGGTGGAGCGTATTTTTGTAAATATTCATAAAAAGGGGATTCCAATTCATGATCAGTATTTTCAAAAGCGTAACATTTTATATCCATATTTTTATCTTATTATCTTATTAGATAATGTCAAGAAGGAAAAAAGTGAATGGGGTTATTATTTAACAAAGAGCAAAATCACCTTTTAGACACAAATTACATACAAAAAAAATCCCGGATTGACAAAATCCCGGACTTCTTATAGATAATTAAAAAAATTTTAAGTAATATGGTAAGGTAATTATCTATAAGGAGAAAGCGATACCTATGGACGCACAAAACATTATCGTCATAAATGGGAATGAGTTTTCTTTTGCCCCGGGAGAGACTATACTCCAGGTGGCAGAACGAAATAGCATTGACATCCCCACACTTTGTCATTTGAAAAACACCACACCAACAGGACAATGCAGGATTTGTGTGGTTGAAGTTGAAGGAGCGCGCAGCCTTTTGACTGCATGTTCGGCACCAGCCATGAAAAACATGGTGGTACGCACCGAATCCAAAGCGGTTGTTGAAGCACGCCGGCTGGTTCTGCAACTCATGCTCTCTTCAGGAAATCATAATTGCGCTGCCCGCATGTCAGACGATCAGGACTGGAGCAGACTCCAGCTTGATGTTAATAATTATGATAAAAATGAAGAACTTTGCCCTGTATGGGGAGACTGTGAGCTTCAGAACCTGGCATACCGCTATCAGGTAACAGCAGAACGATTTCCCAGAACCGAAGTTCCTTATCCTGTTGAGGATGTGAATCCCTTTATTGTCCGGGATTTTTCCAGGTGCATCAAATGCGGCAGATGTGTACAGGCATGTAATGATGTCCAGGTAAACAATGCCATAAGCTTTGGCTACCGGGGAACAGATACAAAAATTATTGCAGCCGGAGACAGGCCCCTTAAAGATTCTGACTGCGTATTTTGCGGAGAATGTGTTCAGGTCTGCCCTGTTGGCGCACTTGTGGAAAAAAATGCCAGGTACAGTGTGCGTCAGTGGGAAACAAAAAAAGTACGCACAACATGCAGCTATTGCGGTGTTGGATGCCAGCTCAACCTCCATGTTAAAGACAACAAGGTTGTAAAAACATCAGGAATGCCGGAAGTAAAGCCGAATATGGGAAGCCTTTGCGTAAAAGGCAGGTTTGGATTTGACTTTATTAACTCTCCTGAGCGTCTTACAGACCCATTGATAAAGGAAAACGGGAAATTCAGAAAAGCTTCATGGGATGAAACTCTTGACCTGGTTGCAAAAAAACTTGGAACCATAAAAGATAAATATGGCCCTGACAGCATCGGGGTACTGACTTCAGCCCGTGTTACTAACGAAGATAATTATATTGCCAATAAATTTACCCGTGCAGTTTTAAAGACTAATAATATAGATCATTGCGCCCGTCTCTGACACAGCTCCACAGTGGCCGGTCTGGCCGCAGCATTTGGAAGCGGAGCAATGACAAATACCATAGCTGATGTTGAAGAAGCAGATGTAATTCTGATTACAGGATCCAATACCTCGGAAAATCATCCTGTATTATCTTCATTTGTCAAACGTGCAGTTACATTTAAAGGAAGTAAACTCATTGTTGTAGATCCCAGGCGGATCAAGATGGCAAGCTTTGCTCAGCAATGGCTCAGACCCAATTTGGGAACAGATGTTGCCTGGATAAACGGGTTAATGCATGTTATTATAAAAGAAGATCTTTATGATAAAGAATTTGTGCAAAACCGCACAAACGGATTTGCTGAATTAAAAACAATGGTGGAAAAATTCACACCTGAATATGTAGAAGAGATAACCGGGATTTCTGCTGAGAAAATTATTGATGCTGGCAGAATGTATGCAGAAGCAAAAAAAGCTGCTATTCTCTATTGCATGGGTATTACCCAGCATATTTCCGGAACAGACAATGTTAAATCTCTGGCTAACCTGGCCATGCTCTGCGGTAATCTTGGAATAGCAGGCGGCGGAGTTAACCCCCTCAGGGGCCAGAACAATGTTCAGGGAGCCTGTGACATGGGAGGCCTTCCCAATGTATTTACAGGATATCAGCCTGTTACCAGCGCAGATGCAGTTAAAAAAATGGAAGATGCCTGGGGAGTTACGGGCCTTTCCAACAAGATCGGCCTTAAAGTCACAGAAATGGTTCCCAAGGCCCATGACGGAGAGGTTAAAGCATTGTATGTTATTGGTGAAAACCCCCTTGTATCTGATCCTGATCTTAACCATGCTGAAAAAAGTTTTGGAAATCTTGATTTTTTGATTGTTCAGGATATTTTTCTGACTGAAACAGCCCAGCTTGCAGATGTTGTACTGCCTTCAGCCTGCTTTGCAGAAAAACAAGGAACCTTTTCCAACACTGAACGACGGATACAGATGGTAAGAAAAGCTGTGGATGCTCCAGGCCAGGCAAAAGATGACTGGTGGATTACCTGTGAAATAGGCAAACGCATGGGCCTTGACATGACTTATGCAAATGCTGAAGATATTATGAAAGAAATTGCAGGAGTTACCCCGTCATATGGCGGTATTACCTATGACCGTATTGAATATGAAGGACTTCACTGGCCATGCCCTGATGCAGAACATCCGGGAACACCGATTCTTCATGGAGCCCAGTTCCCCATAGGAAAAGGCAATTTTCATGCTATTGACTTCATAGCACCTGCTGAAAAGACTGATGCTGAATATACCATGTCTTTAACAACAGGAAGGGTTCTTTATCAGTATCATACAGGCACAATGACCAGGAAAACCGAGGGCCTTAATGAAAAAGCTCCTGGCAGCTTTGTTGAAATATCCTTTAAAGATGCGCAGAATCATGGTCTTAAGCATGGAGATATGGTGGAAGTTGCATCAAGAAGAGGCAGCATCCAGGCCAAAGCAAAGGTTTCAACCAAAGCAGTAAGCGGAACAGTTTTTATCCCTTTCCACTTTGCAGAAGCAGCAGCTAACAAACTTACCAATGCAGCACTTGATCCGGTTTCAGGAATACCTGAATACAAGGTTTGCGCTGTTAAATTGTCCAAAGCTGCATAAATATCGGCTTGCAGAGCTTGCAAGACTGCGTTCCCAGGCTGGAGCCTGGGAACGAGCCGAACTATAATACTAAAAGGATAGCAGAGTTTCTGCTATCCTTTTTTTATTAATTTCTGTCTTGCTTTTCAAATTTTTCATGATAAATTCAAATTTCTTTTTGAGTTTCATTTATTGAGATTATGGAAAATTTATTGCGTAATAAATATTACGCATGATTTGAAAACAGATTAAAGAATAGGTGTTGTTTATGATAAAATCTTATATTCGAACTACCGGGATGTATGTCCCTGAAAATGTAGTTAAAAATAGTGAACTTCCCCAGGAATTAAATACAAATGACGAATGGATACGCCAGCGCACAGGTGTTTTTGAACGGTGTTATGCCAAACCTGGAGAAAGAACTTCGGATCTGGCAAAACGTGCAGTAGAAAATATGCTGGCAAAAGGAGATGTTAAAGCTGATGAAATTGATTGCATTATATTTGCAACATTAAGCCCTGATTTCTTTTTTCCTGGAGCCGGGGTGTTTTTGCAGGACAAACTGGGATGGTCTGACAGACACATACCATGCTATGATATACGTCAGCAGTGCAGCGGTTTTGTTTATGGTTTGCAGATGGCTCAAGCTTTTGTTGAGACAGGTATGTATAAAAATGTGCTGCTGGTCGGTGCTGAAATTCATTCCAATGCACTGGATTTCAGTGAACGGGGCAGGGCTGTAACAGTTCTTTTTGGTGATGGTGCAGGTGTTCTTGTTGTTTCCCCTTGCCCTGACGATAAATCTGAAATTCTTTTAACAGAGATTCATGCAGACGGTGCAGGTGCGCTAAACGGTATTCACATGAAACTGCATGATATTGGCGAGCGGCCTGTGATTTATTATGATCCTTTAGAATTTGAAGCAAATGCAGATATGTATCCTGATATGCCTTCTTCCAGAAACCTTTTTACCAATGCTGTCCGCAGGATGGCAGAAGTAAGTCAATCTTTGCTTGCAAAATTGAATCTGTCAGTCAATGATATTGACTGGGTTGTTCCTCATCAGGCTAATATTCGTATTAATAAATCTGTTGTTGAGCATCTGGGGATTTCAGATGATAAGGTTCTCTACAATGTACATAAATACGGCAATACAACAGCAGCTACCATTCCTTTGCTTTTAGCTGAATATACTGAAAACAATACTATTAAACGGGGTGATCTGCTGATTACTCCGGCTTTTGGTTCGGGTTTTACCTGGGGAGCTTCTTTAATTCGCTATTAAATATTATTTTGTAAGGGCTTTTGCAAAATCTTTGCCTGTTTCATAGGCTTGTTCAAGATATTTGGGATGCTTCAAAACATCCCCTTCAAAATCAAGGCCCCTGTACAGCAGGGAATTCCACAGTTCCATATCCAGAACATCAAAGAAATATTTGACTGTGAGCAAAGCACCTTCAAAAAGTTTCTTGCCTTTTGTTGCACCAACAGAGATAAAAAGCCCTTTTCTTTTTGCAGTCCATTTGCCAAAAGGAACCTTGTCAATCCAGTATTTTTTTACCCAGCAGGACTGGCATCTGTCCATAAGGATTTTGGTGTGTGCGCTGACTGTATAAAAAAAGATGGGTGATGCAAGCATAATCCCGTCAGAATTCATTAAAAGGTCCAGTACCTTTTGAAAATCATCTTTAATAGCACAATGACCTGTTTCTTTGCATTTGTAGATTTCAAGACATGGGGACATTTTCTGGTCCCTGAGAAAAATTTCTTCTACATGGGCACCTGCATCTTTAGCTCCCTGTATTGCTTGTTTCATTAATGTTGCTGTATTGCCTTTTCGCCTGGGGCTTCCGTAAATTGCTGTTATTTTTGACATATGTCACCTTTTTTTATCCGCAGATTAACACAGATGCACACAGATTAAAAACCTGATTTATCTGCGTTAATCTGTGTGCATCTGCGGTTCCTTTTATAACAGGAGTTCAAGAAAATTCATCCAGAATTATTTGATATAATTCTTCCCCGATAGTCAGGCCAATATCTATAAACTGAGGACCGTATTTTTTACCTGTATTTGAACGGAAAGTATTCTTTATTCTGGCAAGGGTTTTTATTCCTTCAGGGTATCGTTTTATAAATTCTTTTACAGGAGTTTGTGAAAACATAACCATATCCCAGACAGTATCTGTAAAATTATCAGGCCCCCATCTGAATTTATCTGCATCATAAAGGCAGTCGGAAAGCAAAATCCCCTGGGGGTTGTCAATGGTCAGTATTTCTTTAAATGCTTCATGGTTGCGTATTGCATTGCAGATGTCCTGTATTTCAAATTGTGTAAAGGGATATGATTTTAAAAGTTTATCAGCATATTCAGCTCCAGCCTCAGCATGATTTTTTTCTTTTCGTTTAATATCATGGAGAAGTCCGGCACACTGGGCAATACAAACCATGCGGCGGATATCTTGATGAGAATATCCCAGACAGGTGCATTCAATAAACACAAGTGTACCTGCATCCAGGCTTACTTTAACAGCATGTTCCAGCCCGTGTCCAAAATCATTTTCCAGGTGTGAAAGAACAAATTCCCTTAATTGCCGGACTGTGGAATCTGTTTTAAAAAAATTATTGGAAAATGTATTGGCATTTTTAAAATTATTGTAAAAAACAGGAGATGAAAAGCGGGAGGCAATCTGACGTGCATACTCACGGATACGGATGTATGCCAGAGTTATATTATTTTCAGATGTTATACCAGATATTATATTACCAGATGTTATATTATTAGATGAACTCAAAATGGAAGTGTTTAAGTTTATCAGGAACGATAAAATATTGTTCCTGATAAACTTAATTATTTATACGCCTGAAATAGAAAAGGGATTTCCACAGATTTTCCATTTGCCGTCTTGTTTTACAAGTTCAAGAACTTCATCAACCTCATGAATATCACCTTTTGAAAAAAATGTCCTTAATACTGATTTTCTTTCCCCGGTAAGGCGAATCTTGACTTTATTATCATCTCTGCCGAGAGTTTCGGTTTTCAGGTGGGAGATTCTGTTTTTTACATAGCAACCCAGATTGAAACCTCTTGCATTTGCTTCCTGTCTTGCTTCATAAATATATTTGCCAACTACATCAACATCATCAACAGATTTACTGCTTTCACAGAGACGTTCGGACAGGGTTGCTTTGTCAAATGCAAAATAAGCCTGTGCAAACTCCACTGCTGCCTTGTTAGGTGAATCCTGGGTGTCGGCAAATACTAATAATACCTGCAAGCATATCCCTAAGAGTATTGACAAAGCTATTGATATGACCATATTACTCCGTGCCATTTTCCCTATTCTCCTTTCAAACATTCATCTTGTAAATTAATAAAAAAAGCCCAACTTTATATTTAAAAAATTGGGCTTCAATTAACATGTTAAAAAAAAATATACAAGGATAAAAAATAAGATCATTAATATATAGAACTTAATCCTTGAATCTGCGCCTTATTGCTTCTTTTTCTCTGGGAGACAGGTTGTTCCAGTTTTTAAGTTTATTCCGTATAGAATTTTGTTCAGCAGGAGGAAGTTTTTTCCATTGCCTGAAGCGCTGTTGATAAAGCTTTCTTGCTTCAGGCGGCATTTTCTCAAGTTCCTGCATTTTTTGGCGAAGCTTTTTTTTTTTTTCAGGTGACAGGGATTTCCATTCTTTAAGTTTTTTGTTGAAATCCGAGTTATTTGAAGCTGTAAGAAAAGCTATATGGTGGAAGTTTTCTTCTGAATATAAGTCATTGGATTTGGCAATGGCATTGCCTGAAAAAGAAATACTTAGCAAGATTAAAAATAACAGGCTTTTTAAACTGTATGATATGTTATACTTTATATTCATTTAGATTGTTTTCCTTTTGTGCAAAAAATTTTTCTTTGAATAAGTAAGAACCATATTCGCGTTTATCAACAGCTTGAACCAGTTTTTCCAGGGCATCCATTTCTTCCAGTAAATCCAGGTTATTTATAACTTCAAAATCTTTTATAAGCAGTTTTTCTTCAGAACTGAGATTTGAAGCTGTCTGCATGGGCCACGGATTTTCCATGCCTTTGGTTCCAAACCATCCAAACACAAGTAGAATCAGGCAGGCAGCAGTAAGTGCAGGCATTGGATTTACAAAAGTATTTTTTATCCCCCTTTGTATCCCCTTTTGTATCCATAGACGCCATTTGGGTATTGATTGCTCCTTATGCAGCTTTTGCCTGATTGCAAAGCTGAGAGACCTGGCTTCTTCAGGTAAAAGGTCAGCGCAAGGTGCAGCCTCCTTAATATCGAAAATCATGCGTTGAAGATCAGTTCTGTCTTTAACACATGCGGGGCAGGATTCCATATGCTGATTCCACTCTGACTGGGCTTTTGGTTCTGCTTCTTCGTAAACATCCAGAAATAAGGTTTCCTGGTAATTTGAACAAGATTTCATGATGATGCTCCTTTATCTTTCCCATTCCTGCAAATTTTTTCTCAAATATTGGGTTGCTCTGAAAATATGTGTTTTAATTGTTCCTTCTGCCATATTCATGATCTTTGCAATTTCCGGCACAGTCATATCGTTATAAACTTTTAGTTGAAATGCTGTCCGTTGTTTTTCCGATAAAGAATTCAGAGCTGTCTGTACTTCATGGTTTAACTGTTTTCCCCTGAAAGCAGTCATGGGGTTTGCTTCTTCTCTCATATCAGGCATTTCTTCCATTGGACTGACCCGGCTGTCTTTGTCCTGATTTTTAAAGCCCCAGGGAAGAAATATTTTTTTCCAGCGGTTTTTCTTTTTTCTTGCATCAAGGCATGTATTTACCACTATCCGATAAAACCAGGTGTAAAATGAAGATTTGCCTTTAAATTTTTTAATATTTCTGATTACCTTTAAAAATGCTTCCTGTGTAAGGTCTTTGGCTTCTTCTTTATCCCAGTCGCACATGGAATATGTTATGGCAAAAGCTTTTTGCTGGTATCTTTGTATTAATTTGTCTGTTGCCCACAAATCACCTTCAAGGATACGGGCTGCAAGGTCTTCATCTTTATAAACCCGGTTTTTATCTGGTTTAGCTTTACCCGGCTTAGTTTTTTTATCTGTTTCAACCTTAATATTGCTTTTCATTCCATACATGTTTTCAGCGCAGCCACTCACTTGAATCGCTCCTGATGTTTATCCCCTTTTTTATTATATCAGTATAATATAAAAAGGGGTGAAGTCTGTAATCAGTCTATTACAGGAAATATACCTAATGGGGTGATTGCCAGACGTATATTAGGAAACAAAAAAGAATTGACATAGTTTGATTTATGACGGCGGTTGCTTCTTTCATGCCTGTCCCTGTAAACATGATTTTTTCTATAATTACGTTTGTTTTTATTCCGTTTGTTTTTATAATGATGCTTTCGTGCCTGCCTGTTATTGTGTTTTGATCTGTAAATATCTCTATCTGCCCTGTCCTGCATCCGCTCAAGCCTGTTTCGTTCTCCACGGGAAATATAGCCGTCTCTTCCAGCCCGTCTTTCAGCCCTGTCAATCCGGTTTTGCTGTCTGTTCAGATGATTATACTCTCGCCGGGTAATCTTTCCTTTTCTAACTCCTTTATAAATACGGTCAGCCTGTCTTTTCTGTCTTCGATCAGATCTGTCTCCTGCATAGGAAATACTTACAAATCCAAAAATAACTGCCATTATAATCAGAGTTCTTATTATTTTTTTTGCGTTCATGGTATAAACCTCCCTGTTTTTGTTAACCCTACTTTATTGTGTAAAATTAGGTTTTTGTTAGATTTGACTTTTTAGACGCACCAGAACACAAAAGGTTTACATTGGATATTTACAAAATGTTGATAAAATCAGTTTTGCTCGTCAATCATTCTGACTCCTTCCATGAGCAGCCACATAAAATCACCCATAATATCAGCTTTTAAATCCTTGTCAGGTAATCCTGGACTGAATTTAAAACGACCGTCTTTTTCCTTTAATATGGCAAAAAAAGCATCCTTTTCTTTTAGATCTTTATATACAGCACTTACAAGCTGACCGTCTCTGAAAGTTACAGTTGCAGCCCCCCTTACAAGATCAAGCAAAAGGATGCCTGTTTTTTGATTGGTATTAAGGGTCTGGAACAGTTCAGGAGGAGGCATTTCACTTAGTTTTCCAATCATGCCAGATGAAAATTCCTCTGCCCGTGCAATATTGGTTTTAGCAAGACGTCTGGCCAGAAGTTTGGTAAAATAGATTTGTAATGAAGGGAATTTAATTAATATTTTTCTGAAATCCTGTCCGCTGATAAATAAAATTTTTGAAGGTTCCACAATCTTTATGGTGGCTCCTACTGGTTCTCCGCAGAGAAGGCTCATTTCTCCAAAAACTTCGCCGGTTGATAAATAGGCAATATTAACAGATTCATCTCCTAACACCTTTACTTTACCAGATGCAATTATGTATAAATTCTTACCTGGCTCTCCTTTTTTTATAATAATATCACCGTCATTAAATTTTTTTAATTTTAAAAATGAAATGATTTCTTTGACATTATCCTTATTCAGACTTTTAAAAATAGAGAATTTACTTAATAAATTAGAGATATTAGATAGCTCTTTGACATTTTTTGATGCCTGGCAGGTTTTTTCAGGATATTTTTGATATTCAAGCCTGATTTTTCCGGTACATCCGCTGCATGTTAATTCTTCTATAATTGTTTCATGTGAATTATTTTCCAGAAAATCAGTAATATCCTTAACCAGTACCAGGCAGACAGGCTTTTCCTGGGGAAGAACAAGGGCAGTACCTGACATGCAGAATTCATCTCCAATATTATAAAGAGGGCATTTTTCCTGTTCTTCGATAACTATTATATTAGTTTCTGGTATATTAGTTTCTGGTAAATTTTTTTCGGGTATATTCATATTTTCACTCTTATCATAGCCGCTTCAGGATCATAACAACTTCAGGCACTAACACTCTTTAGCCTCGTCAATTTTTCTAACTCCTTCCATGAGCAGCCACATAAATTCCCCCAGAGCAGGTGATTTTTTATCTTTTTCCGATAATTCCGAGCTGAATTTAAATCTTCCGTTTGTTTGTTTTATAATATTAAAAAAAGCTTCTGTTCCCAGCTTGCTGTCATATTCAGCCCTTACAAGCTCTCCGTCTTTAAAACATATTATTGCTGTTTTATTTGAAAAGGACAGTTCAACGGTTCCGGATTTTTGGTTAACATTAAGGCTTTGAAAAAGTTCAGCAGGCGGAATTTCAAACAGATTTCCTGTCATGCCTGATTTAAAATCTTCGGTTCTTGCAATATTTGTTTTTGCAAGCCTGGTTGCCAGAAGCCTGGCAAAATAAATCTGCACCGAAGGATAGCTCTCTAAAATTTTTCCAAAATCCTTACCTTTAATGTATAACAGCTTCAGAGGTTCCACAACCTTTATTGTTGCTCCCACTGCCTGGCCGCTTATCAGGCTCATCTCTCCGAATATTTCACCCTGATCCAAAACTGCAATGGTAATATCATCCTCTCCGATAACTTCAACCCTGCCGGATGCAATTATATAAAGGTTTAAACCTGGAGTTCCTCTTTCAATTACAATGTCTCCTTTTTTATAATTTATCAGCTTCAAAAAAGTCCCCAGTTCTTTTAACTGGCCTTCATTAAGTCCCCTGAAGATGGGAAACTGGGATAATACATTTATAATTGACCTTATTTTTTCATATTTTTCCAAAGTTTTTATTGAATCAGGATCTTCCATTCTAACACGGGCTTCCATGCGCATGGCACCTGTGCAGGATGTTTCAGGGCCGCTGCAAATAAAGCGGTATATGCTGCTTTTGTCTTTATTTTCATTATCAAGTCTATTATATTTTGCTATTGAAACGCTAAAATCAGTCATCAGGGTCATACACACAGATTTTCCAGGGGGAACCAGAAGAGATCGGCCTGAAAGAGTAAAAACATCTCCCAGCTTATAAAGGGGGCATTGGTGATCCTCAATAATTTTACAGGTAGTTTCGGGAATATTCATTTTAATTCTCCTTTGTATTTCAGGATCTCCCCAGTATAATAAATTATTATATTTTGGGAAATAAGTATTAAAAGTAAATAGTACAAAAATAAATAGTACAAAAATAACAAATAAGGGTCAAGAAATGAGTTAAAAAAGCATGATTATTTTATATTTTTGAATATTTACTTTTACAACTCAAAGAGTTATAGTCAAACAAAATTATCTGATTCATAAATTTTGGACTGCTAATCAAGCATTATACGGAATTTTACGATTATGAATAATCATCATGTTAGCTCAATTTACTACCGCTTTAACAATGTTATCAATCTTATAAATCAGGCAGAATATACTTCAATTGGCAAACGACTGGAAAAAGAATTGGATTCTTTAAAATCCGAAACATATAAAATTGCAGTTGTCGGCGAATACAAAACAGGGAAATCAACACTGATTAACCGGACTTTTCTAAAAGATAATATTCTGTTTACCGATATTATGGAAGCCACAGCCGTACCCACAGAAATAAATTACGCAACCCAAAAACGTCTTGAGGTTATTCATTTTGACAAAGAAAAAGATCCGGTTATTATTAAAGATCCCTGTCAGGAAGATGTAAAACTTTATACATCTGCCCAAACCCCTGAGGGACGTGCCCGCCTTTCCCATAATACAAAACATGCAAAATTATTCTGGCCTGCAAACAACCTGGACGGGTTGACTCTTTTTGATACTCCAGGAATTAACTCCATAAATTCTGCTGTAATAGCTGCCACTTACCGTATTCTTCCTAAAGCTGATCTGGTTCTTTTTATTACCGGGGATAAACAGTTGTCCAATGTGGAGCTTGAATTTCTTTCAAGCCGGGTATTTTCTCAGGGTATAACAAGGGCAATTGCTGTTGTTACTTATTGCCATGATCCTGAACAGGGTATTGAAAGCATAACACAAAAAGAGAAACTGGTACAGACAATCAAAAGTCAATTATCAAATACAGGCCGTGATAATATTCCTGTTGAAACGGTTAATCTTAGAGATAATTCAGATTTGATAAAATCAAAACAAGGAAATTTCAGGCATGGGATTGAAGATGATACATCACAATTTTCAGAAAATAAGAAAAAGGATGTTAATGATGTTATCAGCGACCTTTTGGGAGAATCCATTGTATCAACTGCACCTGAATTTTCGGTATCTTCAGATTTAAAGGAAAAACCTGGAAGCTTTGCAGCACTGGAAAAAAAACTTATATCCTTTATTCGTGATAATGTCAGACCCGGAAGAGTGGAAAAAGCATCAAAGGTTCTTAATATTCAGACTCAACTGGCACTTGTTCGGTGCGAAACAGAACTTTCAGCTATGAGCAAAGATGAAATTCAGAGGCAGCAGATGCTCAGTGATATAAAAGTTCGTGAAGCGGAAATGCGATTGAAATATGAAAAGCTTTCCAGGGAGTTTAAACAGGAGCTTCAGGGGGTTGAACAGGAATTTATCCTTTCCGCTCAAAAGGGGCTGGGACGGATTGCAGAGCTTTATATAGCCGGATTTGACGCATGTGATGACCTGAACGAACTGCAAAACCGTCTCAAAGATGCTCAATTTTTTCTAAAAAGAAAAGTGGAGGACATGTTTATAACCTGCTCTGAGCAGGCTGAAGAAAGTATCATAGAGATTGTTGAAAATTACGGAATAAAGAGTCATACCCTGCTTATGCCCTGGTATTCAGAAATAAGCAGGGAGCTTAATATTGACGGCGGTATTCTTGCAAAAATTCCGCAGTTTGCACTCTTTGCCTTTGATGTTATGCTTTTTGTAAGGTTTGGTCCTTTTGGTCCTCTGGCAGATATTTTGATACGGCTTTTGGCAAATTATATACCCTTTCTTAACAAGGCTTTGCCTGTATCCCTGGCTGCCGGTTTGTTGAAAAAGAAGATTCAAAATTCTCTTGAAACAGAATTTGAGGCAATAAAAAAAGAATTGCCTGATCTTATCAAGCTTAACTTTGATACCCTTATCAATAATATAATGGAAGAATGGAATAGCTATGCAGATCAGCAGATCAGTACCATAAGAAAAAGTGTTGAAAAGATTTGCAGTCAGCCCGTAGATGAAAAAAGACAAGCTTTTTTTAATGAAATGAAGTACAGGCTGGAATCCATAATTACATGAAGACGGAATATATTAATATTCAACCCTATATAACAAAAGACAGCTCTGAAGTCCGTGAACTTATGCACCCGAATATTAACTCAGATATGCCCCCAGATATGAATGGTGTCAGAAATCAGAGCCTTGCAGAAGCAATTGTCCCGATGGGAGCAAATACACTGCTCCACAGGCATATTAAAACAGAAGAAATATACCATATTTCTCAAGGCAGGGGCAAAATGACTTTGGGAGAGGAAAGCTTTAATATTAAGACCGGCGATACTGTTTGTATCTCTCCTGGGACTCCTCACATGGTAAAAAATACAGGAACAGTCCTTTTGAAGATTCTCTGCTGCTGTTCACCGGCTTATTCTCATGAAGATACCAAATTATGTAAATAAGGGTTGTGCAAATAATGGAAAAGAAAAATATGAAAAGTCTGTTAATGATTAACACTGGCAATGGAAAAGGAAAAACCACGGCAGCTCTGGGGCTTGCATTCAGGGCTTTGGGTCATGGGCAAAAGGTCTGTATAATCCAGTTTATAAAAGGTTCCTGGAAATACGGAGAGATTGCATCAGCAGAAAAATTTAAAGACCTTCTGGATTTTCATGTTATGGGCCGGGGTTTTACATGGAAATCCGATGATATTGAAAAAGATATAGCCATAGCCAGACAGGCATGGGAATTTGCCAGGCAAATCATTCTTTCGGAAAAATACAATATAGTTATTCTGGATGAACTGACCTACCTTATATCTTATAAAATGATAAAAGAAGAGGTTGTTATAGATTTTCTTAAGAATCGTCCTCAAGAAGTACATGTGCTTGTCACTGGCAGGAATGCTTCCCAGGGTTTAATTGATATTGCAGATATGGTTACGGAAATGAATGATATAAAGCATCATTATAAATCAGGTATTAAAGCTCAGAAGGGGATTGAATTTTGAAATCCAGTACTTCACGTATTTTCCGGGCAAACTCATTTTTCATAACCGGTTTCATAAGAAAACCCTTAATGCCAAGAGATGCTGCCTTTTCTTCAGACATGGCTTCGCTGAACCCTGTACAAAGTAATATGGGAATGTCAGGCCGTATTCCGGTCAATTCAACTGCAA
This sequence comes from Desulfobacterales bacterium HSG17, assembly GCA_030377945.1. Next base: position 14,227 of record JAUCGD010000011.1, on the reverse strand, counting down.
GTATGTCTCCGGCCATATTCGGCATAGCCATATCAGTGATAATCATATCAAATTGATCGGGAGCGGCACGGAAACTTTCAAGAGCATCAAGACTGCTGATATGTGAAGTAACCTGATAACCCAGGCGATTCAACATCTGTTTTGTCATTGCAACAATTGGCTCTTCATCATCCACAAGCAGAATATGCTCAGGTCCACCCTGAATTGATATATTTGTTTTTGTATCCTGTTCCTCAGAAGATTCTTTGATCAGTGGTATATAAATTTTAAATTCGGTTCCTTTACCAAGTTTGCTATTGACCTGTATAGCACCATTCATGTTTTTAATAATACCATAAACCAGTGAAAGCCCCATACCGGTGCCTTTGCCTTTTTCTTTGGTGGTAAAAAACGGGTCAAAGATTTTTTGTATAACATCTTTATGCATACCTTTGCCTGTATCTGATACTGTCAGGCAGGCATAAACTCCGTGGGGCGTATCAGGAGTTATTATGTTATACTCACTTGATTCGATTTCTTTGAGACTAACTTTCAGTTTTCCACCGCTATCCCCCATAGCATGATAGGCATTGGTTGTAAGATTCATTACAATTTGATGAATTTGTGTGGGATCGGCTTTGATTATACCGCAGTCGGCCCTGATATCTTGTTTAATATCAATTGTTGTGGGGATTGCAGACCTGATAAGTTTTAATGCTTCCTTGATAACAGGCTGCATCTTCATCAGTTTAAATTCATCAGTACCTTGACGGGCGAAGGTAAGTATCTGTTTTACCAGTTCACCTGCTCTCAAAGTACCGCCATAAATTTTATTCAGGCTATTCCTGAACGGGCTGTGTTCAGGGATATCATCTAACAGCATCTCTGAATAACCTAAAATGGGATGAAGAATGTTGTTAAAATCATGGGCTATACCGCCTGCCAGAGTGCCTATGGCCTCCATTTTCTGGGCCTGGCGAAGCCGATGCTCACTCTCCTGAAGGGCCTGCTCCGCTTCTTTCTGCCTGGTAATGTCCGCACAGAAACCTTCTGTATAGAGACTTTGGCCCTGATCATCACATACAAGCCTGGCTGAAAGGGTGACCCATATGACGCTGTCATCCTTTTTCTTCATCCGGGTTTCAAATCCTTGAACAACGCCATCCTGGGCCAATATGCGAAAAAGCTTCCCGCGATCATTTGTGCTGACATAACATTGTGTACCGATGTCTGTGACAGATGAAACCAGCTCTTCAGGGGAATCATATCCGAGCATCTTTGCCATTGAAGGACTTGCTGAAAAAAAACAGCCCTGGGGCGTAACCTGGTAAATTCCCTCCACTGCGTTTTCAAAAATGGATCGGTATCTGCTCTCACTCTCTTTTAGCTTTTCATGTGCCTGCCTGAGTTCCGCCACTTTTTCGCTTACCCGGCTTTCCAGCTCCTGATTCATCTCCCGGAGTTGTCGTGTCAGCATGATACGCCTGTTCATCTCCTCTTTCAGACGGAGAGCGGTGGATATCCTGGCCCGGACAACAGCCATTGAAAAAGGTTTGGAAATATAGTCAATAGCCCCCAGTTTCAGTCCTTTGGTTTCATCATCAGCCTGGTTCATTGCAGTAATGAAGATGATCGGAATGTCCCGTGTATCAACATTGGCCTTGAGTCTTCCGCAGACCTCATATCCGTCCAGACCGGGCATCATAATATCCAGAAGGATCAGATCCGGCAGCTCCCCTGAGAAAACGGTTTCCAGGGCGTCTTCTCCGCCGGTGGCATACATTACATCATAGTCCCTTTCCAGATTTTCAATGAGTACCCATATATTTTCAGGAGCATCATCCACAATCAGAATTCTGGGTTTTTGTGCAATATCATTCATCTATTTTTTCTCCTTCTGGCCATCTCCTTTAAGGGTAATATCCAGTTTATAAGCCAGCTTCGACAGAACCAAGAGGGCCTTTTGCGTATCCAGCCAGGTCATGGATTTTTCCAGTGCCATCTTCTCCTCATGAAATCCGGCATCCGGGAGCAGGTTCAGCAGGGTGTCCAGGAGTTTCCATCCGTGTGCCCGTTTCTTTTTAAGGAGGCTATGCATTTCTCTCACAACCTGGGCGATTTCACCTGATCCGACCCGACCCGATTCGAGCCGGGCCGGGTCTGTTTCCACGTTCTTCCCTTCCAAAGCAGGCACTGCCTTTTTTTCTTCCAGTTCAAGGATTTTCAGTGAGCTGATGACAATGGTCAGCTTCTCTTCAAACCTCTCTGACAAAAACAGGATATCTCCTGTTTTTCCCTGTTTCAGGGCCGTGTCCAGCTCCTGTGATGCGAGAAATAGTTCTTCTGCGCATAAATTGCCCGAAGTTCCTTTTATGCTGTGAACCAGCTTCTGAGCATCACTGATGCGGCCTTGTTCCAGACATTTTCGGATATCATCTGCCGCGTGTTCGTATTTCTCTGAAAAAATTTTCAGCATTCTTCTGAGGGTGTTTTTACCGCACCTGAGCCGCGTTACTGCCGCTTCCAGATTGATGCCGGGCAGAACAGGCGGAAATCCGGGCCGCATTTCCGGTATTGTCTTTTGCCGTGCTGCCATGTTTTCCGGGATCTCTCTTTTTCCTGGTTTTATCCATTTGCAGAGAACTGCGCACAACTGCTGTTCATCAACAGGCTTGGTTAGATAGTCATTCATACCTGCATCAAGACACTTTTCCCGGTCTCCTTTCAGGGCATGGGCTGTCATGGCAATGACGGGCAGATTATCAAATTCAGATATTTTGCGTATAAGCCGCACAGCCTCATAGCCGTCCATTTCCGGCATCTCAATATCCATGAGTACCGCATCATAGAAAGGCGCATCACCGTCAATCCGGGATATGAGAACTTCCACAGCTTCCCGCCCGTTTGCAGCAACATGAGCGATCAGCCCGGCACGCTCCAGCAGGGCAACAGTGACCTCCTGGTTGATCTCATTATCTTCTGCCAGAAGAATCTCGGCACCTTTTATTTTCTCAAGCGCTCTGAAATCAATTTCCCCTGTTCCGGTTTCCCGGCAGGGTACAAGGTAGTCTTCTTTTCCGAAAACCTCCATGATGGAATTAAACATGGCAGACGAACTGATCGGTTTGAAGACAAAGCCGTCTATCCCGGTATCTTCGACTTTTATCCGCTGAAATATCTCCTCGCGTCCGTACATGGTCACCATGATGATCTTGGGCATGTTTTTTGTAAAAAACGGGATGTCACAGATCTTTCGGATGACCTCGAATCCGTCCATATCCGGCATCCTCCAGTCTAAAATAACCAGATCATAAGGTGCATCCGGCAATGCGTTTTCCAGTTCTGCAAGAGCCTCAGGCCCGGAACCGGTCATTGTTATCTGAAAATCATCAAAAGCAGTCAGTATCTCTTTGAAAATGATACGGGCGGTTTCATTGTCATCAACCACCAGCACCTTCAGCCCTCTCATCTCAGGCGGAGAAACCAGGATATAGCTATCTTCCTCAGATTGAAGATGTAAAGGAAGGGTGAAAAAAAAGGTGCTTCCCTTTCCTTTAATGCTTTCTGCCCATATCTGTCCTCCCATCAATTTTACCAGTTCCCGGCAGATGGATAGTCCCAGACCTGTGCCACCGTAATTCCTTGTCACAGAACCATCTGCCTGGGTAAAGGGTTGAAACAGGCTGTCAATATTTTCAGGAGAAATTCCTATCCCGGTATCCTGAACAGAGAAAAGAAGTTTGGTCTGTTCCCTGGTAAAATTCCGGGACTGGCTTCCTGATTCCTGTGCGTCAGCCATCCGGACTTTGAGGATGATCTGGCCTTTTTCCGTAAATTTGACAGCGTTGGCCATCAGGTTTATAAGTATCTGGTTAAGTCGGAGCGGATCACCCTTTAACGACAGGGGAACCGCTTTGTCAATAACATAAAACAGCTCAATCTCTTTTTGAGCGGATTTTTCACTGACAATGTCAGCCACCCTGCCGATCACATGGTTCAGCATGAAATCCCTGCACTCTTTTTCCAGTCTGCCTTCCTCAATTTTTGAGAAATCAAGAAGATCATTGATGATGTTCAGGAGATGACCTGAAGACGCGCGCACCTTTATCAGATAATCTTTCTGCCGGGAGGTCAGTGTTGACTTAAGAAGCAGATCTGTCATACCGATGATGCCGTTCATGGGTGTTCTGATTTCATGGCTCATCCTGGCAAGGAAATCACTCTTTGTCCTGTTGGCTGTCTTGGCCTCTTCCGTGGTTTTTGACAGGGCACTTGTTCTTTCCTCCACCAGTTTTTCCAGGTGGAGGTTCATGGCTGCCAGTTCGTTTTCCGCTTTCTTGAGTTCGGTGACGTCGCGATACACAACGCATACAGAAATAACATTATCGTCAATGTCCCGGATGGGAGAGAGAATTGAGTCGGTATGATACATATTCCCCTGCATCTCCTGCTCGTCCTGAACGCGCAGCCTCTCCCCGGTCTCGAAAACCTGATCAACACGGCTCATCCACAGATGCATAAAATCGGGAACATGTCCCAGCCCATCGCGGATGTTCTTACCGATAACCTTGTCCGGGGTCGTGTTCACATGGTCGATTGCCGCCTGATTCGCGTAGAGATAGTTGTAGTTCTTATCCCATATCAGCACACAGTCCTGGGCAGAATCAAACGCAGCCCTGAATCGTTCTTCGCTCTTCTTTAATTCTTCTTCCGCTTTTTTACGCTCTGCAATTTCATTATTTAATTCTTCATTTACTTTATTAAGGTCTTTAATATTTTGTCTCAGCTCGGTTCGCATTGAATTGATTTTTGAGACCAGCAGATCCAGTTCATCTTCATTACCAAAATTCAAAAAATGCTGCCCCTTGTCAATGGTCAGAGGTTCTGGCAAGATGTCTTGGTTAATATCTGTAAGATATTTGGTGATTTGTTCCAGATGTCGTGTAATCAGCGAATAAATCAGGAATAATATAAAGAATGAAACAAAGAATGTTTTGATGGCTTGGGATATGATAATGATAACAACTTTGTCTTTGAGCGCTATATAGATATTTTTGAGCGAAGCAGTGACAGTAAGTACACCAATCTTAATTTTTTCTTTAGTTCTATAATCCTCATAATGGAGCAAATATTCACGCCTGATCTGAAATTGCCGGTCAGGAATATCTCCGCGAAAAATATCATCAATATTCTTTCCCTGTAAATGGATATATGCGATATTGGGAAGATTTAATATTTCATCCATCTGGGTATTGATATTGGATTTATCCATATTCCAGACGTTCTTTTGCAATGAATTTATATGGCTTGATTCAATAATAAGCATTATCTTCTCTATACTTTCTTTACCTGACATGAAATCCATATAGAGCTGAAAAGCAGATGTTAATATGGTAAAAATCCCGCTTATTATCAGTATCCATATGGTTATTTTGTGTGCTAATGAGAGTCTCAGCCTGCTTTTTTTATTACCATCTGTCGTCATCATATCATATCCCTTTTCTTGATTCATCTGCCCTGATGCCGCATTTTTGTCTTTGTTCTATATTTGTTCAATATCTTATCATATGTTTTGTCTTTCCTGATGCTTTTTAACGCCTGCCCGAAGCGCTTGACAATCTCATCATCTGTTTTTCTGCTGAAACCGATGTATGCATCAACAGACGTAACAAAGTAAGCCTTTTCAAAATTATTTACATCATACCCCAGTTTTTTTGCCTGATAGTTAAAATCAAACTCCGGACAAATTATCAGATCAAAGCGTTGGGCAATAAATTTTTGGAGATTAAGTTCTGAACTGCGAACCTTATCAAGATTTTCTCCTTCTTGAAATCCTTGGGACATAAGATATTTATGAGAATAATAGCTGTCTACAACGCCAATAAGATACTTTTTTGCATCGTTTAAGGAACTCAGTTGAATATCATTGCGTTTCTTCAGTTTGTACAGATAATATTTCGATTGGATAACCGGACCAATCAGTTTGAAAAGCCGTTCTCGTTCATCATTTTTTACCAATGTGTAAATAAGAATATTTTTCTCAGTCTGGGCCAATACGTAGGCTCTTGCCCAGGGAAGCATACGGAATTTGCCGTTAAATCCGCTTTCCTTTAGCAAAGCTCTTATTATCTCCACCGTAATTCCCACAATTTCACCATCGTTGTTCACATACCCTAATGGTGGATACGGATCTGAAACAATCTGAAGCTCCGATGCCTGGATATTTGAAAATATCAGAACAATTACCAGTATTGAAATACACAGAATTTTAGTTTGCATAGCTCTCCTCCTTTTTAAAGTGATTGGACTTTGGATAAATTTTTTATAACGATTGGGGGCTGATTCCCCCTATGTTCTGATCTCCAGCTTACCTGGTTTTTCGGAACTGTCAATCATAATTCACCTTCTTTAAGAGAAATTTGCGTATAAGCTGCACAGCCTTATACCCGTCCATTTCTGGCATCCTCCAGTCTAAAACAATCAGATCCTAAGGCGCGTCCGGCAATGCGTTTTTCAGCTCGACAAGATCCCTAATTTCATGGCTCATCCTGGCAATAAATTCACTTTTGGCTTTGTTGATCAGATTGATCGGTTGCATTTTCTGGTTTTCCAAAACGATCATTCATAATTCATCTTCCTTTTTTGTTATGAAAAGAAAGCATCAATATTGCGGAGCAGCCGCTTATTTTAAGGCTGAAAAAATTATTTCAATTCGGGTCAAGGCTTCTTTGATACCTGGTTTGGAACGATAATGGTAATCCCGGTATGATGTCCCAATTGCCCAGTTACGTTTATTATTCACTTGATCTTTATATTCATTTAAGTCTTCTGGAAATTTTGGTGGAATGTTTTTATCCAAATTTGATAAAATTCCAGGGTAGTACCAGTTAAATTCTTTCAAATCCGGTAACATCTTCTCCAGTCCAGCAGCATATTGATTGAGGGCTGCTGTTATCACCTTATAGTCTTTTGACGCGCTCACTTTATTGATCGCATCAAGGCAGTCTGTCCTTTGGCATCTTTCGCATTCACATCTGCTCTGGCTGCCAATAAAACGGATAAAACCTCACAATTTTTCCGGGCTGCCAGCAAGAGAGCGGTCAATCCGCAATTATTTTTAATGTTCACATCTGCTCCGGCTGCAATTAACATCCTGGTTATTTTGTCCCGCTCATCTCCATAGGCTGACACAGCATACAAAAGGCTGTTCTCCACCCTGGCTCCTGCTTCAATTAATAATTTCACAGCTTCCCTGTGTCCATTTAGAATGGCCTGGGTTATTGCAGTTCCTGAAATTCTTTCATGTTATTAACCTGAATTTCCTGCATTGTAAAGCATTCGGGTTTTTCTTTTTTATATTTATTCAACAAGTCATTAAATTCCGCACAAAACCATATCCTGTCAAAATCCTTGTCATTTTGAATTTTATCAGAATATTCCTTGAAATTTCTTTTAAACAATATTTTCAGATATTCATTTGCGGTTTCCCAGCCGGACAATTTTACGGCGCATTTTGCCGCATCATATAAAATTGCAGATTCATCCGGGTGTATCGCCAATATCTGTTGATACTGCTCCAGCGCTTGTTCAAAGTTTGGTAGTGCTACACAAGCAGTACTGGCTTTATTATGTATAATTTCAAATTGTTATCATGATTTTCAAAAGTGGCCAGATCGGATTTTCCGGCGGCAAAAAAATTGGCGACCCTTGAAATACGCCACTTCCTGAAGTTTCTGATGTTGTCCGGAACTTGATGTCCTGAAACTGAAAAATCGGATAAAAACTTGTAAATATAACTAATTTTATCAGCATTACTTGTGTAGCACTACCCCTTTTTGATCACCAAATGTATCCCTGTTGTTTAAGATAATAAAACACAGAACCAGAAATATGAAATAATAAAGCATTGGGAAAATTTTCATCGAAATTTTTCCTCATTTTTTCTCCGATTCTCCATTAATTCTAAATCATTATCCACCGGCAGGTCAAGATGAAACCGTGTATAATGCCCCTGCTCACTTTCTACATGCAGTTCACCGTGGTGCTCTTTAACAATGCCATAGCTTATGGAAAGCCCCAGCCCTGTTCCGCTATTTCTGGGTTTTGTCGTAAAAAACGGATCAAAAATCCGCTGCTGAATTTCCGGTGTAATGCCGGATCCTTTATCTTCAACAATAGTCTGGATCCACCTCCTGCCTTTTTTTTTAACAGGGTTGATGATATCCGGATTATCTTGTTTTTATCATAACCCGGATACTTCTCGTTAAGAGAGTCTCTGGCGTTTATGAGCAGATTCATCAGTACCTGGCGGAGTTGATGGCTGCGGCATTTAATATCAGGCAGATAGTTGGGGATTTCAACCTGAAGATCAATCTGATCCTTTCGAATAACAGTCCGAATCAGGGATAATGTGCTTTCTATTATATCTGCAATTCCGGCAGAGCTATATTCCTGTGTTTCCTGGCGTGCAAATGTCAGCAGATTACTCACTATGGAGGCGACCCGCCGGGTTTCATTAATGATTTCTTCTGAATATTCTATCAGGGGATTTTCAGGATCCAGCCCGTCTTTAATTAACTGGGCATAGTTCATGATACCGTTGATGGGATTGTTGATTTCATGGGCAACTCCGCTGGCCAGGGTTCCGATGGATTCCAATTTTTTATTCTCTCCAATATCATATCAGGATCAAGAGGTTTTGCTATATAATCATCGCAGCCAGCCGAAAGTATATTCTCCCGATCTCCTTTCATGGCTTTTGCTGTCAGGGCAATGATAGGAATTTGGGCAAGGTTTTGATCTGCTTTGATCTGTTTTGTCGCATCCAGACCGCTTAAAACAGGAAGTTGAATATCCATCAGGATGATGTCAGGATGATATTCTTTTGCCATGTGTATTGCATTTTCACCGTCCTCTGCTGTAATGCATTCATAATCACTATCTTTTAATATGCTCAGGATGCTTAACATATTATCAGGATTATCTTCCACCACGAGAATTGTTTTATTTTTTTTTGTATGTTCTGATTTGCCCGATTTTAAAGGCAGATGTTTGGAAATCAGTTCCTGCTTTTCTTCCTTAAGCGATTTTTTTCTAACAAGGTTTTTGACGCAGTCTATAATCTGCTCCTTGTTCAGATTTCCTTTTTGAACAAGCTGCCGTATATTTGCCTGATTCAGAAATTCACGTTCATCCTGGCTCAGTTCCTTTGCAGTTAAAACAAGTACGGGCAGTTCCGCAGTCCAGGGGATTGAACGGATTTTTTTCAGAACCTCAAATCCGTCCATGCCCGGCATCATAAGATCAAGTATAACTGCATCAGGCTTTGTTGAATGAATGGTGTCAAGACCTTCTTTGCCGCTGATAGCAGTCATTATATCAAAACCGCTTTCATCAAGAGCGTTTTTGATCTGCATGGATGCAATTTCATTATCCTCAATTATCAGGATTTTAGCTCTGTTTCTTGAATCGTTTGCAAAACGCTTTTCAAGATCGCTAAAAATCGATTCAAGCCTTCGATGAAAAGCATCTTTTCCTATTGACTTATTGTCTATTATTCTATGGACAAAATTCGATCCTCTTGAAGCAGGTTTGGCAATATAGCCTGCTGCTCCCAGGACAGCTCCTGTTGCAGTGTCACTGCTGACAGAGACAATGACAACCGGAATATCAACGGTTTCTTCAAATGATTTAAGCTGGCGCAGCACTTCCCAGCCGTCAGGTTCGGGCATGAATATATCAAGGGTGATGGCAAAAGGGAGGATTTCTTTTGCAAGGCGCAAACCATCTATGCCGTTGTGTACCGAGATTACATCATATCCCATGCTTGTAAGATGCTCTTTCAGCATCTCACAGGCATGGGGTTCGTCGTCAATTAGAAGTATTTTACGTTTTAAAGGATCTCCGGCAGATTCTGCTATTCTTTTTGCAGGTATATGAATAATGTCTTCTTGGCTTTTTTCCCGGTCCTTGTATTCCAGGGGCAAAATCAGGATAAAAGTGCTGCCTTTATCTACCTGGCTTTGCACATGAATCTCTCCGCCAAGCAATTTTGCAACCCTCTGTGAAATTGCCAGCCCCAACCCTGTTCCTTCGTACTGGCGGGTTGTTGAGCCGTCTGCCTGCCTGAATTCTTTAAAAATATGGGGCAGGTCAGATTCTGAAATACCGATCCCGGTATCCTGTACCTCAAATTCTATTCGGTCGTTAAAATCTGAGACTGTCAGATTTATTTTACCTTTGTGTGTGAATTTTACAGCATTGGAAAGAAGATTCAAAAGAATCTGCCTGATTCTTTCCTTATCAGAACTGATAAGAGAAACATCCTCAATATTATAGTCAATATCCAGTCCTTTTGACTCTGCCAGGGCTTGAACGGTTTTTACAGCATCTTCCACAGGTTCGCGGGGATCAAACTCGCTTACAGCAGTTTCCATACGGCCTGATTCAATTTTTGAAAGGTCAAGAATATCGTTTATCAATCCCAGAAGATTTCTGCCGTTTCGCTCTATGACCTCAAGATATTGGGCATCATCATCAGGCTTTTTACCGGTTCCCCTTGAGAGCATGATCCTGGAAAGAACCAGGACACTGTTAAGCGGTGTACGCAGTTCATGGCTCATATTTGAAAGAAATTCCGATTTTAGCCGGTCAGCTTCTTCCACCAGTATCTGTCTGTTTCTCAGTTCTTCTGCCTGAATTTTCATTTCCTGTGTCTGTAACTGCAATTCATGACCCTGGGCCTGTAATTCTTCATTGACAGCTTCCATTTCCTCATTCTTGATCTGAAGCTCATGAGCCATGCGCGCTGTTTTTTCACTGGCCAGCAGATTTGAGAATGCCGTATTAATCCCGGGCCATATCAGGTTTATTATTTTAATACTTTCTTTTTTATAGTCTTTGAAGCGGGCAAGGGATATAATCCCGGCCGCTTTTTCATCCACAAGAACCGGAATGGCGATAATCTCCCTGGGGACGGCTGTTCCTGCAAATGTTTTGAATGTGAAAATAGTATCTTCATGAATATCTTTAATCCGGGTGATTTTTCCAGAAACAATGGCTGCTCTTATCTGTCCTTCTGGAAAATCTCTGTCAAATGATTTTGAAAGATTTTTATTGCCCCCAATGGAACTGACAGCTTCAAAACCGGTTTCTTCATTATATAAATGAAATGCTCCAAAATCGGATTCTGTAACTTCCAGTATTTTTATAAGAGTCTTATTGCAGAAATCCTTTAGTTGCTTACATGCAACCATTACGCCGGTTACATCGGAACTGCTTTTTTGTATATTCATTTGAGATGATATGGAATCTGTCATCTCGTTAAACACCTGACCCAGAAAGCCGAATTCATCATAACGCTGGATATTGTTCCTGGCAGAAAGGTCTCCAGCCCTGATCTTTCCAGCTGTCTCAGTCAGTTCAAGAACCGGTTTTGCAATTGCCTTTGCGGTAAAAATAGCAATTATTAGTATGGCTGTTGATATTAAAATAATAAGAATTGTCAATTGGCGCAGCATAGCAGGAATAGGAGCATATGCCTCGGCAATATCTTGTTTTACCACAATCCCCCACCGGGTTCTCGGAATAAAGCTGAATGCAGCCAGAATTTCTTCATCTCTGTAATCCCTTGTTTCAATTACCCCTGTACCGCCTTTTGATGCCTGCACAGCAGATTCTGCTGTTATCTTTAATAGCAGAGGGGCGTTCTCATGCCATCTCAGTTTGTTGAGAGCAATCAGATCCTTGTTAACGATAACCATCTCTCCTGCTTTACCCAGACCGGTACGTTGAAGCAGAATAGCATAAAGGGAACGATCAAGATCTATTCTTGCAACAACTATCCCTATAAATTGTTCCTTGTGAGAATAGGAATAAACCGGATAGGAAAAGGACATAGAAGGCCGGTTTAAAATGACTGAATAATAAATGTCCTTTATATATATATCCCTGGATGTCACCGGCTTTATAAAGTAATCGTTTTTCGAACAATCTCTTCCTTCATGCACATTGTTGGTGGAAACTTCAATTTTACAGGATTTGGAATTAATAAAAAAAATTTCATTAAAGCTGTTGTAATTCTTTAAATAGCGGTTCATAAGCTTCCTGACTTCATTGCTAATTCCCCTGTTTTTATCAGCAGAGTTATGTATAAGAGATTTATCATATAGTTTTCTGATCTCAGCATCACCGGCAATGGTGCGGATATCACCTATTCTTTTGTCCAGCCATGTGTTTATCTCTTTTATCTTAAAGTCACGAATTATAGTAATCTTGGTAAGTTCCCTGGATCTAATAATTTGAGCCCTTTGCCGGTAAACAATGGTACCCACAGCAATGAGCGGAATAAGGGCAACCACGAAAAATAAAAAGATCAGACGTGAAGTAATACTTCTGAATTGCAGTTCTGGCATATTGCCTCCTTGAGTGTCTTTAGAGAGGGGTATTAAGGTGTCTCAATAATATAATCAAATTCATTCAGCCTGTATTTTCCAGGATTTTGTATTATTTCAGTCAACATATCCGTATCAAAGCTGTCATAAACGAGATTCCATTTGCTGTCTGAAGAAATTCTGCTGATTTGCTTTAAAAAGATAAACTCCTTATAAAGATTGCCGCTGTCTGCCAGACTGTCTTCTGGAATATGATAGCTTGAAACCGAATGTCTGCCAAGAATATCTTTTTGGGCAAGATCGGCATATTGTTTTATTGTAAGAATAGTCTTCTCTCCTGAAAGATTTGCTCCTGCATCCATAGCCCATTTGCAGGCATAAAGGAGATTTGTTCTGTCAAGTTTTAACCAGCGGATGGCACGGATCTGGGATGCAATAATAAGGTAAACAGCTTCAGGATTTTTATCTGCAAAATGCTTAGTGAAATATAGAAACCCGGAACTCATTTTTTTATGGTCTGCAAAATAAGAGTATTTCTGGAACGCTGTTTCAGGTGTTGGTTCCCAGGCACAGAATGCATCAATTTCTTTGTTGTGAAGGGCTTCTGGCATTTGTGTGACTTCAAGTGGAATCAGATCAAGGTCTGCTGTTGTAAGATTTGCAGATGAAAGTATATCAAGCAGTGCAAAATGAGCATTGGATCCAAAAGCATAGCCGATGCGCCTGCGGCGCAGATTTTTGATAAGCAGAGGCTCACGGGTAACTATGGATACAGGGCCGTATTGAATCATTGCAGGAATGATAATCTTAAATATTGAAGCAAGTCTGAGTGCAGGCATATCCCCTCCTACGCCTGCATCCAGTTTTCCTCTCTGAATAAAAATATTAACGTCATTGCCTTTAAAAAAGGGGTAATAGTGAATTTTCATGGCCAGGGATGAAAGCTCATCAGTAAAAAGCTTATCACGCTTCATTGTCTCTGTGATTACCCCGCTAGGTAAATACAGAGGCTGAGTACCCAGGTAGATAACTTTATCCGATTCATTAAATTCATATTTATTATAGACAGGATTATCTGATATATTCGGCCCCGGGTTGATTGATCTGCTTTTATTCTTATCTGTGAGATAAAACAGGGCTATGCCAGCAATAATAATAAAAATGATGGAAAAAATTATAATCCGGTTTCTCATTAAGCTTTTCTCCCTGATTGTTTTGTAAAAATCAATATGTTCCCAGGATTTTAATAAAGTCTGTTTTCTTTTTCAAGGAATCCATTACAGGTGCAAAGGATTCGGACTCTGCATCTGCTTCAAAATCTACATAAAACATATATTCCCAGGGTTTGCCGTGAATGGGCCTGGATTCCAGTTTTACCATATTGATCCCTTTATCTGAAAACACCTGGAGGCAGTCCAGAAGAGCACCAGGTTTATTAACTGAAGAAAATACCAGCGAAGATTTTTTAGACATTTTATCTTTTTTTACAGGGTCTGATGCAATTACAATATAACGGTTAAAATTTCTTGGATTGGTTTCAATTCCTTCTTCCATAACTTGCAATCCATTTGCTTCTGCAAATTCCCTGCTCGTAATGGCAGCAGAATCAGGATTGTTTTCCTGTTTTAGTATTAACGCGGCAGCTGTTGTATTTTTTGCAGGAATCAGTTCCCATTCAGGATGCAAGTCCAGAAACTGGCGGCATTCCCTTGAGACCTGGGGAACTGAAAATATTCTTTTTATGTTTTCAGTCTCAGATCCAGGCAGTCCTGCAAGACTGTGGATTATCCGCAATGTAACTTCGCCTGTAATCCTTAGATCATATTCAAGCAGCAGGTCATAGTTTTCATGAATAC
>JAUCGD010000809.1 GCA_030377945.1 Desulfobacterales bacterium HSG17 | reverse complement strand
TCACTGCAAAATCATTTTATTATTTTTTACTGATATTGAAATACATAAAAATTAGGAGAGTACTTTACTAACAAAGTTTTTTTATTCTAAATTCCTGCTCCGAAAATATTCTTATTCAATCAAATCCCATGATATCGGAGTACCTTTTTCAATGAATTTTGAAGTAATTTTACCAAGTATTGATTCATAATTCCGTGGGGCTAATCCTTGTCCAGGTCGAATGCACCTGATATTGTCTTTTGCTAATTTCTCCCCTTTCTTAATATCTTTAATTGCAAAAATAGAACGTCGAAAGGTAATACTTAATGTTTCTTGAGTGCCTATTCCGAAATTTTCATTACCCATAGCTTTTTCTATTGTACGTACAGATTTTACCATATTCTTAAATTCTGCTGGTTCTAATGAAAAAGCGCTATCAGGTGTTTTATCAGATCTCTTCAAAACAATATGTTTCTCTATGATACAGGCCCCCAAAGCCCTTGCAGCAGAAGGTATTGTTACATCCATACTATGGTCGGATAAACCAATGGGCAATTTATAATGCTCAATCATGTAACTAATTGTATTTAAATTCATCTCACTGATTGGCGCTGGATAAGCACTAGTACACTTCAGCAAAGCCAGTTCCTTTCCTCCAGCTCCAAAAAAAACTTCAACGGCCTCATCAACTTCTCTCTTTTTTGCCATTCCTGTTGAAATAAGTGTTGGCTTTCCGGTTGCAGCTACATATTTTATCAAAGCTAAATCAACGAGTTCAAATGATGCAATTTTATAAGCAGGAACATCAAGATTCTCTAAAAAATCAACTGCTGTAAAATCAAAAGGTGATGAGAAAAAATCAATTCCTTCCTCAAAAGCTACCGCTCTTAGCTCTGGAAACCACTCCCAAGGAGTATGAGCTTCCTCATATAAATTATACAAAGTACGACCTTCCCAAATCATCCCGTCACCAATTTGAAAATATTTTTTATCACTTTTAATCGTTAATGTATCAGGAGTATATGTTTGTAGTTTTATTGCATCTGCTCCCGCTTCTTTTGCTGCCTGAATAATTTTAACTGCTGTATTGAAATTGCCGCCATGATTTGCAGACATCTCTGCTATAATATACGTTGGATTTTCTTGGCATATTAAACGTTCATTTATTGAAATATTCATATTTTTAACCATTATATGTTATAATTTCTGCCAATAATCATATCAACTTTAGTATCCCACCCCTTTTCCTTGATTAAATGCTCAATTTGCTTTCTATCATTTACTTCATGAAATGAACCTCCGGATTTCCCTGGCAACCCCTTAATTTCGCCAGCTAAGATTTGGGGCCATAAAATATTAAAAGAGTTCACCATTTCTTTTTGAA
>JAUCGD010000808.1 GCA_030377945.1 Desulfobacterales bacterium HSG17 | reverse complement strand
TGAAAACCCTGAAGGATTTGAAAGCAATTATGCACTTGAAATAAAAAGCATAAATATAAAAATATTTTTTTCAACTTTTTTTTCCCAAAGGATTATCTTTGACCGGATACTAATTGATAACCCTTATATTACTTATGAAAAAAACGGAAAAAAACAAAGCAATATAAAAACTTTTCTTAAACCGTAAAATGTCAGTTGAGGAATAATAAGCCCTGCTTTTTTGGCAGAATCTGGGATAAATATTGCATCAAATCCCTGGCGGCTGATTCTTCTGATAGGCCCTTTAAAATCTGTCTGCCGTGTTTTATAAGATTCGGATGCAACAACATTTCCGCCCAGTGCCGAGATTTCTTCCCAGAACAGATTCATAAAGGTTAATCCGTATTTTTCATCAGGATACAGGATTGCAAAGTTATACAATCCAAGTTTATTTACAGCATAGGAGGCAATGGCTTTTACTTGCAGTCTTGGTGTAAGAAAATGCCTGAAGACATAATCACCGATTTCCGTTATTCCATCTTTTTGAGTAAGAGTAATTATGGGAATACCTGCTTCTTGTGCTGCCTGAGCTGCTGATTCCGAAGTTATAATCGGACCGATTATTGCAGATACATCTTCAATGGCAAGTTCTTCAACTGCTGCTTTTGCACGTTCAGGATTTGATCCAGTGTCTTTGACAATGAGATTTATCAAATCCCGTGTTTCAGATTTATCAAGGGCCAGTTCAATACCTCTTAAAGTTTTATTGCCGTAAATTTTGTAAGAACCGCTTAAGGGAAGCAGACAGCCGATAGAATGTTTTTCCTTTTTTCCTGACATATAAATACGATCTTCTGCCTCCAGTATTAATCTTTCTGCTTCCTGCTCATACTCATGTCCGGGATACAAATCTTTAAACTGGCTTAATACTCTTGCTCCGTCTTCATATAAGCCGCTTTTCATATTTTCAAATCCAAGTTGAAATAACAAATATTCACGGGCTGTCTCATTTGTTACACGTTCCAGAAGAGACTGAATTTCATCTATGGAAAGGGATTTAACATTGTTTTTTATTCTGGATAATACAATTTCTTTTTCAGTTTCTTCTGCAATATCAAGGGCTTTTGCAAAAAAATAGGCTGCATTTACAGGAGAGTGAGTAGCTGTGTATGTATCGCCAAGTATAAGGTAAATTGTTGGAATCCTGGCATCGGAATCTTTATGTTTTATAAAATCATCAGCTCGTAAAATAAGCTCTTTATAAGAGCCTTCATGATAATATGTCATCAATATTTCAACCATTGCATCTGCAACCCTGTTGCTGTGCTGGTGTTTACTAAGTATATGTTCATATATACTACGCGCAGTTGTATAATTATTTAAA
>JAUCGD010000807.1 GCA_030377945.1 Desulfobacterales bacterium HSG17 | reverse complement strand
AATTAAAGTGATGCAATATACTGGTTTACAAAATATTCAAATCCATGACTATCATGTTGAAATAATAAAAAGAGTATGGCATAGTAAATAGATGATTAACGGCAGACAAAGGATATTATGAATCTCCAGGGTGATTTTGAAGGATTAACTCTTGCAAGTATTCTTCAGCTTTTGTGTAATGATCAAAAAACAGGAGTGCTGACAGTTACCAGCGATGATGAAGAGAGCAAAGTATTTTTTGAGCAGGGAACAATCATCTATGCCTCAGCTTCTTTAAGGGAAGCAAGGTTGGGCTCTCTCATGCGCAATGATGGTATTATTTCTGCACAACAGCTTCAGAAATGTCTTGCCCTTGCCAAAGAAAAAAATATGCACCTGGGCAAAATTCTGGTGGATAAAGGATATATCTCCCTTGATACCTTGAAAAAATATAATACCAAACAGGTTGAAGCTATTTTATATAATCTTCTTTTCTGGAAACAGGGTAGATTTGAATATAAAGATGCTAAATTAAATTTAAAAGGTATGATTGTAACCCAGTTAAATCCCATGAAACTGATCCTTGAAGCCTCAAGGCGCATTGATGAATTATCTGTTTTAAAAGAATTTATTCCCAGTGATAATCTGGTGTTTCAAATGTCAGGTAAAGTGCAGAGTAAAGACGAAATTAAGCTCAATGCAAATGAATGGAGAATTCTATCCCTGATTGACGGGACACGCACTGTCCGTCAGATCATAAAGCAAAGTACCTATGATGAATTCGCAGTTTATAAAATTTTTTTCTCTGTAATCTCTTCTGGTTTGATTGAGCAGAAAGAAGAAGTTCAATTGGATGATCCTGAAGGAGCAGATGACTATTTTGCCATTATGACTGTCTTTAATGATATTTTACAATCCATTAAAAATAATATTGCAGATGAACTCGGGGACAGGAGCTATTCCCTGTTTGAAGAAGTTAAATCACAACTTAAAATTGAATTTAAAGAGATTTTTAAAGACTATCACCCTGATAATCATAAGAGCTCAAATCTTCAGGCTGTTTCCGCTGCTATGAATTCCATTGAAATTGTTGAAGACTCAAAAGATTTTCTTGTTGCAGGTTTTGCTGATTACGCTTTTCAGGTATTAAAAAAAGTTGGTGACATTCTAGGTTCTACCCCTCTGAAGAAAATCTTAAATGATATTGAAAAAGTTTTGGGGTATGTAAAAAAATATCAGGCAGGTTCAAAAGAGAAGAGCAAAATTATTAATGATATGTTTAATGTTGTTGAAGCAGTTAACAAAGAATTTAAAATAGATGGGAAAAAGAGTTCCAAAGGTGGAATATTTTCTCTGTTTTCCCGATAATCCATCCTACCATAGTT
>JAUCGD010000806.1 GCA_030377945.1 Desulfobacterales bacterium HSG17 | reverse complement strand
TCAACAGGACATCCCATTGCATTGCCCCCCATTTCCAATAAATCTGCCAGCAGTTCAGGCAGGGGAAAGCATTTATATTTAAGTACCTGTGCAAAGGTCAGTATTTTCGACCCTGGCAGATAACCTGAATCCCTGATTCGATGTTCCTCAGGAATATAAGTGCTGGAAAGCATCTTGACCGGCAGTTCATCTTCAGCATCGTCAATTTCCCTTTTTTCCAGGTTAGAGTTATGCCTGAAATTTAATTCTTCGGGATATCCTTCTATTCTCAGGGCTTAAAATTTTCTCTGGGCATTTGACAAAATATCGTCAATTACTGAAAATTGCGGAAGGATATTTGGATATTTTGGTGAAAACCGAAGTGTCCGTCCCCCTTCAACCACAATTTTTCCAAACCCCAAGGCTATATGTGCAATTCCCTGTTCATGTTTCATATGGGATACAGGATAAAAATTATAGGACTGGGCCACCCCTGAAATATCAGGATAAAAAAAATCTCCATGCTTATTTCCTGCCAGCTGCTGAATAATTACAGCCATTGCTTCTTCACTATGGGGATTTGAGGTGTTTTTTGAAAATGCTTTTGGGCCTTCATAATATGTTGAAGCATATACCAGTTTTATAGCTGAAACAAGATGGTTTAATCTTAGTGAAAAATCAGGATGATTATTTGGGATCATATAGGTTTCATATAATCCTGCATAGGGCTGAAAATGTGCATCTTCCAGCCTGCTTGATGAGCGCACTGAAAGAGGATAGTCAACATGGGAAAGGAAAACTTCAAGCTTTTTAACAAGCTTTTGCGGCATTTTGGCCTGGAGAAATTTTTCTGCAACTATTGCATCTGGAAAATCATTTTCTCCAAGATAACGAAGATTGTTTTGGTCAACATAATCCTCAAATCCTTCTGTACTTACAGCAAGGGTTTTGGGAATGCTAATGTTAATGTCAGAGTATTTCTCATGAATATCAGGATTATCCTGCAAAAGTGCAGACATAAAAGCCAGTCCCCTGGCCTTGCCTCCTAGTGAGCCGCTGCCTATTTTAACAAAATCCATTATTTCCGCATCAAAATTATGTTTTTTAAACTGGGCAACAACCCCTTTTTGAAGCCATATGAGCAAAGCGCGGACATTGGAGATTATATAATTTCTCAGTTCCTCTGGAGAACTGAATTCGCTGCTGGGTACTTTTCTGAATTCCGATGCAAGAGCAATTTCAGAACGGCTCATAATCCAGTTTGAAAAATGATTTCTATCTGAATGATAGTAAAGCGAGTCATCAGGTATAAGAGGAAGTTTTTCAATAAGAGTTTTTAAATTATGACATCTGTCAATCTCTGTGCCATCAGGCAGACGAAATATAA
>JAUCGD010000805.1 GCA_030377945.1 Desulfobacterales bacterium HSG17 | reverse complement strand
TTTTACTTTATGTTTATATTCTTCTCTTAATACAACAATAGCCATTGGCCGCTCCCCCCACTTATTGTCAAAAACACCAATAACTGCGGCTTCACTGACAGCTTCATGTCTGGTAATAATATCTTCAAGTTCAAGAGAAGATATCCATTCACCACCTGTCTTGATCACATCCTTGATCCTGTCAGTAATCTTAAGGTATCCTTCCGGGTTGATTGTCCCTATGTCACCTGTATGAAGCCAACCATCTTTCCATAGTTCCTCACTTTTTTTCTCATCATTGTAATAGCCTTGGGTCAACCATGGACTTCTTGCAACGATTTCTCCAGCAGCTTCACCATCATGGGGTAGTGGTATGCCATTCTTATTTACGATTTTGATATGAACATTGGGAACAGGCAGTCCTGTAAGACATCTGACATTGATTTGATCCTCTTCTTCCCAGTCATTCATATGATGCTTGAGGTTCGAGATGGTCAAAAGCGGACAAGTTTCCGACATACCATAGGCTGTAAAAAGTATCATTTTCTTTTGCTGTGCCCGTTTACACAGATCCCGTGTCATTGCTGACCCGCCGATAATTAATTTCCATTCCGGTACCGCAATAGAATCAATAGACGGATCATCCAACAGCATATGGACAATGGTGGGAACACAATGTGAGAAGGTCACTTTGTGCTTTTCTGCCAATTTTAACGCTTTTTCCGGTGTAAAACGACCCGGGTAAACCTGTTTATTGCCCAGCATTGTAAACAGATAAGGCATACCCCAGGCATGTACATGAAACATTGGCGTCAGCGGCATATACACATCACCTGAATTTATATTAAGCTGCCCATCATATGCGCACAATCCGGACATGAATCCATAAGTGTGTAGTACAATCTGTCTGTGGGTAAAATAAACACCTTTTGGCAGGCCGGTTGTACCTGTTGTGTAAAACAAGGTTGCAACAGCGTTCTCATCAAAATCCGGGAATAGATATTGTTCGCTCATCTTTGCCATCAACGCTTCATATTCACCGTAAAATTCAAGAGCTGTATTCGTACTGTTTTCATCATGGTCATCATCAGAAATAAGAACAAGACTTTTTACTGTTTCAAGTTGATCCATGATCGGTTCAAGAAGGAATAAAAATTCTTTATTCACAAATATGACATCATCCTTGGCATGATTGATGGTATATAGCAGTTGTTCAGATGAAAGCCTGATATTAATTGTATGAAGGATGGCACCTGTCATGGGAATTGCAAAATAGCATTCAAGGTATCTGTGACTGTCCCAGTCCATGACACCGATGGTGTCACCTTGATTAATCCCCAGTTCACCCACAAGATTGGCGAGACAAGCTACCCGTTTGGACAGTGTC
>JAUCGD010000804.1 GCA_030377945.1 Desulfobacterales bacterium HSG17 | reverse complement strand
CATTTTTTGCACCGGATAAAAAAGGCACAAAATTTCTGATATTAGCGGCTGCTTTAAAAAATAACTTTGAGCAATTTTTATCTTTGAAGCTTCCAACCTGCCTCAATTTACGCTTGATAATTTTTAAAAAATTGTCTGCCATTGAAGTTGTTGTGGTTATGCCTTTTCTATTTTTATGAGAAGTATAGTGAACGGCATTTTCTCTCAGTTCATTCACCCGCGACTTTAACAACGGATGTTCAAAAGCTTCGTCATCCAAAAATTTAAGTTTTGCTTTCATTGAAGCGGCCGAGGTGGCTGTTTTCAGTACTTTCTTGAATTTTTTATAAAGACTGTTCACTTCTTTATCACTGCATTGAGTCTCTTTTTGATATGCAGACAGAGCCTTGGACATTTTTTTTAGACAATGAAGGTGGCAAAAGCCTATCCAGACTCCGTGGAAAATATTTTTCACGGCATTGGTCGCAGGTTCCCACCGGTCTTTTGCAACCCCCAAAACCTTAAAATCAATTTTTTTAACAAACTCTTCAAATGAACCGGTAAGAGTTTCCTCATCAACATGGTCTGTGTAGTCAATATGCCACACTGTCATAGTTTGAGGTTCAACCATGACAACCGAATAGGTCCTGAGCCCGGCTTCTTTTTCAAAACCCTCATCTTCCTGAAAATATCCCGAGCTTGTTACACCGGCCCGTGTTAAAAGTGTTGCAGGATGGTGCGTGCCCATCCACTTCAACCAATTGAAGATCGTCTGTTTGCTTTTTATTTCTCTGCCGAACAGATATTTCATATTTTCAAGAACTCCATTAATACTTTCAGCAAAAAGGACAATGTCTCTGAGAACCTGACCTATAACATCAATGGAAAAATTCTTTTCCCTGGGAAGAAAACTCGGAAGAAGTGAGAATCGCTGCCCACAGCTCACACATTCGGCCATCCTGACAGGATATTCTTGCTTTTCCCCTCCTGGCATATAAGTTTTACGGGGAATCGCCCGATATCCTCTCATTGTATATTTTTTTTGACATTTGCAATCGGCTTTGTGACCTGTTGCATGGGCATAATCTCCTAATTTATCAATCACTTCGATCCTGAATCGCTTTGTATCTGCAACAAGAATCAGATATTCTGCCGGGTTTTTCCAGGGAAAAATATAGGTCTTTTCTCCTCTTTGAGAAACTGAATCCTTCCGGCGCTTCTTGTATTCTTTGAGGCAGTCTTTTTTAAATGATTTGATAAGAGCTTCTTCAATCTCATCGCTCATTTCCTCTTCAAAGATTTGAATTTTATCCTGGAACTGTATTAAGTGCCCTATCATTGAATCAACAGACTTAAAAAGTTGTTCCTGCTGCCGAGCTCGAAAGGTCTTTTTT
>JAUCGD010000101.1 GCA_030377945.1 Desulfobacterales bacterium HSG17 | reverse complement strand
TATCAAAGACCATCAGCAACGCATTTTTGAAGGTTTTTTTAACACCCAGGAAACCCTGCTTTATTCCACTAAAACACCATATGCTTTTAATGCAGGAGGCAAAGGTGCGGATCTGCTGAGAACAAAAATTTTTTCAGACCGTCTTGGATATACCTTGGAAATGACATCTCAATATTGTACTTTTCTTGCAGAAAATGAAGAAAGCTGAATTCCACTTTAAAAAAATGGGGGAAATTATTACCGAGGCAAAACCTGAAGAGGTACCGATCCTGAACAATAATCTTTTACAGGAAATCGCAGAAAAGTCAAAAAATACCACTCTTCAAAAACTGCTCAGAAAGCGAACAATAAATGAAACAATTGATTACCCGGTATCATCAGACGCTGTTGAAAATAGTGTTCGGTCAGATAATCATAATGTTGAAATTCGTGCATTTGGAGAACTGAGATTCTTTATTGATGGTAAAAAAATTTCCAGTTCATTTATGGAACGCCAAAAGTTGATATTAAAGATATTAAAACTCCTTATTACAAACTATGACAAGGGAGTCTCAAGAGATGTCTGTTACAATATTTTTTGGAAAGGTTACGATGTAAAATCGGCCAGGTATAATTTGAATTCCAACCTTTATAAAATAAGGAAAATGTTTGGTAAAAAATTTGTAATGTTGGATGGAAATATTATTCGTTTAAAACAAAACGGGTTCTGGCTTGATGTTGCAGCTTTCGATAATAATATCAGGATTGGCAAAAAAGCCATGAGAGGCGGCATGATACGCCAGGCAATAAAATGTTTCCAGGATGCTGAGGATTTATATACAGGCGATTATATTGATAATGACTTGTATAATGATTTCATTACTACAGAAAGAGCTTCTCTTAAAAATAAGCATTTAAATTTGCTCTTTAATTCCATGAAGATGTCTCTGAATGAAAACGATTTTTTCAAAGCACTGGAAAAGGGGAAAAAGCTGATCCTGCAATCTCCCAGTTGTGAACCGGGTTATAGGCTTTTAATGATAGCATGCGCCTTATCGGGAGATCACAGCAGTTTAAAATCTCTGTACAATAAATTAAACCGGTTGCTTAAACTGGAATTAAATATAGAAGCTGACCAAAAAACAAAAAACCTTTTAAAGTTCCTCCTGCATGATGGAGTCCCAACCTCATCATTATGGGAAAAAGAGCAACTGATCTAAAAAAAATTCTAAATTTTTCATTCTGCCCAGCAAGACTCGCTAATCGAAAGTCCCTTCATTGTCGAAATTATTAACCAGCACATGGCAAAGTTACTATAAAAATATTTATAGAGCTAAAAAATATTGACAGTTTATTGACAGTTTATCCGCAGTTTATTATTGAGTTATACAGCTATGTTTAAGTATCGCTATTTTATTTTGCATACTTAAAAAGGAGGAATACATGGCGACTGAAAAACCTGAGACAAAAATAATAGAAACCGATGTCCTTATAATCGGAGGCGGCAGTGCCGGTTGCATGGCTGCCATAGCAGCCCATGATGCCGCACCAAATCTTAATATAACCATACTGGAAAAAGCACACACAAGACGAAGCGGGACACTGGCTACAGGAATGGATGCGCTTAATGTTGTGGCTGTGCCTGGGCTGTCAACACCTGAAGATTATGTAAAAGGCGTAGATCTTGATCACACCCATGGGGTTATTGATGAAGACCTTCACTATGTTCTGGCAAAAAAAAGTTTTGCCATGTTAAAAAAACTTGAAGGATGGGGTGTTGGATTTGAGAAAGACGACACCGGGCAATATGTTGGAACACCCAATTTCTACAACGATTGCCCCGGTGATAAATTTTGTATACCCATGGCAGGACTTGATCTGAAACTCATTCTTTCCAGGGAAGTAAAAAAACGGAAGATAAAAGTTGTAAATCATACCATAACGACTTCGCTTCTTTCTGATTCTAAAAAGGTTTACGGCGCCTGCGGTTTTAATATCAGAACTGGGAAATTCATCGCATGTTCGGCAAAGGCAGTTATATTGGCCGCCGGCGGTTGCGGAAGATTCGGTATGCCCTCATCAGGATATATGTACGGGACTTTTGATTTTCCTGGAAATGCAGGAGACGGGTATTCAATGGCCTATCGGGCGGGTGCCAAACTCAGGGGCTTTGAATATGCGCAGCACTTTGCGGAAACGAAAAGGCTGAATGTGCCATTGGGAAAAGAATATGACTCGGAATTTGATACTAAAATGGTTAATGAGATGGGGGAAGACGTTAAAATTCATGAAGGATCGGATGACGATAACGTTAAGGCGCTTTTGAGCGGACAAACCATGTATGAAAGTTTCAGCCATCTACCGGAAGAAATCATAAAGCAAATTGAGGAAATATGGTTTGCCAGTGAAAGGAAGCATCCGATTATCAGTTTCTTCAAAGAGAGGAAAATGGATATTAGAAAAGATCCTGTCGAAGTTGGGTTTGAAGAAATAGCCCTGTGCTCTGGCCACGGCAGTACCGGGATCAAGGTAGATACAGATACGGCAACAAGTGTCAAAGGTCTATACGCCTGTGGCGATGTTGCCTGCGTACCCAGTCAGTATCTTACAGGTGCATTTGTTTACGGAGAAATTGCCGGGCAATCGGCTGTAGAGTTTGCAAAACAATGCGATACTAAAAAAATTGACCATGAAACGATCCAGAATCAGGCTGAGATGATTTTTGTCCAAGCCAAGAGAACTGACGGCATAAAACCCAATGATTTTGAGCTTAAGGTACGAACGATTATCACTCAATATCTGACACCACCAAGAAGCGCTGAAAAGTTAAAAACAGCACTTAAATGGATTAAGAGATTCAGGAAAGAAGATGTTGATTGCCTAAAAGTTGAAGACTGGCATGAATTAAGCAAAGCTGTTGAAGTTCAATTTATTCTTGATTGTGCGGAAATGACTGCCAGGGCATCGTTAAAAAGGAATGAGACCAGGTGGGGGGTTAGTGATTATCGATCTGATTTCCCCCAAAGAGATGATGAGAACTGGCTCAAATTTGTGGACCTGGAAATGGATTGTAATTCAGGGGAAATGGTTGTATCTGCAAGCCCGGTTAAACGAAGAGAAAACAAGGATGTGAAATGAACTCAGCAATGAGCGTTGAAATAGATATGGAACAATGTAACGGGTGTGGTATCTGTGTTGAAATATGTCCCCTGGATTGTTTGAGAATGGATGATAATGAAATAGCATTTATGAAGTATGATGAGTGCTGGTATTGTGGAAGCTGTACCCTGGAATGCCCCAAAGATGCAATCATTCTTCGACTGCCTTACCTTGTCAGATAGCATGCAAAAATACGGGCGTCACTTCTTTAATAAGAGCGTTGTAATATATAAAAGGAGATATGAATTAGATGAAATCTAAAGACTTATATGCATTAACCGGTGCAACGCTGATTGATGGAAATGGCGGCGCCCCCTTGAAAGATTCAATTATCCTGGTGAAAAATGGCGTCATAGAAGAAGCCGGGAGTCGAAATTCGATTGATTTGGAAGATAATATTCATGAAATTGATATTCGGGGATATTATATCATGCCGGGTTTGATTGATGCCCACGTTCACATGGTGGGAGTTGGAAGCCCCAAGCTGCTGGATAACCTTGTAGAGCCAAATTATATACAGGCGATGAGAACGGTCTCTGAAGCAGGAAAACTATTGGAATATGGATTTACCACCGTAAGAAGCGGAGGCTCCAGATATGATATATATTTGAAAAAACTTATTGAAGAAGGTACCGTTATCGGTCCTAGAATATTATCCTGCGGCCTTGCCCTTTGCCGGTCAAGGGGCCATGCAGATTATCTGCGCAGAGATCTGTATGAATTTCCTGAAGATTTTGTTAAAGACAACCTTCCCAAAGCACAGCTTGTAGACGGAGTGGAGGAAGTTCAAAAAGCAGTAAGGAAATTAATTGGTCAGAATGTTGATCATATTAAATTTTTTGCTACGGGTGGAGGTGCATGGGATAAAGAACGGGCTACGGATATGCATTTTAGCCGGGCTGAGATTGAAGTCATCATGGAAGAAGCTAATAGGGTTGGGCTGCCTGTCATGTGTCACGCAGAAAGTATAGAAAGTGTTAAAATTGCTGTGGAACTCGGAGTAAGATCAATTGAACATGCGGATGATGATAATGGATATGAGCTTGATGATGAAACGTGTCAGAAAATGGTTGAGAAAAATATTTTTCTTGTACCGACACTATGCATTTTTTATTTTGATTTGGAAGAAGGTGAAGATATCCTGCCATCCTGGATCAATAGCTTAAAACGGGCAAAGAAAAATGGTGTAAAGCTTCTGCTTGGCACGGATACATGGGCGGATTCTGCGACCCCGTATGGAAAATTTAATATTAGTGAGATCAAACTACTTGTTGATGTTCTGGAAATGACTCCTCTGGAGGCGATTACATCAGCCACCAAATATGGAGCTCAGGCGTGCGGTATAGGTGACAAGACAGGGACTTTAGAAAAAGGAAAGCTTGCAGATGTAGTGGTTGTGAAAAAGGACCCGGCTACTGATATTAAAGTGTTGCTGGATAAAAAAAATATTAAGTATGTCATAAAAGAAGGTGTTTTTTATGTTGGCGATAGCCCGGGACAATGTTAACTGCGGCGTTTCGGACTGAATATATAATCAACAATAAGGAGGAGTGAACATGGTGGAAAGAAAAGCGAGATATACTGGGGTACTGATGTGCCTGATCGGTTTATGCATTTTAGGACTGGTTTTTTCCGGGAACGCCCTGGCGGGATCCAAAAAGGTCCGGCTGAATGTGGGGTGGGGAACGGAACAAGCTGCTGAGAATCTTCAAACCGGAACCTTTGCCACAGGCTCGATGGGTTCCGTATACTGGTCCCTGGTCTACGATCAATTATGGGTACTTGGACCTGCGCCTAATTATGATCCCCTGCCGGGGCTGGCCACACACTGGGAGACCGATGATTATCAAACCTGGCGGTTTTATTTACGCAAAGACGCCAAATTTCATGATGGGAAACCTTTAACGGCAGAGGATGTTGCTTTCACCATGTGGAATCTTCCCAGAGACCCGCAATGGGCTTTTCCATCCAATAATATTGATGCAAAGGCAGATATAAAAGTTATTGATAAATATACCGTTGAATTTAAAATGGCCCGCCCATGGCCGGGAAAATATCCTCCGATGGACTGGATGCCTATGCTGCCCAAACACATTTGGAAGGACGCGGGAAGAAAAATTGGTAATTTTGAAAATAAAGAATCCATTGGCTCGGGCCCTTTCAAACTAAAAGAATTTAAATCCGGCGAATTCATCTGGATAGTTAAAAATGAAGATTGGTGGGGGGAAAAGCCCCATGTAGATGAAATTGTTTTTAAAACCTATGGTACCGGAGATGCCATGAAAATAGCCATGAAAAAAGGGGAAATCGAATTCTTAGGGTATGATGGTGCCGGCGCGATGGCAGCGAAGTCTTATGAAAATATTAAAGATGTTGACGTGGCGGTCTCACCGGGTATTGCACTGGTCTGGCTCACGTTCAACCTGCACAAAGAGACTGCTATCAAAGACAAAGTGGTCAGAAAAGCCTTTATGCACGGTATCGACCGCGACAGGATTTTTAAAATCGTTTACCTGGGATATGTCGACCCTGCAGATAGTTTTATCTACCCGGAGTCAGATGAATACAATCCGAACCTGCCCAAATACGAGTACAACCCTGAGCTGGCAAAAAAAATGCTCAGCGATGCAGGGTATAAGGATACAGACGGGGACGGTATTTTAAATGATAAAAAAGGTCAAAATATTGTACTGGAATTTATGGTGCCGTCTTCGTGGACAGCTGAAGTAAAAATGGTCAAATTGATCAAGGAGCAGGTTAAAGAGATTGGTATCGGTATCAAAGTGAAAGCCCTTGATCTGAACACATATTTAGAGTTTGCTTACCAGCCGGAAGAAGACCAGTTTGACGTGACCATGTCCTCAGAAGAGCCCGGCCCCAACAGCTCCTGGATGTGGGAGTTCGTGCGCAGTCTTGAGGGCGGTGGGTTGGGATGGAATCAATCCGCCTATGCAAGTCCGGAAATGGATGAGACGCAGATCAAGTATCTTACCGAAACCGATTTGGACAAACGAAAAGAGTATGTGTTTAAACTCCAGGAAATCATGGCAGAAGATCTGCCTTGCGCCGTGATTTCCAGACCGAATGTGATCAGCCCCTATCGAACCGATAAATTCGAAGGCCATGTTGAAACCATGGGCGGGTTTTCAAACTGGATTAACTGGTGGACATATATGAAGATAAAACCTAAAAAATAATCTGCCACTTAATTTTCAGGTTAACGTCAGGGCTCTTCTCCAATGTGAGAAGGGCTCTTTCTTATTTTTGACAGCTTCTAATATTCCGGCTTCCATTTTTTTCCATAATGTTCTTCCCATAAAAACGGGCGGCTTGAATTGGACTTTAATGTTCCACCTTCCCAGAGGTTCCACTTTTTATTTGAATACATTGAAAAATATGTATCAATTTGATCAGATAAGTCCTGGATAACATCCTGCATTTCAGGGTCGGACATAAGGTTGTTGCGCTCATCCGGATCATTCTCCAGATCATAAAGTTCTTTTTCAAATTCATAATCTGGCGTTTCGAACCGTTTCATAAACAGCCATTTTTTTGTTCGTATTGACCGGGTTTCCTCCTGCTCCATAAAGCAAATATCATCCCAGTCAACATCCTTGTTTTCTATAAGGGGACGCAAACTTTTTGCCGGACTTTCTTCTTTTGAAGGTAACTCAATACCCGCATAATCCAGAATGGTAACATACACATCTGTTGTCCCTACATAATGGGAAACTTCAGGTTGTTCACTGTTTTTAACCCCGGGTGTTTTAATTATCAACGGGATATAATGTGCTTCATGGTGCGCATTTGAGGGCCATGTATCTTCCCCGTGGCCCCAAAAACCATGTTGCCCAAGGGACATACCGTGGTCAGATGCATATATGAACAGCGTATCTTTGAACAGCCCGTTTCTTTTTAACGCCTGTTCCATTTTACCCACACCATTATCAACCATGCTTATCTGTGAAAAGTAATTGCGAAGGGTCGGCATGTCGTTGGGTATCTTCAGCATAAAACTGAAATCATCATCGTCTTTATACTTTTCTTTTAACAATAGAATCCACTCCAGCATCTCTTTACTAATCCCTTCCCGGGGAATGGATGTCATCTCAGTATCCTTATACAGGTCAGCATATTGATTTGTCGGCTCACCCTGAATAGAAGGCCAGTGGCCATAGGGAGCAGGGTAAGTCAGAAAAAGAAAAAAAGGCTTTTCTTTTTGATCACAGCGTCGGTTAAGATATTCAATGGCCTTATCCGTAAAGAAGTCAACTGAGTGGCCCGGGTGTTTATATTCTTTTTCACCATCAATAATATCATTTTCATAAAATGATTGAACATGACCTATTTGCATGGTCACATATTCGTCAAACATATCTTTTGCGCTTTTTGCATCACCCAGATGATATTTCCCCATTAACGCCGTGTCGTAACCTTCCCGGGAAAGTTGTTCAGGCAGCGTATCGAATTCTGCAATTGCATTCCATGCTTCGGGCCAATCATGAGAGCAATCGTCATCTATCCATGTGTGAACGCCGTGCTGTGAAGGAATTTTACCTGTGAGCACCGATGCCCGGCAGGGTGAACACATTGTATTGGGGCAATACGCATTACTGAAATTTGTTGCCTCTTTTGTTAACCGGTCCAGATTTGGAGTATGTATTTCAGAATTACCCGCATAACCCGCAACAGCGCCCGGGTGATTGTCAACATAGATAAAAACAATATTAGGCTTGCTTGACGGCATTTTACCTCCTCCTTTTACATATTAATTTTTTCTTTAAATTCAGGATATTTGTTTATATAATTTTTTACCAGATATGCCGGCCTGCCGGATTTCAGCAACTTTTTCATTAAATCCAGGTAAGGTGACATATGCTTGAATATTTTTTTATATGCCGAACAAAGATAATTCAAACCGGTTTCTCCGTCAGGAGATTCAATAAAACGATGCCTGGGGCATCCCCCGTTGCAGGCAAAAAGGTATTCACATTTTTTACAATATCCGGGTAATGTCTCTATTTTTCTAGGCCCGATATCTTTTTGTGAATCCATGATTTGAGCAATATCACTATCCATAATATTGCCTACCTTATACTCTGGATAAACATAATGATCACAAGTATAAATATCACCGTTATGTTCAATTACACCAGAATTTCTGCATGATTTTGAGAAAGTGCACAGAGGCGAGGAAATTCCCATCCAGTTGTTTAGCGCAACATCAAAAAACTGAACAAAATAATCCCCGATATCTTTTTTGATCCATTCATTAAAAATCTGTATATAGAAGTCAGCAAATTTTTCAGGTGTTACACCCCATTGAGATAAACCATAGCCCGTAATTTTAAAATGGGGTTTTAAAGTCGGTTTTAAATGTAAATCAGGAGCTAAACTCATGTCGTTTTTATCGTTTTCACAAGTCCGCTCAATTACCGGTATGAATTGAATAAACCCCTCTCCAAGTTCTTTAAGAAATCGATAGACTTCCTTGGGATATTGAACATTTATATTGTTTAATACGGTCACTGTATTAAACGCAGTACCATGATGCTTTAATTTTTCAACACTTTGTATCACCTTTTTAAAAGTCGGTTGATTGTCAAAGTCCCTTCGATAACAATCATGAAATTTTTCTGGTCCATCAATGCTCACACCCACAAGAAATTGGTTCGCCGCCAAAAATTCACACCATTCATCATCCAGCAATATGCCGTTGGTTTGTATTGCATTGGATATTTTTTTTCCGGCAGAATATTGATTTTGAAATTTTATGACCTTGCGGAAAAAGGCTTTTCCCATCAAGGTCGGTTCGCCACCCTGCCAAACAAATTGTATTTCAGGGGTATTCTGGGCTCTAATGTACTGCTTGATAAAGGTCTTTAAAATTTCAGTTGTCATTCGAAAGGATTTAGTTTCAGGGTAAAGTGATCTTTTATCATTATAATAGCAGTAACTGCAATTCAAATTACAAATTGGACCAATAGGTTTTGCTATTATCGCATATGATTTCATAATTATAGCAGCCATGCAAAGCTTTTGCTACGGTTTTAAGTAGAAGAGAAATCCCTCTGGAACAGATATAACACAACAATAAATAATCTTTAAGTATCAGTTATTGTTGGAATCGGAAGCACCCATATTTTTTTTTTCAAACTCATCCCAGAAATCTTTGTCAGAACTCATCCACTCTTTACCAAATATTTTGTTAAAGACAGGTCTGAGCATGGAAAACCACTCAACACGTTTTCTGCTGCCCTGTTGCCTTGCTGTTAAAACATCTGCAACAAAAATAGAAATATCAACAAGCTTGTCTTTTGGAACATAGGCATCTGCGCCCTGTTCCATGGACTGCTTTAAGTTGTCCGGCGTTAAAGCGTGTGCTGTAAGCATTAAAGAAGGTATATTGAGCTTATCTGTAATCTTTAAAAGCTCATAACCCTTGACACCCATGATATCGAGAACAGCAACATCATAGGTATTGTTTTTTAAGCAATCAACAGCCTGTTCAAAGCTTGAAGCTGTGTCAACCATGCTTGTATAAAGCAATTCTTCAAGGGTTTCTAAAATATCAGGCTCATCATCAACCACAAGCACTTTTTTATTTTCAAGTATCTTTTCCATATTTATTATTCCTTATCCCAGTCAAGTATTACTTTTCCGGAGTTGCCTGATCTCATAATCTGAAAGCCTTTTTCAAAATCTGGATAGTCGAATTTATGGGTGATTAACGGCTTTATATCAAGACCTGTTTGAAGCATACTTGTCATTTTGTACCATGTCTCGTACATTTCTCTGCCATAAATACCTTTTATGGTCAGCATATTAAATACAACTTTGTTCCAGTCAATCCCACTGTTTTCCGGCATAATGCCAAGCATGGCTATTTTGCCTCCATGGCACATATTATCAATGATTGAGTTTAGAGCATCTGGATTACCTGACATCTCCATTGCAACATCAAATCCCTCTTTCATGCCAAGATTTTTTTTTGCCTGTTCAATATTTTGTTTTGAAACATCAATGGTCAAAGTAGCGCCTGCTTTTTTTGCAAGTTCAAGTCTGTAAGGGTTGATATCTGTAACCACAACATATCTTGCACCTGCATGTTTTGCAATGGCAGCAGCCATACATCCAATGGGGCCGGCTCCTGTGATCAGGACATCTTCTCCGAGAACATCAAATGAAAGGGCTGTGTGGGTTGCATTGCCAAGAGGATCAAAACATGCGAGTACATCACGAGGGATATTTTTATCACAATACCAGACATTGGTAACTGGTATGGCAAGGTATTGGGCAAATGCACCAGGTCTGTTCACACCCACTCCTTTTGTATCCATACATAGATGCCTGCGCCCTGCAAGACAATTTCTGCAATGACCGCAGACAATGTGACCTTCACCGGAAACAAGATCCCCAACTTTAAAATCTTTAACATTGGAGCCTGTTTTTTCAATTGTCCCTACAAATTCATGACCAACATGCATGGGAACAGGAATAGTATTCTGGGACCATTTGTCCCAGTTATATATATGGATATCGGTTCCACAGATAGCAGTTTTTAAAATTTTTATTAAAACATCATTATGACTGATATCGGGAATTTGAACATCCTGAAGCCATAAACCTTGTTCAGGTTTGGCTTTTACAAGTGCTTTCATTGTTTGCATGACATATAAATCCAGTCAAAATTAATTATATATTTAATTTTTTCCT
>JAUCGD010000100.1 GCA_030377945.1 Desulfobacterales bacterium HSG17 | reverse complement strand
AGGGAATTCTACTAATGTTAGAATAGAAAGGAGGACACCATGATTAAAAAAATCCTGTCCGCTTTAATCTGTCTTGGAATTTTTTTTCTGTTTTGCGGTTCGGTTCAAGCCGGAAATGAGGGTAAAACCGCCCTGGTTATGAAAGCACTTTCCAATCCGTTTTTTATCAAGATGCGGGATGGTGCAGTAGCTTATGCACAAAAAAGCGGGACTCAACTGGAGGTGTTTGGCATTGAACGGGAGACTGAGGTTGAAAGGCAGATCGGTATTATGGAGAATCTTGTGGCAAGGGGCTACGGAGCCATTGTGATTGCACCTGCTGATTCAAAAAAATTGATCCCTGTTTGTAAAAAAGCACTGGAAAAAGGCATTGTTGTTATTAATATTGACAATCCGTTTCACAAGGAAACCCTGAAAGAACACAGAATATCCATCCCCTTTGTTGGATCGGATAACCGGGCCGGCGCTGCAATGGTGGGGGAATACATAAAAAAACAATTAAACGGAACCGGAAAAGCCATCATCATAGAAGGCATACGCGGTGTTGAAAACGCTGATTTAAGAAAACAGGGATTTATGGAATCTTTAACATCCAAATCCCGAATCAAGGTGATTGCCAGTGAAACAGCCAACTGGCACACTGATGAAGCTTTTTCCCTGATGACCCGCCTTCTTGAAAAGCACGGGAAGGTTGATGCTGTTCTCTGTGCAAATGACAGCATGGCTATGGGTGTGATTCAAGCTCTTGATTTGAACGGTCTTGGGGGAAAGGTATGGGTTGGAGCTTATGACAATATTGACGAAGCCCGCGCAGCCATGAGAAACAGGCTCATGCACGCAACTATTGAACAGCATCCTGAGATGATGGGAGCCTTTGGAGTTGAGCTTGCAGATATGGGCCTGATTAGAAACAAGATTCCTGATTACAAATCCACTCCCCTGGATCTTATTACTTTTGAAGGGTTTGATAAAAAAATCGGGCTTTCCATCTCGCGCCTTTCAAATCCGTTTTTTACAGCTTTGCATAGCGGTGCAAAAGAAGCTGCCAAACTGTTTGGACTTCAACTCATCACTGAGGATGCCCAGGACGATGATGTGAAGCAATTGCTCAGCTTAAAAAAATTTATTGATGATAAGGTGGATATTATAATTCTGAATCCCACCAATGCTGAATCTGTTGTTCCGGCCATGGAAATAGCCCAGACAAAAGGCATAAAAATCTTAACTGTTGACCGGAAGTCTTCAAGGGATGATCTTATTGTTTCACATGTTGCTTCGGATAATCTTGCCGGGGGACAAATGGCTGCTGAATTTATCGCTCAACAATTGGAAGGCAGGGGAAGGGTTATGGAGTTTGAGGGGATTCCCGGAACATCTGCTGCTCATGAACGCGGAACAGGTTTTAACAAAGTTATGGCAGCCTATCCTGATATTAAAATAAGCATCCGGGAAATCGCTGATTTTAAGCAGGTCAGGGCTATGGAAATTACAACGCGTCTTTTATCAAACAATCTGGAGGTGGATGCTGTGTTTGCACATAATGATGAAATGATACTTGGAGTTATCCAGGCATTTGAAACATCTGAAACCCCTTTACCAAAAGTGCTTGTGGGCTTTGACGCTGTTTCAAAAGCACTTGAAGCAATAAAAAAAAAACAGCTTACAGCTACGATTGCCCAAAAACCTGCGGAAATGGGATGGAAAGCTGTCCAGGCTGCTGCAAAAGTTTTAAGGGGAGATACATTGCCTTTGAGAATTCCTGTTGATTTGAAACTGATTACGGGAAAATAGCATTATGCCGGCAATCAGAACCGCAAGACAGCGCTATTTCCTTATTGCAGCACTGATGCTGATCCTGTTTAGTTTTTCCTATGCAGCTCTTTTAGGATTTCAGAGCAAACTGTCTGCCAGCCTGGAAAAGGTTCAGGCTGCGGCAATTATTGAACAGGAAATCCTTTGCCTGGGAAAGCAATTCTGGAAAATCAGGTTCTGGGAAAAAGTTGTCCAGGCCCGAAGCCATCCTGATGCAGAACAGCATTTCGGGCTGTTAATTGAGAGTATCCAGGATAGGGCCCAAGGTTTTGATCCGATATTATTCGGAGAAGAATTATGCCTGGATATGCAGAAAATATCCTTACTCCTTGCTCAATACGAGGAACTTTTCAACCGGTTGATCCAGTTTAAAACAGAGCAGCGCCTGAACCTGACCCAGATAACTTCCACTTATCAAATGCTGTCTTCTGCAATCCTGTTCAGTCAAGAACCTGAGCTTTTAAAATCATTGTTAAACATGCACATATTTTTAGATCGTTACAGCAACAGTCGCAATAATTCCGAATATCAGGCTCTTCAAATGGTGTTTGCATTTGTACGAACCCGGGTTTCCAAATCTGCCATGATGGATAATCGTATTGAGTCCTACATGAAGAAATTTGATGACTTGATTCAACATGATTTTACCCTGGAAAAAAAGATAAAGGAGATCAATTTTCAGTTTGATGATATTTCAGGTGAGTTGACAATGCTTTTTGAAAATATGTCAGGAATGATGGAAGCCCTGTCCGGGATAGCCATTGAAACAGGTGAGAAACTGCGTACCCGAATACAGTATCAATCTTATATTTCAGCCGGGATTACTCTTTTATTTCTTATTTATCTTATTTATTTTATTGCTAAAAACTTGGTTGATCCCATCCGCTACATGTCCGGGGTAGTAACGCAGATCAAAGCTGGAGACGACCAGGCCAGATTTGTTTTTAAACACAATGATGAAATTGCACAATTAGGCACAGCTTTTAACGAGATGCTTGATATCATACACCGGCACCGGAATCAATTGGAATCCCTGGTTAAGGAACGCACTGAGAAACTCCTGCTGACCAACAAGCAATTGCAGCAGGAAGTTGTAAGGCGCGAATATGCTACCATAGAAATGCAAAAGGCCCAAAAAGCTGCTGAAAAAGCTAATCAGGCAAAAAGCATGTTTTTGGCAAATATGAGCCATGAAATCCGAACCCCAATGAACGCTATCCTGGGCTTTAGTGAAATTTTGATGAATCAGATCAAAGAACCTGTGCATCAAAATTATTGTAATAACATTTATACCAGCGGAAAAGGTCTACTTTCCCTTGTTAATGATATTCTTGACCTGTCAAAAATAGAGGCCGGTAAACTGGATATACTGATAGAACCCATAATCATTATGGATTTGCTGGATGAGGTCCGGTCAATATTTATGAATAAATTCCTGGAAAAAAATATTGAACTAAAAATAGAAATTGAGAGGTTTATGCCGGAAATCCTGTTCATGGATGAGGTCAAGGTTCGGCAGATCCTGGTTAACCTGGTTGGAAATTCGCTGAAATTCACACCAAAGGGGTATGTGAAGATATTTGCAGGTTACACAAAGGACAGGGAAAATGATTCGAATCTGTCACACCTTGTGCTGGAGGTTGAAGACACAGGCATAGGAATACCCAAGGAGCAGCAGTCTGTCATTTTTAAAAGATTCAAGCAGCAGGAAGGACAAAATACAAAGGAATACGGCGGTACGGGCCTGGGCTTGACAATTAGCAGCCGGCTGGTTGAAATGATGAACGGCAGAATTTCCCTTGAAAGTGAGCTTGGAAAAGGAAGCTGCTTTAAGATTGAGTTTTCAGATATTAAATTTAAGGATGAAAAGAAAACAGAAATCTTTAACCTTGTTTCAGATTATAAATATGTGATTTTTGATCCGGCAGACATTATGATAGTTGATGATATTGATTACAACAGGGAACTTATCAAAGGATATTTGCAGGACACCTCAATTAGCATTATTGATGCACACTGCGGCCAATATGCCCTGGATATGTTTCAGATGGGACATATACCCCGTCTGATTCTCATGGACTTGAGAATGCCGGGCAAAGACGGCTATGAAATAACGAAAAAGATCAAGGATAATGAAAAATATAAAAATATACCTGTTATTGCCTGCACAGCTGCTGCAATGAAAGATGATGAAGAACGGATTAAGGACTTGTTTGACGGGTATTTAAGAAAACCCATTGGCAGGAGTCAACTTATTGAGGAATTAAAAAAATTTCTGCCATACAAAAACAAAGCAAAAGAACAGGATAACTGGAAATCAAAGCCTCCAACCATCCGGGAACCGGTAAAAACCAGTCTGCCACCTGAACTTATCCGTATTTTAGAGAATGAATTCATTCCCAGGTGGAACACAATAAACGAAATGTTCTACCTTGATGAAATTTCGGATTTTACCAGGGATGTAAAAGAGCTTGGCTTGAAATACAATATTGAATTATTGATTGAATATGGGAAAGAATTATACACATGCAACCAGAGCATGGATATTGATGAAATAGGAAAGGTTTTGGAAGTTTTTCCTGATATAGTGGATAAAATCAAATCTTCCGGCATCTCGGTTTAACACGGACCCTGAATATCTACTGCTCAGCAACAGCAAGCTTTGCACCAAGCAAAGCAAAGATAACAGCAAAAGTGCGCTGAGATCTGACAACAGCTTTGGGTGAGTTTACTAGATAGGCGCTTACATTATGTGCAAATATACCGTAAAGTATAAATATAACCAAAGTTAATCCCATAAAAAAACTGCTCAAAAAAGACATCTGCAAGGTTGGATTTACAGAATCAGCCGGTACAAAAAGAGGCAGAAAAGCCAGAAAGAAAATTGAAAGTTTTGGGTTTAGAATATTTATCAGAAAACCTCTGAGCGCTGTCTTCCATAAACCGGTTTTTTTATGACTGGAATCAAATTTAAGCACACCTGTTTCACGCCACATTGACCAGGCTATGAATAAAAGATAGGCAGCGCCTGCATATTTAAGTATTTGAAATGCAACAGCACTTGTGTGAATAAGCATTGAAAGACCCAGGACACTGGCAAGAAGATGGGGAATAATCCCGGCTGTACAGCCAAATGCCGCAGCAATTGCAGCCCGCCATCCAAGAAAAAGACCTGTGGAAACAGTGTAGATAACCCCGGTTCCGGGAACTAACACAACAAGCAATGATGTTATAAAAAATTCTGTACCTGGCAATTTTTTCTCCTTGTATAATTGAGGTTAATTAAATGCTTTTTTTAAGCGATCTGTTAAACTTATATTATAATAAATATCAAATTTTTAAAATCAATACATGAGAATGTTAACCATGCTAATATCCTTAAATTGTTGAGAAACACCAAGAGAAATTTTTTAGGTCCAAAAAAATGATAAAAATTTACGGCAGATAATAACGTTTTTAGACGGCCTGGATCAGATCCAACTGTATTTTGTGTTCATAGGATTATAGTATTTCTTTTGCCAGGATTTCCTTTCTGTTTTGTTAATTCATCCTTCACCCGCACAAATTCCGTTTCAATGGCTGAAATGAGATCAGCAATATTTTCCATAGAACCCTTTTTACAGTTCATTTCAAGTTCACTGCTCATCTCAGACAATCTGACAGCTCCCACATTGGCACTACTGGATTTGAAACTGTGCGCCAATTGCTGCACGGTTTTAATGTCATTCTCCGAAAACGATTTTTGCAATTGGGGAAGTTGAGACATGGAACAGTTGAGGAAAGCATTGATTATTGAGGCTACAATGCTTGGTTCCCCTTCAATCTGGAGTTCTTCCAGTAAGCGGAGTACTTTAAAGTCAATTATTTCATTGTTTTCTGTGTCCATTAGATCTTCATGGGAAGCATCCTCTTTCGAATTTTTATCTTCTTTTTCCGCTCTGATTTTTTCCGGCACGACTTCAGGCTTTGCTGGCGTATTATCGTTGAACCATCGTTCCAGGACAGCCTGAATCCCGGATTGCTTAAAAGGTTTGCTCATATAATCGTCCATTCCCGCAGCCAGACATTTTTCCCTGTCACCCTCAAGAGCATTTGCAGTTAATGCTACAATGGGGGTATATTTTTCCAGGACATTTTTCTTTTCCAGTCGCCTGATGGCCGCAGTAGTTTGATATCCGTCCAATACAGGCATCTGACAATCCATAAGGATCAGATCATACTGGGTATTCCATAAGGAATCTACCGCTTCCTGACCGTTTGAGGCAATATCAGCTCGGCATCCCAGTGCCCTGAGCATGGAAACGGCAACCAGTTGGTTCGTAGGATTATCTTCCACCACTAGAATATGCCGGTTGAATCTCATCTTCTCTTCGGCAATGCTGTGGCGGGTGACAAATTGCCGGGTTTTGCTTTCTGACGGGTAATCAATTACTTTCAACAATGCAGCATGGAGGTCGGATTGGAGAACCGGCTTGGTCAGGTATGCGGAGAAACCGGCTTTTT
Source organism: Desulfobacterales bacterium HSG17 (assembly GCA_030377945.1). The sequence continues at coordinate 4,555 of JAUCGD010000100.1, read as the reverse complement.
TAGCGAGAACGGAATCACCGCGTAATCCGATTGATGTCAGCAGAATCATTTTTGTATTGGATAAGGATGTATCCGCCTGAATTTGTTCTGCCACCTCAATGCCGTTCATTTTCGGCATATCCATATCAAGAAGAACCAGATCAAAAGGTTCTTCTTTTGCCTGTGCTGAAAAAAGTTTTTTTATCCCTTCCGGGCCGCTGGCCGCAGTGTCATTTTTCACACCCCATGAATCGGTCTGTTTTTCGAGAATTTTCTGATTGGTTGAATTATCGTCAATAATGAGAACTTTAAGCCCTTTCAACTCGCTTATACCGGGCAGACGGCTTTGGTTTTGCTCTTTTGAACCGACTTCGAGAAGTATATTGAAAAAAAAGTCAGAACCTTTACCGGGAATGCTTTCACAATTGATTTCTCCTCCCATCATCAATATGATTTTCCTTGATATTGTCAGACCCAGTCCGGTTCCTCCATATTTACGGGTTGTGGAGCCGTCAGCCTGGGAAAAAGGCTGGAAAAGCCTTTGCATATCTTCCGGGCTGATTCCAACCCCGGTATCACGGATGGATACATGCAGCAGCACACGGTTATACCCCTGGGGTGTTATAGAAACCCGAACCACAACCTCACCCTGCTCTGTAAACTTTATGGCATTACCCATAAGATTGACGAGAACCTGCCGAATCCGCGTGGGATCACCTTTTAGATAATAATGATTTTTTTCGGGAATAATAAGGGATAATTCAATCTTTTTGGCATATGCCCGTGCTGCAAGCAGTTGAACAACATCTTCAATAAGAAGCTGCACATTGAATTCAATAACTTCAAGTTCAAGTTTGCCTGCTTCGATTTTGGAAAAATCCAGAATATCATTGATAATGGCCAGTAATGATTCTCCGGAATTCTGAATGGTTCTGACAAACCGAAACTGCTCATCATTCAGATCTGCGTCAATCAACAATTCAGCCATACCCAGTACACCGTTCATTGGGGTTCGGATTTCATGACTCATATTTGCCAGAAACTGGGATTTGGCCCGACTTGCTTCTTCAGCTTCATCTTTTGCTTTCTCAAGATCAATGGTACGTACCTCAATCATGTTTTCAAGGTTTAGGCTGTATGATTTCAGTTCCTGGTCACGGTTATGAATCTCGCCTATCATATTGTTAAAGTGGTCAACCAGCATGCCGAATTCATCATTACTCTGCTTTTTCACACTTACGTCATAGTTTTTTTCATGTGTCACCCTGGTCATGGATTGTATAACATCAGATAAGGGCTTTGTAAAAATCTTCTGCATCCAGGCAGACAGGATGAATACAATCAGGAGTGTAATCGCCATAATACTTGATACAACCATATAATATGTGTGAAGTCTAACATTTAATTGCTGCATATCATCAATCAGATGAATTCCCCCCATCAGGGTTCCCTGTATAAGGACGGGTCGTATTACATGCACATATTGATCGGTCTGCCAGGTGATTGTTTTCAGTCCGGTCAATTCATTCAGCATTAGCTTTCGATCAGGATAGATATTTTGTATCTCGGCAATCAGCGATTGTGCATTGATTCCATCCCGGCTGAATTTACTATACTCATTTCCATCCAAATCATACAGGACGGCAACAATAATTCCAGGTTTTGCAGACAGGGATGCCAGATTTTCGCGGGCAGCATCTTCATCATTAAACGACATGGCAGCACCGCTGTTTAAGGCCACAACATCAGCCATTGAACATAATTCTCCCACAAGATTTTTCCTGGCGCTTCTTTTTTCATGAATAACCAGCGCAGTAAAAACCAGGGACAAGGCCAGCACGGTTGTCAGGCTTAATAAAAGAATAAGCTTTGTTCTGATGGAAATATTACCTGCTTGTAATCTTATGCGTTTTATTCTCATTTGTCACCTACCAGTATTGCCAGTTTTAAAAGACGAGAGCTGAGCTTTACATTTTGCTGTCTGAGGATATCCATATTTACTTCAAAATAGAGACGTTCGTTTTTTGTAAAAAAATTGATCATTCCGCCTTGTTTGATGAATTCTTTTTTTTCACCTATGGTTAGAACAGGCTTTCCTTTAACAGAAGCAAGAATTTGTGACACATCCGAGGGATTAACAGAACGGCAGATAAAAATCATATGAAAGATGCCTGTATCATGTGAATTATCACCAAGATTGACCATGAGTTTACGGGAACCGATTTTCTCTCCTGAAACGGTTTGGAAAACCTGTTCAATGCTCCTGTCTCCCACAACTTGAAGGAGGCAGGGGGATGATTTCTCTGCAAAAGACCCGTCCGGCCATTTTGCATATCTGGCAAAATTGAGTGTAAATGCAGCTTTTACAGAATACTCTTTCAAGGTATCGTCAGCAAAGACACTTTTATGCACGGGGAAAAAAAACATTAAAATCAAAATAATAAAGCAAAGAATCCTGCTATACAGGTTTACCCTGCATCCGTGTTTTTCCATCTGAATTCCTTAAAAGTAATATTTTACCTGTCCGTAAAAACTCCGGGGAACTTCGGTCGGTACAAGAAAAATTTCCTGAACAAATTCCATATGACCTTCATCCAGGAGATTCTGTCCGACCGCGATGAATTCCGCATTTTCCGTAAAATGCCAGGCCATTCGCAGATCAACGGTCAAATAGCCGTCAATCTCATATTGTCCATAGGACCCTGATTTTGTATAGTCTGCTTCTATATCATCCACATAACGAAGCCAGAAATCCATATCAAGGTTATCTAAAGGATTGAGACTTGTGCGCAGGGATATCTGGTGTTTAGGTGCTTTTCCCCCAATTCCTCCCACAATTACGTCGGTATTTAAAAAACTGTATGCAAGATTCATGTTCAACCAATCAGCCGCCTGCCATACACCGCTCACTTCCAGCCCGTAAACCTCGCCTGAAGCATTGTTTTTAGCAATTGATACCTGCTCAATATATGTATCCTTCAATATGGGTTCCGATGGTGTAAGTATTCTTAACTTATCATAATCGTTATAAAATCCAGTGAAGTCCAGTGAAAAAGACTGATTCGGCACAAAACGGTAGCCTGCTTCGTAAGCCATCAGATCTTCGGAATCATAAGAAGTATTTCCGTCAACACTGATTGCTATGGGCAAAGGCACCATAGGAGAGGAAGGAGGAATCGTAACAGTATGAATCCGTCCGTCATGTTCCAACCGTGATGGTGTGCGCACCGCGCGTGATATGGCAGTCCAGAACCTGTGATCTGAATGAGGTGCCCAGAGCACTCTCCCGCTCGGCTGTATTTCATATCCGCTGTAGTCATTGTGTTCGACTTTGGCTCCCAGAGTAAACCACAATTTATCTTGCACAATAGAAATCTCATCCTGGATAAACGCACTGAAAAGATTATCTCCGCGGCTGTCCGGATCAAGTTCTGCAATAAACATATTGGTGAAATCGTCATAGGTATATCGGTATCGTACACCCCATATAACGTCATGGCTGTCGGCCAGGGCAAACCGATGTTGAAAGTCAAGATCAAAACTGTCCCGCTTCTCATGTGCATACAAGTCTTCCCGTTTTGTCCAGTCATAGTATGCCTGAAGCGTGAATTCGGAAACAGACGAAAGTATGCGCTGCCAGCGGACGAGGAGATTTCCGCCCGACACCCTGATATCGTCTTCTGCAACTAAGGAATAAGGCGGTTCCGAAAACGGAACTTCAACAAGTCTCTGGTTAATATCCCCTGTATAGATATCCCCCTGAAAAGTAAAATTGTCAGGCCCGCTCAGCTTTGAATCCATGCGGAATCCGGTACGAAAGGTATCCCACTCATCTCCGGCATTTCCTCCTGCTTTATATTCAAACTCATCCCGTTTGAAATACTTGGCATATATACGCCCATAGGTGCTTTTTCCCAAAGAAGCCCCGTAACGGGCACCGCCGAAGAGCTGTTCTGCATTTCCACCTCCGGCACTTACCAGACCGCTGCGGGTGTCGGCCGAGTGTTTGGAGATGATGTTAATCACACCGTTTACAGCGTTGGCCCCCCATAATGAGGCCCCGGGACCGCGAATGACTTCAATCCTATCCACATCCTCCAGCAGCACATCCTGCACTTCCCAATATACACCTGAGAAGTATGGAGAATAAACGCTGCGCCCATCAATAAGAACCAGAAGTTTTTCAGTAAAACGGCTGTTGAACCCCCGGCTGCTCACAGCCCATTTATTGGAATCAATACGGGCTACATGAAGTCCGGGAACCATTCGCAGGGCATCAGGAATACTGGTGGCACCGGAACGTATAATATCTCTGTCAGTAATAACAAAAATGGCAGCAGCACTGTCTGAAAGATTCTGTGCTTTCTTGCTGACAGAGGTTACCTGAATGCTCATCAGATCCTCAAGGCTCAGGTTGGTAAAACTTTCTTCTTTTGTTAGTTTTTTTTCAACAGAGGTCTGTGCACAAACAAGGGCTGCATGGCAGACAAGTATGACTGCAATACTTAGAATTGTGTGCATACATAGAGATTTTCTGCTCATGAAATTTCTCCTTTCTTTATATAATTTAATAAAA
>JAUCGD010000803.1 GCA_030377945.1 Desulfobacterales bacterium HSG17 | reverse complement strand
AAAGACAATTTTGATGAATTATATGGCGAATATTTTGAGTAATGAAATAGGAGTTTCTGAATATCTTGCAGCAGCACTTGCAGCCGATATATCCATCATATGCAGTATGGGGCCTGCTGTCATGCGTTGTCCTAGCAGGCTTTCTTCTCCAACAATTTCACCAATAAAAGATTCCGAATCAGTTGGTGTTTTTATTGCTTTTTTCATCATAGGGGAATTACTTCGATTATTCGGTTTGAAATTATTGATTTATGTTCCTGTGCTTCCTCTAAAGAATCGGGAGTATGCAGGAATCCACCTTTTTTATATTCCCAGCCCCAAATCTCATATCTAATCTTATGCTTCAATCTGTACATACGATTTATTGCTTCTCTCCCTTCAATAATATACACATCAAGTTTAAATAGTTGAGGAAAACGCATAGTTGAAGCAATTCGTGGTATCCATTCATCGTACATTCTAAAAATATCACTAATTGTTAGGCGAACCTTCCATCTTTCAGAAATCTTCAATCCACTTTCTTTAATTCTCTGCACTATCAAATCATTTTTTCTTAGAATATCAATAATATCCATAACAATGAAATCTCTGCTGCTCTATTTTTATAGGAATTTATAAAATTCCACGAACAAGGATTTTTGATAGAAAGGGTTTAATCTTTGATTAAACAAAATCCTTGTAGTTTTATTTTGACGGGTCGTGAAAACTGATAAACCCTATTTTATTAAGATAAGCAATCAAACCAAGCGATTTTTGGCCGAAATTTTCTTTAATCTGCTTTAATGTCATATTTTGTGAAAAAGATTTTATAACAGGTTCTGCTTCATGGGATACAGGTATTGTTCTATTTCCGCTCAAGAGTAAGTATCCAAAAGATTCCGATCTAATTTCGAAGTTAGCAATGGGAATAAAGCCCTCATAAAGATTCATTGTTCCAGGTTTAGTTGTTTTATTATTAACAGGCTTTGTCATTAGAGGGTCTTTATCTGAGTCATTTAATGAATACATGGCTTTACATCCTCCATGACATAAATAAAACTCAGAACAGGAAATGCACTGGGGTAGAAACATTTCACGCCATTTTTTCATTTTTTTACTTTGCCAGATACTTTCTATTGTCTGATTAAGAATATTACCGCAGATTAATTCAGAATGGGTGCATGGTTTAACATTTCCCATTGGATCAATAACACCATAAGTAATGCCTGAAAAGCAGCCTGTGGAAGATGAACGGATAAAGCATTTTGGAATACATATGCTGAATTCTGCTTTACAGCCTTTTTTTCGGTGATTCTCAACACATATTACAGCCTTTTTCAATTGGTTATTTGTTGGTTCAAGCTTGTTTTCTGTGCAAAGAAATCTTGAAAAAACAGACCCATTTA
>JAUCGD010000802.1 GCA_030377945.1 Desulfobacterales bacterium HSG17 | reverse complement strand
ATATTATAATACTTTTGTTTAATTATACTGTTATTTTTTAAAAGACAGGTTGATATATAATGGAACCTTTTGAGAGGTCTTTGAATAATTTTTAAAATTGTAAAAGCCTGATGAGTTAAGGAGAAAGCAATGCTGGGTTATCTGCGTGAAAATACCGGGAACTGGATTATTAAATTTTTTCTTGGGATTATTGTTATTGTGTTTGTATTTCTTGGTGTAGGATCATTTGGTTCCAAAAGAAATGATAGTGTTGCAACAATAAATGATGAGTCAATAACTATTAAAGAGTATCAGCAGGCATATAAAATGCTGGTTGATCAGATGAGAGCAAGATTTGGGAAAAATTTAAATGATGATATCCTGAAAGCGCTTAATGTAAAACAACAGGCCATTGATTCATTAATTGATGAAAGGCTTGTATTATCTGAAGCACAAAAACTTGGAATAACTGTTTCTGAAAAAGAGTTGCAGCAATCTTTACTCTCAATTAAAGCATTTCAAAAAGATGATCAATTTAATTTAGAGCAATATAAGAGAGTTTTAAGTTTGAATTCCCTGACTCCTGAAATTTTTGAGAGAAGCCAGATCAATGTTTTGAGGCAGCAAAAAGTCAGAAACATGCTCTTTAGTGCAATAAATGTATCTGACCTTGAAGTACAAAATTGGTATCTGTTTCAAAATACTCAGACAGCAGTTGATTATCTGATGTTTGCTCCTGGCGATTATACTGATATTCAGCCTGATGCTGAGCAAATTAAAAAGTATTATACTGAAAATCGGGAAAACTATAAATCTGAACCTAAAATTCAGACAATGTACCTTGAATTTTCTCCTGAAGATTATAAAGACAAGGTCTCCATAAACGATGTCCGAATAAAAGAGTATTACCAGGAACACATTGAACAGTTTAAAACACCTCAAAAAATTGAAGCAAGACATATCCTGATTAAAGTTAAGGAAGATGCTGCAAAAGAAGAAGTTGCAAAAACTGAAAAACAGGCTATGGATATCTATGAGATGGCTGTGAAAGATCAGGATTTTGGAGAGCTTGCAAAAATGTATTCCCAGGGCCCTTCAAAAGAGACCGGGGGATATCTTGGAACCTTTGAAAAAAATGCCATGGTAAAGCCCTTTGCTGATAAGGCATTTTCCATGGAAACGGGTGAAATATCAAAACCGGTAAGAACAATGTTTGGATGGCATATCATTAAACTTGTAAATAAATTTGAAGCTTCCACTAAAACTCTGGACCAGGTTTCCAAAACAATAACCCAGGAATTGGAATCTACTGAAAAACAAAATATGGCATACTATCAGGCAGGAGAGGCCTTTGATGCTGTAATAGATGGGGATGATTTTGATCAGGTTGCGCTCATTGCTGGTAA
>JAUCGD010000801.1 GCA_030377945.1 Desulfobacterales bacterium HSG17 | reverse complement strand
CGGTAAGCCAGGAAGAGACAATATTCTGAGATAGTTGTGTATGCGGCCCTGCTGCAACCCCGACAGGTGTTTCTAAAAGTCGTCCATATCGGTTTACTCTAAAAATGTCACTGCCAGACGGATTAAAAAAAAGTGACTTGGGGATTCCAAAAATTTTATTTGTCTTTTCCTCTCTTTTAATCCAGTTTAAAAGCTGTTCCAAAGAAAGGCAGGTAAATCGATCACTCATAACGCCTCCAAAGTTTTAAAATATTCTTTTGGTTTCTCTATTTAAGACCTCCATAAGCTTGTCAGCAGGATTTTTAAATTTACTTAAAAAAATCATGGCAGCAATCACATAGGGTTTGTAACCGGCCTGTATATATTGGGGAACTCTGTATTGATCAAAAACATCAGCACTGACTTCACCCTGCTCACAGCTGACACCGGAAATATCAGCAGGAAGGCAATGCATGTACAAGGCTTTACCATTTTTAGTTGAATTCATAAGGTCACGGGTGCATTCCCAGGAGACAAATTTTTCATTATTTTCAAGACATTGCTTTTCAAGATTTTTAAGACCTGTTTCATCGCCTGCACGCAAAAGTTCTGTTCTTTGTTCCATAACTGTGTAGGGCGCCCAGCTTTTTGGGTAAACAATATCAGCATTTGCAAAAGCATCTTCCATGGAGCCTGCAATCTCAAAATTTCCACCACTCTTTTTGGCATTTTCCTTTGCCACATCCACAACTTCATCCATGACATTATATCCTTCAGGATAGGCAAAACTTACATCCATACCAAACCTTGTCATCAATCCGATAATTCCCTGGGGGACTGAAAGCGGTTTTCCATAGGAAGGGGAATATGCCCAGGTCATGGCAATTTTTTTGCCTTTTAGTTTATCCAGCCCGCCAAAGGTATTAATGAGATGAAGGGCATCGGACATGGTCTGGGTGGGGTGATCAATATCACACTGGAGGTTGACCAGGGTCGGTCTTGTGGGGAGCACATTTTCTTCATATCCCTGTTGGACGGATTGGGCCACCTCTTTCATATAGGCATTGCCAGCGCCAAGATACATATCATCCCTGATACCGATGACATCGGCCAGAAAAGAGATCATATTGGCTGTTTCCCGAACAGTTTCACCATGGGCGACCTGGGATTTCCCTTCATCCAGATCCTGGACAGTCAGGCCCAGAAGGTTACATGCAGATGAAAAACTGAAACGGGTCCGAGTTGAGTTGTCTCGAAAAAGCGAAACCGCCAGTCCTGAATCAAAAACTTTGGGAGATATATTGTTATCGCGCATCGCTCGTATAATCTGTGCCACCTCAAATACAGCAGCAAGCTCTGCATCTTTTTTTTCCCACGTCAGAAAAAAATCATTCAGAAACATATTATCTGTA
>JAUCGD010000800.1 GCA_030377945.1 Desulfobacterales bacterium HSG17 | reverse complement strand
ATTTGGCCGGTGTCCCAAACTCCTGAATAATTCGGGGCAGGTCCCTCTGAACCATGGAAGGGGTTGGCAATGTGGTCAAATCGGCTTCTTTGAAATCAGGAAGCCAGCGTTCCCAGGGATAGGGGAGGCGGTTAGCCAGAAATGCTGCTGTATAAAGATTCACATAGGCAAGCCCTGCAATTTCCCACCAGTTCTCCTCGTGTTCGGTTTCAGGAGTCTGGTAGGAAGCCATCAGGAGTCTGTTTTTCCCAAAACGGAAAAAATGCTCCAAATCAAAGCGCTGCCTGTATGCCTCATATGCATCTGCCAGAGATATCTCCCCGCGGCGCTTTCCAACAATAATCAGCCACAGGGGTAGGGCAATTGCATCAAAATTTGAATGATATTAGATCGTTTCCACTGAGTGCATATTATTTTATTCAGTTCATAATTTCTTTTTTTCAGATACATTTCCAACATTGATAAAAGTATGATAATATAATTTGTATGAATTTGTTCATTATTTTTATTAATTTTTTGAAAGGATAGAATATAAAATGAAAAGAATGCTGATATGTCTTACATTTATAATATTTTCATCATTATTTTTGTTATATGATTCAGTGGAAGCAGAGACTTCATCCGGTGTTAATAATTCCTCTTCGGGAACTTCTGATGCAAGTCCCGGAAGCAGGGCATCACAGAAAGGCTGCTCTTTGGTTAACAAAAGCCAGAATAGTCGTAAACCTCATCAGGAACCGCTCAAAGAACCTTGCGGTTCAAAAAAACGGAAAAAAACAACTATAAAAAGTAAAAACAAATCTGCAGCCAAGAATAAAGATTATCGTAAAAACAAAGGAATAAACAAAAAATTAAAGAAAGCACTTCGGGATTTTAAACAAGTATCAATTGCCAAACATTTTTCGAATGTAACAGACAAAAGAGTTAAAGGAAGGATAAGGCATAAATTAACAGATATTATAGTTATAGCCATATGTGCTGTTATCTGCGGAGCCGATGGGTGGATTGATATTGCGGAATATGGAATAGCCAAATTCGATTGGTTTAAAAAAAAATTGGACCTTCCAAATGGAATACCTTCACACGACACATTCGGACGGGTGTTTTCCATAATATGCCCGCATGAATTTGAAAGCTGTTTCATAAGCTGGATCAGTTCAATTTGTAACGTGACAAAAGGTCAGGTCGTCGCTATTGATGGAAAAACACTAAGACGCTCTTATGACAAATCATCTGATAAGGCAGCTATTCATATGGTTAGTGCATGGGCTTCAAAGAACGGAATAACTCTGGGTCAGGTGAAGACAGAGCAAAAATCTAATGAGATTAAAGCAATTCCTGAATTATTAAAAACACTTGAAGTGAAAGGCTGTATAATAACAATTGATGCCAT
>JAUCGD010000099.1 GCA_030377945.1 Desulfobacterales bacterium HSG17 | reverse complement strand
TTTAATATCCAGTTTTTCCTCTGTCTGAGCGGCAGTGGAAGAAGGTTCGGTTTTTTCAGTCCCTGAGTCTTTAGACTCACCTTTGTCTGAAACTTCTGCTGTTTCAGGAGGATCTGTGTTTATAAGTTCGGTAAAGGGGGCAAGAGGCAGGTTCCCGATAATGGGCAGCCCTCCGTTCATTCCTCCGCCCATAACAATAACTTTTGAATTATTTGATTGGGCAAGCTCCAGTGTGGCCTGTATGCCCATATATTGAAGCACTTCAGGAGAAAGCGATTTACGAAATCTTTCAAGTCCTTCAGCTTCAATCCGTTTTCGTTCTTTTTCCCTCTCCTCTCTTACCAGTTTGAACTGATAAGCCTCTGCCTTATGTTTTTCCGCCATTTTTTCGGTAATGGATATATCAACACTGTCAGGCAGTTTCATCCTTTTAATAATAACATTGTCCACATTTACATATCGTTGTGCAATTTGTTCAATGGCCTCGCTGATAGCCTTTTCAATCAAAGACTGTTTTGTTGTATAAACCTCTTCAGCATTCAGTCTGCCGATAAGAACGCGTAATACATTTTCAATTTCCGGAATCACAACAATATTTACATAGTCCTCTCCAACCTGTTGATGCAGTATTGCAATAAGTTTATATTCAGGCCGGTACCTGATGGATAAAGAAAGATGAACTTTTAAACCGTTAACGGTTAATACATCAAAGTCATGAGGATATTCCTGTACCCTGGCATTATAAATATACATTGTGTCCCAGGGCCAGATAAACTGGATTCCTTCAGTATATACACGGGTCGTTACTGTTCCTCCGAAAAATAGTCTGTATAATACACCTCCCTCACCAGGTTCTATAAAATAGACAATCCTGTTAAAAAGCGTGAGAAGAATAATCAGCATGATAAGAGAAAAAGTAAAAAGAACAGCCAGATGCTCCTTGAAATTTTTATATACCTTAGCCATTTACATATTCCTTACATAATTTGGAAAAGGGTTTGAACATTTTGTGTTTTCCTTAAATATAGAAACCAAATTCGGCTATTTTGAAACCTGATTTGGCTTCCTGGGATCTGATGCAAGAACCAGGATCAGACCGATTACCGGAGTCAGTATGATTGACCCGAAAAAATATCCCCAGAATCCTAACTTTCTGTTTCGCCCCAGCAACCCCATAAGGAGACAAAACAACAGGTATAGTACCATAATTACAATTAGATGCATATTTCACCTTTGTACTGTATTTAACAGTTGATGACGTGTACATTGGTGTAGAGACAAGGCATGCCTTGTCTCTACGTCTGTGTACAAATTTCTGTCTTGGTGTACTACGATTTCATTCCTGCTGCTACGGTCTTTCCTTCTTTAAGCATCTCATTGTAATAATCCCTGACCTTGTCAGGATCAAAAGTCAGAAATGTTCCGCCAGAAGCAAAATGCTGGAGAAAAACCTTTCCAACGGCGTAGGTGATTGCACCTGCCGAAATTGGAAGGGATACTGCTCCGATTGCCTGTCCCACTACCGGGATAAACTTAACCACCGAGGCAAATGCGCCTGCAACTGGTATTGAAGTTCCGCCGCCGATTAAGGAACTAACAATGTTTTTTACTTTGTGCTCGGAAAAAGGAATTTCGTATATCTTTGAAAGCTTCCGCAGCATATTCAGCTGCACACCGGTTATTGCCACCAGATCCACCCCAGGCAAGGGAATTAAACCTGCACCCATGGATACGATGACGTGATTCCTGATGCTTTTATTAGCATCTGTTTTAATATCTGTTTCTTTTGTATCCGTATTTTCTGTTCCTGGGGTATCATTGACATTTTTTTCTTCTGCCATTTTTTCCTCCTTTTTTAAATGTTTTTTTTTCATTAATCTGTCTTTTCCGCACCTGCGAATCCTTTTGCATCCTTGCTGCCCTTCCACCATTCAAATGCAATGATACCGGCCAGTGCCGCAACACCGAATACAGGTGAAAGCACTGCTGCTTTTGCTGTCGCAATTACTGTACCGGTTGTTGTTGCTGCGCCCGTGGGTGCTGCTGATACTGCTGCTGTTGCTGGCATAGTTTGCCTCCTTGTTTTGTGCAGTTAATTTATACCCCTGTGTTATACAGGGGAGCCAAAAAATGTCATATTAAACTTAGGCCGTCTTAATCAACATATTTTCTTTGCCTGCTTTATTGCAAAAGGTTTAAGGGGGGTAATAATTTTACCCCCCCCCCCCCTTAAACCTTTTTAGATTATAGGAACGTTCGAGCTACTGAATGTAACAAGGCTCTACGTCAATGACACCGTTCTCTTTAGCATAACCATCATAAATATCAAGCATTGCCTTAAGTATATCAGGTTCTGTTTCAGTAAGGTCATTGAGTTCAAATGGGTCCGTACTGAGATTGAAAAGATAGTACTCCTTAACATCACACCAACCTCGGGAAAGCTTCCAGTCTCCGGCGCGTACGCCTATCATACCATTCATTTCAAAAGCCAGTGCACGGTTAGGTCTGTATCCCAGCTGCTCACCTTCAAACATATTTGCCATGGAAATACCCTGCAAAGGTGTGTTTAAACTGCCCTTATAGACGTCCGGGTAAGCAATTTCCGCCATTTCCAAAATTGTCGGCGCAATATCCATAACCGAAACGATACGATTGGCTCTCACATTTGAGACCTTTGACATGGGATAATGCAATATGCCATTAGTGTGCCAGCCGCCTTCAAATGTATCATTCTTGGATCTGTTAAACGGTGTGTTTTGAACCATGGCCCACCCGAGATCGTTTGCGATGACTGAATTTCGATTTCCCATATTCTCATAGCTGTTGTCTTTCCCTTCGGTACTGGTAAAAAGCATAAATCCTCCGCCATTGTCGGAGTAAAGAAATATCACCGTGTTCTCATATTCTCCGATCTCTTTGAGATAGTCAATCAGACGCCCGACATTCTCATCCAAAACATCAACCATGGCTGCGTAAATGGCCATTTTTTTGGCTGAAACCATCTGTTCTTCTTCACTCATAGAGTCCCATGCTTCAACACCAGCAAACCTGGGAGGCAGTTCGGCATCTGCGGGCCAGAGCCCTATCTGTTTTTGCCGTTTGAATCGCTCCGCACGAATAACATCCCAGCCTTTGGCATAAACATCCAGGTATTTAGCAGTGACCTCGGCAGGTGCCTGCAAAGGAGTGTGCGGTGCAGTATAGGTCATGCAGAGATAAAAAGGTTTGTCTTTATCCCGCTCCCTAAGCATTTCAATCCCCATGTCAGTATAATAGTCTGACGAGTAGAATTCCCTGGGAAACTTTTCGATTTCCACTCCGTTGTTAAAGTACACGCCCCTCTGGATAGTTCCGTCTTCAAGGGAATAATGATCTCCACCCTCTTCCAAAGCGGGGCGAGTTTCGTTGAAGCCCCTGTTGGAAGGCAAATGTTCCGGGTCTGATCCCAGATCCCATTTGCCTGTAAGCATCGTGTGATAGCCGTTTTGCTGGAGCAGTTCGGGAAATGGCAGTGCGCCCAGCGACAGTTCTCCTTCATAACCCGGCTGACCTATTTGTTCTTCCCTTAACTGTTTACGCATGTTTCCTACGCCGGCCTGATGATGATCCTTGCCGGTAAACAGCATTGCACGGGATGGAGTTGAGGTGGGGGCCGCGTAAAAATTATTAAGCATAATTCCATTTAGCGCGAGCTGATTTATATTTGGGGTTGGAATTTCGCCTCCGAAAGCCTCCAGATCCGAAAAACCCATATCATCAATGACCACTGTAACAAAGTTAGGCGTGCGATCACTGCCTGTATCGCCATCCTGGGGCGTATTACCGTCCTGTGGGGTGTCTTCATCTAAGCTGCTGCTGCTGCTGCATCCTCCCATTGCAAGAGTCAATGCCATAAGAACTGCTCCGGCGCTTTTTCTGATGTTCATAATTCTCTCCTTGTTTTTTGATTAAATGATAAAGTAACAACTGCTTAAAACACTAACTGTCCCGGCGTATATCCTCCTTTCTTTTAACTTTGGTAATGCTTACGATATAAATCAGCAAACTTCCTGAGACGCTTGTCTGCCCGTTCAAAAAAGTATTTATAGGATTCGCAGAAATGATTGTGCCCCCTGTCCATGGGATCTCGAATACGATCTTTTATACATCCTCCGTAACACAAATCCAGCCACTGGCATTTCTTACATTCAGTCCCGAACTCGGATTTACGTTTTCCAAAAGCGATATGAGGCCCGGAACTAAATGCTTTTCCTATTGACATCTCGTGAATACTGCCCACACGGGTGTCTTCCGAAACCATATAGTCACACGAGAACATATCCCCATTATGTTCAATCACAAGAGCATTAGCACAGATTTTTTGAAAAATGCAGTGATCCGGAACCATTCCTGCATATTTTTTTATCAGTGCGTCAAAAAAGCGGACAGATGTTTTCTGCCTGAGTCGCTTGAAATTAAAATCCTTAATCCAGAGATTGAATAAGCGGTTAAGAAAAAGACCGTAATCTTTCGCATCCACCGAATAGGGGGCAGCAGAGTTCGGATTTTGGGCATCGGTTTCCACTACCGGCATGAACTGCATAAAAGTGAATTTGTTCTTTTTAAAGAACTTATAAATTTGTGCGGTATATCTGGCCGAATATGCGTTCACCGTTGCCAATACATTCACTGGCACTCCTTTTTTCATGAGCATTTTAGCATTTTCAAATACCTGTTGAAAAGTTCCGTTTCCTTTCAGGTCTTTGCGGTATTGGTTATGAATATGTTCAGGGCCGTCAAGGGAAACTCCGACCAGAAAATTTTCATTTTTCAAATAATCAGCCCATTCCTCATTCAAGAGGGTTCCGTTGGTCTGAATCGCGTTTGAATAATCCCTGCCTTTGGCAAAATAGCGCTGCACAGCCGCAACTTTTACAAAAAAGTCCAGTCCCATGAGCGTAGGTTCACCACCGTGCCATATAAAGGTGGGGGAATCCGAACACGCGAACATATCTTCAATGATCTTCTCCATAGTCTTGTCGGTCATACGGTGAGTTGCAGGCAGTCCCTTATACAGAGCATGTTTTTCAAGATAAAAACAATACTCACATTGCAAGTTACAGAAGGATCCTGCCGGTTTGATTAAAATACTTCTTCTTTCTAATGCTTTGCGAGGTAATACTATCATTTATATAATATCTTAAACTTTCCAATCCTGGTTTCAGCCGGATTAATCATTCGATTTTGTCTGTTCATCTGTTTTTCCTGATAAAGGTTACTTGAAAATTCTTTTTTATTCCTGCATGAAAATAGATTCCTCCAAGTATATCACGTTTTGATATATAGTCAAGCGTATAGGTTGACCCCGGATAGCCTTTATCCTTCAGTTCAATAAACACTTTCACAGCGGATTTTTCCAGGGAAAATTTTGCCTGAGCAATATTAACCGGATCAGGATTAAAATAGGCTGCGTCCAGGGTTCCGTCACCATTTATTTTTTGAATATCAATAAGATAACGGCCATCTGACCGAAGCCATCTGCCAATGAGTTTCTCAGGGCCGGCCTGGTTTACTTCCATAGGGCGGGCCTCAGCATTTATTTTTGAAACTTTTGACGGAAAAATCTTATCCCCTGAGTCTGTCAGTCGCCACAAACCTGCGAGAACACACATACAGACCAGCAGCACAGCTGCTTTCAGCGAATTGTGTTTTAAGGCTATTTTTTCAACCTTTTTAGAAATTTTAATCATTATCCTTCTGCCTGTTTTTGAAATTCTCTCCCTTCCCTCTGATCCGAAGTAATTGTTTTTCGGCACAGCTTGAAAAATTCATAGTCTTTGGCATACCATTCTTTAAGATTTTTTATGGCTTTCCTGTCTAAAAATTTTTCAGAATCGGAATGTTCCCCCTTATGAGCTTCCAAATCCCCTGCCGGAAGTTTAATTGTATCAGGCAGCCCTAATTTTATTTTTAAATTTTCAAAATCATCATCCAGATTTTCTTGAAATCCTATAAAAAAGATGTCCTGCATTCTGGAGAGAAAGTATTCTTTGTTATTAAACCAGTCCCAAAAAGAAGTATTTACATGAAAAATAGACTTCATTGCTTTTACAGCAGCATCAGAGATTTTGCTGTCTTCTGACGTAATGGAACCTGCCAGTTCATTTGCTGTTTTAAACTTTTGAAACCCCTGCTCTTCATCAGGATGCCAATCATAATAATAACGGGGCAAACCTTTTCTTTTTCTGCTGTAAAAGCTGCTTACAAATCTGGCAATGGGATCTCGAAGAAAAAATATAAATTTTTCACCATCAGGAATATCTTTTAATCTGATTTGGTGACAATGAAGTTTTAAGACGTAAGGTATGTCAGAAAGGGAAACTATTGATGTTGCCCTATCATTACCACCATCCAGAAGGATGGTTAAATTATTCTTAAGAGCGTATTTTACAGCAGTTCCGCCTGTTTTTCCTATATGCAGAAAATGAACAACTTCCTTCCCGCTTACATCTATCTTTGGATTATCATTATCAGTCTTATTCCGGGTAAATTCTGGTTTTGACATGCTATTGCCGCCTCCTTTTCTTATAAAATCGTGTTAAAAAGTCCATTTTCTGAGCCATTTTCACCTATCTGTGTGTCGATTTAGAGAAAAAATCGAACACAAGCATTTGATGGCATAGCATTATTCAATGACTTTGCAGATAGTCAACCCTAATTCTTAGCATTGACTATGCACTAGTTTGCTTTGGTCATCAATTGTTCGATTTCTTCATCGCTCAGATGGTCTAAATTTGTGGTCAGTTTATCAATTTGTTCTGGGGTTAAATTATCTATATCTAAAATATTTTCATCAGTGACAGGTGGCGCAATTTTCTTGGCTTGACTGAGCACTTTTGCCAATGCTTGCACATTGGGATTCTGAAACAAGTCAATAATTTCAATTTCGCGGTTAAAGGTAGTTTTAATTTCATTGCGTAGTTGCACTATATCTAATGAATTGATGCCTAAAGCAATAAAGTCATCACTAATACTTACTTGTTCAGTCTGGGCTATTTCTTTTACCAAGTCGACTAAACCTTGTTCAAATTCATTGGTTGGTTGCACCACAGACGCGCTGTCTCTGCTTAAATCAGGATTGGGTAAATCTTTGCGATTAACTTTACCATTCGCTGTCAATGGCAGTTCTGATAATTCGACATAAATGTGTGGAATCATGTAATGGGGCAATTTTTGGCTTAAATAATCTTTTAAACGGTCTTCTAATGACATATTTTTCAGTGTAGTTTGTGCCAGTGTTTGCATTTGTTCAGTTGTAATGCCACCACCTAGAAAGCTATGTACCATTTCTTGGCTGTCGGTTAAACCAAAGGCACTGCGTAAAGGCTCAAAGTTCATACCACCAATCGGACATAAGCCCAAGTTATAATCAATCACATCCATCATTAATAATTGACTGATATAACCTGCTTCTAATAAGCAGAAATCACGACCACTTGAGCCATACATGGGTTCAATCGCCTGGTATTCAGCCACTAAAAATAAGCTAAAAGCGGATTGGTTAAAAATATCCTGGTTAGTACCGCCATGTAATTGGCTGTCAATTTCACTGGCAGGAGACAATAATAGTAACTTATGTTTGATGGGGTGGTAATAATAAAACCCCCCTGCTACATCGGTTACACGATTTGGCTTAATATATAAATACGTTTGAATAGGATAAAGACTACCGGCCGAACCATAACGATATTTTGGCAACAAGGCATTATCAAAAGAACGCGGTTGTAAACAACTCAATAATTGACTCAATTGTTCTGCTGTGACCGTTTCATCCAAAAATTTTCGATAACTTTGGCGGTTAATATAAGTCACATCATCGACAGTTGGCACAGGTAATGCCACTTCGTCAGTGTTTGTTGAGGGCAAAATACCACGTTGTTTTAACTTAAATTGCAAGCGTTCAATAGGGTCAGTTAAAACCCCTTGCATTACACTTAAACCATAAGTCGCTTGGTCAATAGATTGGCTTTCTTCGTCCTGATTTTGCTGTTGCTTAGGCACAATATAGGCAATCAGTTGTTTATGCAGGGTTTCGCCCACAGCGGTAACAATGGCTTTATCAATATCAGGGTGCTTGAGCAGGTGGCTTTCAATCTCGCCCAACTCGATGCGGTAGCCTTGAATCTTGACTTGGAAATCCGCACGTCCTAAAAATTCGATATTGCCATCAGGCATATAACGCCCTAAATCCCCAGTTTTATATAAGCGTTCACCGCTGCGAGGATGAGTAATAAAACTGGTTTCTGTTTTTTCTGAATCTTTCCAATAACCTAAAGCCAAACCAATACCACCGATATATAAAGAACCTGCTACCCATACTGGACAAGGTTCTAAATTTTTATTCAATACCTGAAAACTTTGATTAACCATCGGTTTGCCATAAGGAATACTTTTCCATGCGGGGTCTATATTAGCAATCGGATAACAAATTGACCAAATAGATGCCTCAGTTGCACCACCCAAACTAATTACTCGGGTATTTGGCCACACGCCTCGAATACGGTCAGGCAAATCCAAAGGGATCCAATCACCGCTCATCATTACTAAACGTAAAGTAGAGGCAGGGGTTAGTTCAGCGATACAAGTACGTCCTGCATGGTGTTCAACCAACATTTGCATCAATGCGGACACAGTATTCCACAAGGTGACTTTATGCTCACTCATCAATTCAGCCCAATGAGATGGGTCACGTCTTCCTTCGGGGGCGGGCATAACCACCGCACCGCCAACTGCCAATAAACCGAAAATATCATAAACTGATAAGTCAAAATTCAATGCAGATAAAGCCAATATACGGTCGCGCTCAGTAACCTCAAATCGTTGATTTACATCTAAAATAGTATTGACTGCACCACGATGGTCAATCATCACCCCTTTAGGGTTTCCAGTTGAACCGGATGTATAAATAACATAAGCTAAATCAGTCGGTTTTTGTACTGAAGTTAAAGTGGGTAAATCCACCATTTGAAGTTCATCGACAACTAACTGTTGGATATTGTTATCCCATTGATTTTGTGCGCCTAAACCCGTTTGAGTCAATACTAATTTAACTTCAGCTTGGGAGAATAAATATTGTTGTCGCTCACTGGGTAGTTCAGGGTCAATCGGTACATAAGCTGCACCCGACATCAAAATCCCCATGGCCGCTGCTACTTGCTGCCAACCTTTTTTAATCACTATCGCAACCAGTTGATTGGGTTGTGCGCCATGGTCTCGCAGCCAATGAGCTATTTGATTAGCGTGTTGATATAGTTCCTGATAAGTTAAACTTTTTTCTATCCCAATAACGGCTATATTAGTTGGCGTTTGTTGTGCTTGCCGGATAAATAAACTATGGAGCAATTCTTCACTAACAGGTGCTTGAGTTGCATTGACTCTTTCCCGTTGAGTCAATTGTTGCTCAGGCAAGTGCAACGGATAATTTGTTGTCCAAGCATCATCAGTTGTGGCTAAAAGTTTTAATAAGTCCAATTGACTGCTAAACATTGCATTCAACACCTCAATTGGGAACAGTTCTTCAATCACACTCCAATATAAAACTAATTCTCCATCAATTTCACGCACGATATGGTCAAGATAAACTTGTGAAGTTTGAGTAATTTGATAAACGCGCTCCCCCCAACAACTGTGTGAGCTTGATTTTACCGCAAGCAGATTAGTAAAAAGCACGGGCATCAAAGCCGTATTCCTCGCTTTATTGCGGAGATTCAATTCCCGAATGACCTGTACTCCGCTAAAATAGCGATGATCTAAATTTGTCCATTGTTCAGTTTGAATCTGTTTAGCGCGTTGGACAAAACCGGTTTCTTCTCGATGGTCGATTTCAGTCAGTATTGTTGATGTGAATTCACCTGCTATTTTATCGACTTGCGGATGCAAAGGTAAACGATGAAATAGGGGTTGGTTCAAGGTAAAATGTGGCTCCTTACTCCATAAGGATAAAGATTCAGCAAAAATAGCCAATAATAAGGCTGAAGGTTGTAATTCATATTTTGCTGCTTTAGCTTTAACTATTTTCCATAATGCAGGTTCTAAGCGTTTTTCAAACCAACAAAACTTAGGAATATCGATTATTGCGGGGTCTTTAATCAAAGGTAATTTAGGCGCGGCAGGTAAGCTATCCAAACGATTTAACCAGTAATCTTTAGACTTTTTATACAAAACTGAATTTTCTTCATAAGCTTTGGCAGTTACCATGTAATCTCGAAAAGTCAGCGTCAACGGTGATAGCATTACTTCTGGTTGCCGGTAGAGTTTAGCCCAATCATCTACTATTAAATCAATACTCAAAGTATCAACCACCAACATATCAATGCAAAAATGCAGATGTACCGCATCAGTCAATAAACTAACTCGAATATCGAACAAAGGCCACTCACCAGCTTGAGCAATGCGTCCAATTACATCTTGGCGAATACTGGTTAGTTTTTGTTGCTCATCTGGTTCAGAGCGTAAGTCAACAAGCTGAATAGTATAATTGGGTAATTCAGATAATACCCGCTGATTTCCATCCGATTGAATCATTAGTCTCAACATCGAATGACGATTCATCACCTGTTGCCATGCGCTATTGAGGCGAACCATGTCTAAATCAGTCAACTGCCATTCTTGATAAACTTGAGTTGCTAAATTTCCTAGCTCCAGATGTTTTTGACGACCAATCCAATATGCTTGTTGAATATCATTTAATGGAAAAGGCTCATGTTGTGCCTCTGGTACAGGGGATACTTGTGGCAAGGTTTCGGTTAATTTTGACTCGGATTCCTGCTGTATTTTAAGAAAAATTAGAAGTTCCGGTTTATTCGCTATAATTTCTTGTTTAAGTGAATCAGTTAAACCACCTTTATCTGTGCGGTAGTGTAATTTTTCATCCTCTAACCACAAATTGATATTTTGTTGTTTTAATTTATCTAATAAGTCTTCAATATGTTTCATAATTCACCGTCTT
>JAUCGD010000799.1 GCA_030377945.1 Desulfobacterales bacterium HSG17 | reverse complement strand
ATTGATGATAAAGACTTTAAACGCGATATTAATATCATAAATGATACTTTTTCGCTTCTCAAAATTTTAAAGGGTAAATATCCTGATACTGTTCTTGACTGCATCCATAAAATTGGTGATGCTGTTTATAAAACGTCCAAAATTGATTTGATAAACCATTTTATTGACAGAGTTGTTGATCATGGTTTTCAATTTCCCATGATTGAAGGGACAGGCGATGACTGGCAGATAAAGAGCAATACTGCCCATGTAAAAAACATCAGAGTGTTCCTTGACCTCATAGGGCAGCATCCCAAAAAATCCAGGCGGCTTTTGTCTGCATTAATCATCTCTTTATCAATCGGTGGAGTGTTTATCAAGGATACAGATCTTTTCCCAAGGGATATCAGTAAATTTTTAAACTCAGACATTGAACCTGTGTTTGATCTTGTAAAGCAGCTTTCAAGATTACTGCCTGCATTTTTCAATGAAATAGGTGCCGAAGGACATCTGCGTGATATTTCCACCCGCCTGGATGAATCTTCCCAGCGCAAAGATAAATTAATTCATTTTTTAAGAAAACAGTGCCATGTAGAAAGTTCAAGCAGGATAGTTGATTTTATTCAAGAAGTCATTCTTTTCTGGAAAACCGGCGATAAAACAAAACTTGAACCCTATGTACCACCGTCGATTTATAATGAAATTCAAGAATCAGGTCCTTTTATTGATGGACCAAAAACCATACTAACTATTCTTGAGTCCAGGAAAATATCACTCCCTAATGATTATTTGATTCATACTGAAGATGCTGTCAATAAGATGGTTGATGATATAGAGAAAGTAGATGCACAGGATAAATCCAGAGTTAAAATGATTTTTGGATTTTACAGACTCTTAAATCAGAAATACCGCAATGATAACCTGGAACTTAAAAAATATCTGGCTTCCTTTAATGCAGAAAACCTGCCAGATACAAAAAAACTTGTACAGGCTCTTGAAGAAAATAATCTGGAAGATAAAATATTATCTCTTCTCTTATATATGAAAGAGTTAAAAAAAATAATTCTTTCAGACAAAATTTATGAGGCCAATGAAGCAATCTACCATAAACGTCATTTCGCTGTTGATATTCCTTCCATGTACGGAAGTTATAATGAGGCTAAATTTGATGCGCTGGGTTTAAGCCTGAGAATTGAAAGCATCTTAAATGTTTTGTTTGAAGATTTAATTAACAGTATTGATCTCCAGGTAATTACAAAATCTACATTTAAACATATATACAGCATTTTAGACCTGTTCATGATTCAGTGGAGTGGGAAGGTATTACTATTACCCGGACAGAAGGACGGCATGGGTCAGGTGACGTCTTAAAAGAGATGGGAGAGGTTTCCGGATATGTGCTACAAGCAGAGAATGAAC
>JAUCGD010000798.1 GCA_030377945.1 Desulfobacterales bacterium HSG17 | reverse complement strand
AATACGGCTGATAGCAGAAATGGTAAAGGTTGTGATAATGGGAACAATCAGGATTATCTGGCCGATGATAATAGCCTTTTGAGTATAGAGAAGCCCTAAAACACCCAATATACCACGGCGTGATATAAATGAATATACAAAAAGCCCGATAACCACAGTGGGAAGTGCCAGCATGGTGTTTAAAATTGTAATAACAGCCTGTTTTCCCCTGAACTTTGTAATGGAAATAAAAAAACCAAGAGGTATGGCAATCAATGATGACAGAATTGTTGAAAAAAAGCTGACCTTAAGGGAAACAAAAACAATGGTCAAAAGGTCAGGGTCAAAAGAGATAAGAAGGTACAGGGCTGATAAAAAACTGTCTTTTATAAAATCCATGTTAATATATTATTGTAGAGACAAGGCATGCCTTGTCTCTACGTCTGTGTACAAATTTCTGCCTTGGTTTACCAGGCATTTTGAGATAATTTATTTAACTGCATCCGGATAAAACAATTGTTTACCCAGAAGCTTGTAACCGGCAATAAGCTTCTGACCTTTTTCAGAAATCAGCCACTTTGCAAATTCTTCAGCAAGATCATATTTAACATGCGGGAATTTCTTTGGATTTACAGGAATAACTCCGTAAGGATTAAAAAGCCCGGTATCACCTTCACATGCAATTTCCAGATCAAGAGCCTGGTCTCTTCCCAGTTTATATTTAATATAGGTTCCCCGGTCTGCTATGGTATAAGCCTGTTTTTCATCTGCAAAAGTAAGGGTCTTTCCCATTCCCTGACCAATGGATATATACCATTTTTCCGAACTTTTGGGATGAAAAAAACTGATTTCCCGTTTTTTTCCTTTTTTACTGATTGTTTTGGTAATTTTTTCCAGGTCTATGCCTGCTGCTTTCCATAAAGCCTGTTCTTTTGTATGGGTTCCGCTGTCATCTCCCCTGGAAATAAAAAGGGATTTGCTAATAGCAATCTTTTTTAATGCCTGGGCAGCATCTTTCATACCTTTTATTCCTGCTGGATCTTTTGCAGGGCCTAGTATGATAAAATCATTGTGCATAACAGCATATCTTTTGGTTCCAAAACCCTCTGATACAAATTTTTCTTCCCGCGCTTTTGCATGAACAAAAATAAGATCAACATTACCGTCCTTTCCATCCCTGATTGCAGCTCCTGTTCCTTTGGCTATAACCTTGATTTCAATACCTGTGTCTGCTTTTAATTCCGGCAAAAGTACATCCAGAAGCCCTGATGCCTGGGTACTTGTTGTGGTTGACATTGTAATAAATTTGTCAGCACCGACAGCCCCGGAAGTAATGCAAAAAATCAGAATAAACCCCAATACAGTCATAATTAGTTTTTTCATGTAGCTCTCCTTCATTTATTTATTATCACAACATTTCG
>JAUCGD010000797.1 GCA_030377945.1 Desulfobacterales bacterium HSG17 | reverse complement strand
CATTTCTTAAAAGTTTTTGTCGCCTGTAATCCGTAATAACGAACTCTCTGAAAACATTTTGGCATAATGCGCTGAACCATACGGCCTATGAATGTCAGAACATCAACAACTTCAATTTTTTTTGATTTTGTTTTATGATCTTTGTACCAATATTTTACTGTCTGACCATCGTAACTGACTATCCGCCTTACTGCTATCGGAGGCGATGCAACATATTTTGCCAGATAAGCTGCAAGTCCTTTACATTGATCAGGAACTTCACCTTTGCTGACATTGGCAACAAATCCTTTTGGATATTTCTTCCATAATTCATCAACCAACTGATTCACTTCATTTCCAAAAAATGTTCTTATAAATGTTAACAAGTGATATTGCCATTTTTTGTGCATAAGCTCATATTTAAAATATCCCAGATTTGACCAGATTTCCGTATCAGTATTGATACCGCCACTTGTCATTATTATATGGAGATGAGGATTATACCGCCCTGACCTGCCATGAGTCTGAACCACTACAATACATCCAATTTTCAACTCCTTTCTTATTGCCTTACTGACAACATCTTCCAGGCATTCATAACCGCATTTCATAAATTCTGACAACAAATCACCTGAATGACGTTCATGAAAAAATTTTAGTCTCAGTTGTTCCTGAATAGTTAAAACAATATGACGGTATATGACTCCGGGATGAAGCGTACAGCTTATTTGACTTACAAAATCATCAACATATTTCTTGGAACAGGATAAACAAAAACAACTTTTGCAGCTAAACGGTACTCTTCTAATATCCTGGCCACAATGCAGACAAATACGTTCACTATACCCTCCCAGTTCATTTCCACATCCTAACATTTTTTGAACAGGTTCCTCGTATTGGTCTCTATCAAACCGGGGGTAAGCAGATTTAAAATCATCCCAATGGACATCGAAGATATTTTTAAATATCTCTTTATCTACTTTCTTTTGTTTTTTTAGTGACATCATCATGTTATTATTAAAACACAATATCTCTTAAACTACAATAAAAATCTAATATCTTTACAAAAAATGGAAATTCCTATACTTTTTAAATTATTTTTTCCAAAGTTGGCACAAAACGCCAAAAAATTTTGTTAAAAAAATCTGAAAATATCTTACCCCTTGAAAAGCTGGGGGATTTATCCCCCAGCTTGATTTGCTGTCAGGTTGAAGTACCTGCAATATTTCTTAGAATTGAAATAACCTCTTCAATGCTGATTTTACGGTCTCCGCTGATTCCGTTGACCTCGTTATAAAGACTTAGGTACTCTGAAAAAACTCATTATCCCGTTAAAAATTTAAGCCGCTTGGGGGGAAATAACAACAAACCATTTTTCTAGTCCAGGTAATCGTTTTATCATAGCTTCATATTTCTCCATAGCCTT
>JAUCGD010000796.1 GCA_030377945.1 Desulfobacterales bacterium HSG17 | reverse complement strand
GGGCAGTGACGCGAATTCTCACACTGTTCAAGGTCAGTGAGCAATTGCTGAATTTCTTTTTTATTCAAGGTTAGATTTGCCCTTATTGCGCTGTGACATGCCATTAAAATAAGGCATTTATCAAGCCATGCTTCTTTAGAAAATTTATCTTTTTTATTCAGGGTTGCTTCAAGAATATCAAGAATTATGGGTTTTACCTCTTTTTGTTCAATAATGGATGGCACAGACTTTATCACAAAAGTTGTATCTCCGAATGGTTCTATTATCATGCCAAGGGCTTTTAAATCATCAATGATTTCCAGTAAAAGGTCAGTCTCTTTAAAATTCAGCTCAAGGGTTTCAGGAACAAGAAGACTCTGAGCCTGGACATTAAGTGATTTATATCGTTTTTTAAGCTTTTCATAGACAATACGTTCATGGGCTGCATGCTGGTCAATGAGCATGAGGGTATTTTGTGATTCTGCGATGATATAAGTTCCCATGGTCTGGCCGAGGATTGTGAATTCTGAAGGGTGAATTGTGAGGAGTGAATTATGAGTGGTGGGAGGTGATGGTTGAGGGGTAAATTTTGGATTTTCTGATTCTGATGGATGAGAAGATGGCTGCCAATCCATCACAGGCTCTTCAATCTTATTTATCTGTCCGGATTCAATCTGCCCAAATTTCATTGAATCAGGTCTAAACTGTTCAGGTTGAGTCTGATCTGAACCAGTCTGGTTAAATTTCATCTGACCATATTCAGTCTGACCAGGCTTAAAGTCTTTATCAACATATTCAAATTTTTCTTCAGGAATAATCTTTGTTCTTGAATAAGCTGTGATATTCTGCTGTTCTAGTGACAGAGTGTTTTCAATTGCTTGGGATACAGCTTTATATACAGCCTGGGCATTAAAAAATTTAATCTCTCTTTTGGATGGATGGACATTTACATCCACCTTGTCAAAACCAATATCAATAAACAATACACCAAGAGGGAACCTGCCCTTCATAATTCTCTGCCTGTAGCCTTGAAAAACAGCAGAGATAATTCCCCTGTCATAAACAAGGCGGTTGTTTACAAATAAGAAGATTTTTGATGGTGTGCTTCTTGTTACTGAAGGGTTGGAGCAGTATCCATGTATATGCACCGGACATTGAAGTTGCAAATTTTTAAAATCAAAACTGTAAAGTTTGTCTGCAGTATCTTTTCCAAGGATATTCACAGCTCTTTGAAACAGATCATCAGATGATGAAAAGGTTTTTTGCAGTTTATTGTTTGAAAACAGTCTGAACTGGATGTGGGGATTTCCCAGGGCCATTCCTGATATGGCATCAATAATATGGCTGTTTTCCGTATTATCTGTTTTTAAAAATTTTTTTCTTGCAGGAGTGTTAAAAAAAATATTTTTAACTTCAACCATAGTTCCCA
>JAUCGD010000795.1 GCA_030377945.1 Desulfobacterales bacterium HSG17 | reverse complement strand
ATGGTCTGTGATATTGGCTGTTCTATTTATTATAAAATTCCAGGTTAATGCAGATTGCGCTGAGTTTGCCGATCTTGAAATTCATGGATTTATCTCCCAGGGATATTTGTCAAGCAATGAAAATAATTATCAGGCAGATACAAAGCAGGGTTCTTTTCAATTTAATGAGATGGGGATTAACTTTGGGAAAAATCTGACTGATAATCTCAGGATAGGATTACAGATTTTTTCAAGAGATCTGGGGAATACCGGAAATAATGAAGTTGAAATTGACTGGGCATATGGAGATTATCGCTGGCAGGACTGGCTTGGCCTGAGAGTTGGACTGGTAAAAATGTCCGAAGGTATTTATAATGAAACCAGGGATATTGATATGTTGAGAACCTTTGTTTTGCTTCCCCAGGGAGTTTATAATGAAACATTGAGAGATTCTATTACAAGAATGTGGGGAACTGAAATTTATGGTGAAATTCCTCTTAATTCAATTGGAAATTTTTCTTACAGAATATTGATAGGAACCTATACACCAGATGCAGATAACAGCGGTCTTACAAAATTTATTGAAGATGCCAGTCCTTTTGCCATGGAATATCTAGATTATGATAATGGTATCCAATATAATGGAAGCCTGCAATGGCATAGCCCTGTTGATGGGCTCCGCATAGGTATAACAGCCTGGAAACAAAACAATTTAACTCTGGACTTTAAAAACACCCAGCCTCTTGGCCCTGAAATACCGGCCAATGTTACATGGGAATTGGATATGGAATATTCATCAAGAGTATTTTCAGCAGAATATACCTGGGAAAACTTGATTTTTTCAGCAGAATACCAGTATCGTGAAAATTCGGCAATAGTACATGAACTGGGAATAGAAGAAATATTTAATTCCGAAGCATACTATGCCGGCATTTCTTACCGTTTTTCAGGATTGTTTGAAATGGGAACCTACTATTCTGTATCATATCCTGATAAAGATGATAAAAACGGAGACAGGTTTATTCAAATAGGACAGCCTGATTTCCGTGCATGGCAAAAGGATTTTGCCTTGTGTGCCCGATTTGACTTTAACGAATACTGGCTGCTTAAACTTGAAGGGCATGTTATTAATGGTGTGGGGGATTTATTTTTAATGAGCAATCCTGAAGGGTTTGAGGAAAACTGGTATTTGTTTGCTGCAAAGGTGACATTCGATTTTTAAAATATCTAATATTTATCAATGCAAAGCAGGGACGCTGAAAGGTTATTGCAATGGAAGAAAAAATACTGATATAGTCATCCAGTTTTGGTTTTTCATGGCACAAATTATGCATTAATTATTTCAAATTTTTCAACCTTCAATGATTTTAATTCGTCAATATAATTCGTTGTATTGTTCAGGAATTGAAAACTTTTGTTGCATTGTCCTGAT
>JAUCGD010000794.1 GCA_030377945.1 Desulfobacterales bacterium HSG17 | reverse complement strand
CGAAAACAAGAAGACAAATAAGCAGTAGCATTAGCACAGGTGTTCCCAGCCGGGATTTTTTTCTTTTTCTTCTGGAAGTTTTAGGAACTAACATGGGTTTGACATCTTCTTCATATTGTATATCTTCTTGAAGAGTTGTCACTTCATCTTCTTTGCTGTCATCGATTTCAATTGTATCTTCTTCAATTATTTCATCGTTTTCAGCCTCATCATCGTCAGGCTCAGTCTCCTGATTTAAGACTTCATCATATTCAGAAAAATTATCTTCCGGCGTGATGACAGAAGGCTGTTGTTCAACTTCGTCTGTATCAGCGTCATCTTCTATGTCAAATTCAAGTTCGAACTCATCTTGTTCAACTATTGCATCATCAGTATCTTCATCTCCAGTATCCTCATTGTCCATTGTTAAAGCTGATTCGTCCTCTATTTCCATGGAAACAGGTT
Organism: Desulfobacterales bacterium HSG17; assembly: GCA_030377945.1. The sequence continues at coordinate 971 of JAUCGD010000794.1, read as the reverse complement.
CGTCATCTTCAAGGGGTTCAAATTCAATACCGTCAGGGTCATCATCTTCAACTGCAACTTCAAACTCAATTCCATCATCCTCAGTTTCAAAATCCAGGTCATCATCTTCCTGGGGCTCCAGGGATTGAGGCTCATCGTCCTCGTTAATTTCAAAACCATCATCTTCAAACGAAAATTCATCATCCATATCAGTGTCTGAATCTTCAGAATCAAGTTCCGGGTCAATATCAGTCTCATCCATTTCAAGTTCAGGCGCAAGCTCAGAACTCTCGATTTCAAGTTCAGAATCTTCTATTGCGAGCTCAGGGCTTTCAATTTCAAGTTCATTTTCATCTATTTCAAGATCATGCTCTTCAATCTCGAGTTCAGTATCGCTCATCTCAAGATCTGATATCTCTTCTTTGATTTCAGTATCATCCATATCAAGTCCTGAATCTTCAGCATCAAATTCAGAATCCAACTCCTCGGTCTCAATCTGTAGATCTGACTCATCCATTTCCACGCCAGAGAGTTCAGAATCAGAGGATTCAAAGTCAGAAGATTCAAAGTCAAGCTCAGTATCAACATCATCTTCATCTTCAAAAGAAAAGTCATCTGATTCTATTTCAAAATCAGAAGGATCAGATTCAAGTTGGAGTTCTAATGACTCCTCACTCTTTTGATCGTCTTCCATTGGTAATGGATATGCAGTGAAAATATGTTTACACACACTGCAACGGCACTTTGAGCCACTCTCTTTGACAAGAGAATCATCAAGGTTAAAGCTTGTTGAACACTCTTTACAGGTAATAATCATTGAATTCCCCTTATTCCCTATGGTTTCAGGCCATGGATGGCAGAAAGCTCCCTATATTTTTCATTAAAATCCAGTCCACAACCCACAATAAATCCTTTATCAAGCGAGACACATGAATAATCAACGTTTATATGTACCTTACGTAGCTCATGTTTGTCAATCAAACCACAAATTT
>JAUCGD010000098.1 GCA_030377945.1 Desulfobacterales bacterium HSG17 | reverse complement strand
TGAGCATAAAAAGCAAATTATTTATGACGCGGAAATGTTGGAGCATGAGGATTGGGAATGGAATACATCATAAGAAAATACTGATTTGCAATAACTTTTTTTGTAACAATAACTAAAAAATGGATAGCTGCGTCCAAACTCTGTTTTAGAAGCAAAAAAATGACCTTCAACTACGGAAAATCAGGAATATTTTTGAACAAAATGCATCATTCTGCCAAAATCATTTTTTATGGAAGCCGATTTCCAGATGTAACAAAGAGTAAGCAAACAGTACTTTTCCTATTTGCAAAGTCTGTGCCGGGTCAGTCGCCAAATGGTAATCAATTTACCTTGGCCGGCTTCCATCTAACCAGTCGCTGAACGCGGACGAAAAGGGCTCCGACTTTTAGCCGTTTCACCATTATGATTTTGCCCTTTTCGCCGGTTAGCTTAGCGTTAGCCTGTTTCCTGTAATGTAAAGGCAGAAATAAATGGAGTAACAGATGGGACTTAATGTCAAAAATTAATCGTCTCATTATAAAATAATGTAACATTTCATCTTCAAATTCAAAATTATGCTTTAAAAAATGCACTATAAATATTGCCAAAACTCTTAACTTTATGATATTGAGATGGTCTGGTTATATAGACAGCCCAAAATTTTATAAAAGTATGCAATTAATATTTATAATTACTTGATATTATTGAGTCTGAAATAATATTGCTCAAATTCATGGTATCAATAAAATCAACTGGTTGCAAAAACTTGAGACTGTCCAGTGACTATTAGTTTCTGCTCATTATCCTTAATAAAAAAAATAAGGAGATAAACGATGAATCTAAAACTGCATATTCAGCCACAGACTGAAAAAAGACTGAAAAAAATTTTAATCCAAACTCAAGACGAGGAAATATTTGTTCAGAATATTATTGAGTATCAGATTAAGGAATTACAGAATGGTATAATGAATCTTCAATTAGATATGAAAGAATTTGAAGACAAATACAAAATGACATCCAAAGAATTTTATCAAAAATTTGAAAAAGGTTTTACGGGAGACAATGAAGATTTTATTTTGTGGTCGGGAATCTATGAAATGTTCTGTGAAAATGAACATAAACTCAGTGAATTGATATGATCGAAAAATATTTTTTGCAAATTGAAAACATTATCAGCCAATTTCCAAATATTCGCTCTCTTAGTTTGAAGAAAAAAATTTATAATACCAGGCAGGGCTATATCACAGGAACAATAATCTATGAAAACGGTTATAGATTGGATTTTGCCGAAGTTAAAAATACCAATATCAGATCCAAAGTAAAATACCGTTATCAGTATATGAACGAAATGATGGAACAGGTTTTTCGTTATGATAACGCTCCTCACCATTCTGATATTAAAACTTTTCCTCATCATAAGCATGAAAAAGAAGATATTAAGTCGAGCAGAGAACCTTCACTATTTGACATACTCACAGAGATTGCTATGGTTCAACGAAAGCAATAAATTCACACAGGCTAACCCGGCGCTGAACTCGGACGCAAAAGGGTTCCGGTCGCTATCGCTCCCTCCACCCTTTTGCGCCGGTTAGCTTAGCGTTAGGCTTTTACGAAATTTTTCTTTAAATTCACAAACTAATCAATGAGGAGGATTAAGTATGAAAAAAAGTATTATTGTTACTCTGATTCTTGTTGGATTATTTTTTGCTTCAAGTGCTTTGGCTGATTTAAATCAAGGGTTAATAGCCTATTATTCTTTTGATGGAAATGCAAATGATAGCTATAACAATAATGGCATAGTCTTTGGCAATATCAGTTATTTAGACGGCCCGGTCGCCAAAGCACTTCATGTTGAAAGCGATGGAAGTTATGTTGAAATAGGAGCAAATGAAATAATAAATTTAAATACCCCATACAAAAGTATCTCTGTCTGGTTTAAAGCTGAAGATATGCTTAATCGTAGAAATATGATATTTGATAAAACCTCTGGAAGTGACTATTTACTAGGAATTGATAAGCATGATAATAATTATGTTTTGGCTTTTGAAGTAAGAGATGACAGTCATCAAAGCCCTGTCGGAATTTATACTTCTATATCACTTTTTAACTGGTACAATGTCATTGCTACAAAAGAAAACAATATAATCACTCTCTATCTAAACGGCAATAATGTTGGTAGCATGGAAATTACTAATGCTGTTACCAGAAATAATTCTCTCATAGTAGGGGCAGGCGGTTCTCCTTATGTTACCGGTTATCAGTTTAACGGAGAAATTGATGAACTCAGATTTTATGATCGTGTGCTTTCAGAATCTGAGATACAAGAAATTGTTTCACAAAGCAGGTGGGATAAAATTTTGGAATGGTGGTATATTCAACACAGAGAATTGGAGGATGGAAGTAATTTTAATATGTCATCATTTGCAATGAAGGATAGAAATAACAACTATATTTTAGAAGACGTTTTATCTTCAATAGAGCTATATGATCCAGAAGATACAAAAGTTCAGTTAACTGTTAACGAATTTGGAGGTACATACAAAAATATAAGTGGAGGATACGATGCAAATAACGGATGGTGGTATTTTGGTGATTTATTAAATGAGGAAAGTTACTATTATGTGAAGTTTGATGAAACACTTAAAAGCGGAAAATACCGATTGGTTGTTACAGACAAATCAGGAACGCAATACGAAGGATATAAAGATTTTGGTTCAGTAAAAAATGTACCTATAATATCTTCTGAAAGTTTTTGTGCATATAAAGACAACGAAGACAATTTGATTTGGCAATGGGAAAATCCTGCTGACATGTTTTCCAACGTGAGTACGTCCATTAGAACATGGATTGATGTATATAATAACGAAATCCCTATTGGTGATATATTCATTAAAGTACCCACTCATATGGGCTGGGCGTTCGTTCCGAAGAATCTTTTGCAAAAATTTGAAAACGGAAATGTTATAAAAATTGGATTACATGTAAGAACCAATGACAATAACAATCGTTCATACTCTAAGACTATCAATTGGGAAGATGCAAATGCATGTAAGTGCGATATTAATGGTGATCAGAAGACTGGATTGGAAGAAGCTATTCATGCCTTGAAAGTTGTTTCAGGTATGAATCGTTAAATCTTCAAAAAGCCTAACCCGGCGCTGAACTCGGACGCAAAAGGGTTCCGGTCGCTATCGCTCCCTCCACCCTTTTGCGCCGGTTAGCTTAGCGTTATGTTTTTATAATTTACAATTTAATATTCTTACAATTTAATATTCAGAAAAAAAGATAAAAACTTTAGCGGAAGAATATAAAAGCTTTAGCTACATAAAAAATTATTGCGTCTGATCGGAATCTATCAGATTAATCATTAATATAAATTGTTATGATTAAAAAGATTTCATAAGTAATTGTTTCCCTGAGATATAAGGGAAACAATTACTTATTGAAATAAATTTGTTCCAATCAAAATCTATTTGATCTCTTATTTTTACATAAGAATTATTACTCAGGTTTATCGTATAGGTACTGCATAATATTAACCTTAAACAAAAGGAGGTCTTAAACAGTAAATTGATGTGTGAAGTGAGTCGTATTTCCTGCAAAACTGAAACAAATTAAACTTTTAAGGAGGAAAATTACCATGTCCAGCGTTTACAAAGTTATCGAACTAGTTGGGACAAGCCCCACATCATGGGAAGAAGCGGCTAAAATGGCTGTGGAAACCGCATCAAAAAATCTGAAAAATCTGAGAATCGCCGAGATTAAAGAACTTGATATGAAAATCGAAGACGGAAAGGTAGCTGCATACCGCGCCAGAGTAAATGTATCTTTCAAATATGAAGACTGATACTAAATTATAAAAGCTGGGATGCATCTTACTTTTTGAAAAATTATAAATAAAACCGGGCAGTCCATTTTTTGCAGGACTGCCCAAACCTGAAAACGGATTGAAAGCTTTCGGAATTATGTACTATGCCCATAAAATCTGTCTGAAAAACTTTCTTGCAATCAGGGCAACCTGTGAATAAAACTTAAAGATGGCATAATTCTTATAAAAATTAGTGAATAAATATTCTATTTCCATTCAGGGGTATTCACATTTTTATGAACAGAAAACACAGGATGATTTTGTATCCTGTAAAAAAAATAGTAAAAAGATATTTGACATAACTGCGATTTTTTAGGCATTGAGTTTAAACAGATTGATTAAAACGCAATGCAACAGTTTTCTTAGTGAGAAAAACATAACCCGGCGCTGAACTCGGACGCAAAAGGGTTCCGGTCGCTATCGCTCCCTCCACCCTTTTGCGCCGGTTAGCTTAACGTTATGCCTTTTTATGAAATGAAAAATACGGTAAAGGAGGTGATATTAAAAAATTGCACCTTGAATTTATAAGTACCTGAACATAAGTCTTTCCACATTTATAATTTTAGAAAAACTGACACCAGTTACAATTCGGTGATAAAAAAATGTTGAAGAACTTTTGTTGAGGTGCTTATGTATATTTTTTCTATGAAACAAATCGCTTATAAAGGAAGTTCAGGAGGAACCTTACTTTATTTTTTTGACAAGAGGCAATACAAAAAAATAAGTAAATTTTCCTTGGAATCGCCCACGTTACTACTTCGAACGAGAGTACATCAACTTAAACGAAAGGTATAGACTTATGAATCACAAACGAGCATTGATCTTTATAGTAATATTCTATTTAATACACGGATCAAGCATTCTCTGTGCGGAAACAATTATTCTGTTTGGTAATCAAAGTAAACCTCCCAAAGCTTACTTTAAGGATGAGAAACCTGCTGGAATATTAGTAGATATAGTTAAATATGCCGGAGAAAAAATGGATATTAATTTCGAAGTGCACCTAGTTCCCTGGAAAAGGGCACAACACCAGGCACTTATGGGAAAAGGCGGCATTATCGGTTTTGCAAAAACGCCGAAGCGCCAAGAGGAATTTGAATACGCTGAATACCCGATGTATATTGATGAAACACTTCTGATTACTACCAAAGACAATACCTTTGAATTTGAGGATATTAATGATTTAGAAGGAAAAAAAATTATACAGATTCGGGGAGCTAGTCATGGGAAAGAATTTGAACAATCAGTCAATAAAATATTTAAACTCACCGAAGTTAATACAAATAAAAGAATCCTGCAAATGTTGTTAGGAGGAAGAGCCGATGTTGCAATCATTAATCCCGGTTTAGCATCTTTGAGGATGGTTGTTGAGAGACATCCATCTCTGCTGGAAAATAAGAATAAATTTGTAGCTCTGAAAAAACCTTTAGGATTAACTCCGAATCATCTTGCCTTTGCCAAACATATGAAAATGACAAAATTTCTGAAACACTTCAGTCAAGTTATGAAAGACGGTTATGATTCGGGGGAAATTCCGAAGATCATTGAACGCTATAATTAAGTGACTTCCGCATGGAAAATGGAAGGAGATAAGAAAAATGATTGCAAAATTTCTTGTCGATTACAGTATTCATAACAAAGAAGCGGCATAACAGAATAATACCAATTGCGAAAACTTATATACCAAATAATCAAATATCATTCCCTGTGCCGGAATGGATACAGAAATTCAGACGGCAGATTAGTTATCGCAATTGGTATAAGCCAAAATTAGGCGATGTAAATATCTCTGCACATACAGCGGCCATATAAATATTAACATCCTATTATTATTGCTAAACAATTGTTTAAGCATAAAGAAAAATACAGAAATCAGAAACGGAAACAGGCATAACCCGGCGCTGAACTCGGACGCAAAAGGGTTCCGGTCGCTATCGCTCCCTACACCCTTTTGCGCCGGTTAGCTTAGCGTTATAGTGCTTCGTTGTGCATTGATTTTTTTAATAAATAAAAATAGTTATCGTTCAGTTAAAATTAAAAATATTGATGTTCTTTGAAATAATTTTGCATCGTACTTGGCAATTACTGAAAAAATTGATGACTGTTCCAAATCATCCTTAAAACAAAGTTTTGCTTGCGGGACACGGTTTGCTAAAGACATGACGACAGTTCTACTTGTAAAATATTTTCTCGTACTTGGAACCTACTAAAAATATTAACGATTGCACAAAATTTTTATAACGCATGTTTTCACTTGCGGGACACGGTTTGCAACAAATTTGACGACAGTTACACTTGAAAATATTTTCTCGTACTTGGAAACTGCTAAAAATATTAACGATTACACAAAATTTTTATAAAGCATGTTTTCACTTGCGGGACACGGTTTGCAACAAATTTGACGACAGTTACACTTGAAAATATTTTCTCGTACTTGGAAACTGCTAAAAATATTGGCGATTGCACAAAATTTTTATAAAGCATGTTTTCACTTGTGGGACACGGTTTGCAACAAATTTGACGACAGTTACACTTGAAAATATTTTTTCGTACTTGGAAACTGCTAAAAATATTGGCGATTGCACAAAATTTTTATGAAGCATGTTTTCACTTGCGGGACATAGTTTGCAACAAATTTGACGACAGTTCTACTTGAAAATATTTTCTCGTATTTTGAAACTGTTAAAAATATTGGCGATTGCACAAAATTTTTATAAAGCATGTTTTCACTTGCGGGACATAGTTTGCAACAAATTTGACGACAGTTCTACTTGAAAATATTTTCTCGTACTTGGAACCTACTAAAAATATTAGGGATTGCACAAAAATTTTATAATCTTGTTTTCACTTGCGGGACACAGTTTGCAACAAACTTAACGACAGTTCTATTTGAAAATATTTTCTCGTACTTGGAAACTGTTAAAAATATTGACAATTGCACAAAATCTTTTATAATCTTGTTTTCACTTGCGGGACACGGTTTGCAACAACATTATGAAAAAACAAAATAAATGAACAAATTGAAAACTAAAATCTAATGAGAACAGTTTGCACAAAAAAGAAAAACGCACTATAACCCGGCGCTGAACTCGGACGCAAAAGGGTTCCGGTCGCTATCGCTCCCTCCACCCTTTTGCGCCGGTTAGCTTAGCGTTATAGTGCTAATATTATAAATAAATATAATTCTTAAAGGACTTTAGATAAATTATGACAAAGATTATTTTTGCTTTATTGATTACAATTATAAGCTTTTTTCAAATTAATTTATTAAATGCCCAAAATACAAGTAAATCTTTACCAATTTACTACAATGAAAGGCCACCATTTTTTTTTACGAATAAAAATGAAATTGCTCAAGGTATCGTTATTGAACGAGTTAAAACTGTATTTGATAAGGCAGGTGTCTCTTACAAATTTGGATCATTCCCTCCTAACCGTCTGTTAATAAAATTAAAAAAAAATAATGAAAGATTTTGCACTATAGGATGGTATAAAAATGAGGAACGTCAAAAGTTTGCAAAATACTCAGATTACATATATCAAAATAAATCAAGAATCGCTTTGGCGTCATCTAACAACAATAAAATTAAATCTGGAAATGCATTGGCCGAAGTCTTCATGAATCGTGATTTATTTTTATTAGTTAAAGACGGATTCTCATACGGAAAATTTATTGATGATAAAATTACAAAATACGAACCTGCTATGAAGAAAGTTTTTTTAGATAATATTAAATTGCTTAAATTGCTTAAATTGAAAAGAGCAGACTATTTCTTTACTTTTGAAGAAGAAGCTGATGTGTTGATTCCTAAAGCTGGTTTTAGAAAAGCGGATTTCAAATATGTACATTTCTCGAATATGCCATCAGGATTGAAACGATACATTTTATACAGTAAAAAAGTTGAAGATGACCTTATTAAAAAAATTGATGAAGCAATCAAAAAATATTTACATTAAGGCATATGAGCTATATAAAATTCAAATCTACTGAAATAGAGCTATGTAAATAAAGTAATATACTGCATGTTAACTTATCAAAACTCAGAATTTCTGAAATGGAACAATTTTTGTATTATGTTGCATATTAACCAACTTTCAAATGAAATTAGTTTTACCTTAATTGAATAATTTTTGAGATATTTAATGTATGTATAAAATGAATATTTTTCAAATAGTTAAATATTTTTTCTCCAAAAATAAAGCACTATAACCCGGCGCTGAACTCGGACGCAAAAGGGTTCCGGTCGCTATCGCTCCCTCCACCCTTTTGCGCCGGTTAGCTTAGCGTTAGCTGGCTGAAATATTACTAAAAAATATAGGAACTATATTATATGACGACACATCAATTTGGAGGACAATGGACTGAGGAAAAGTTAAATCGCATAAAAAAATATCTGAGTGCTTACATGACTATCTTTAAAAATAATCCAAGAGCCTCAAAGTTGAATACCTTTTATGTTGATGCGTTCGCTGGCACTGGTTACAGAAATCCTGAAAAAGTAAGCATAGATTCATTACCTCTTTTTGATGACAATGATGCAATTAATCTCCAAAAAGGTAGTGCTCAAATAGCTCTTGAATCTGTTCCCCCATTTAACGAATATATCTTTGTAGAACAATCACCAGAATATGCAGAAGAATTGGAAAAATTACGTTTAAGTTTTTATCAATATTATGATAAGATTACCATCGTTCAGGAAGATGCCAATTCTTACATTCAATCTTGGTGCAAAAATAAAGATTGGCGTTTTAATCGGGCTGTTGTTTTCCTTGATCCTTATGGAATGGCTGTTGACTGGAAAACAATTGAAATTATTGCGCAAACCCAGGCAATTGATTTATGGCTTTTATTTCCTTTGGGGCAGGCAGTGAATAGACTTTTGACAAAAAACTCACCACCAAAAGGAGCATGGGCAGATCGACTGACAAAGTTTTTTGGAACAAATGATTGGGAGGAAGCTTTTTACCGTAAAAAGAAACAGATGTCTCTTTTTGATACAACCGATCAGCCTCTTGTCAAAGAAGCAAATTTTGATTCTATTGGCAATTTTTTTATCAAGCGTTTGAAAACAGTATTTGCTAAAGTTGCTGACACTCCATTGCCACTATGTAATTCAAGAAATGTTCCAATATTTCTTCTATGCTTTGCTGCATCAAATCCTAAAGGTGCACCGACAGCTGTAAAAATTGCTCAACATATTTTAGGCAAATAATATTATGTCACCAAAAACCAAAATAGAATGGACTGAATCAACATGGAATCCTGTTACCGGCTGCACAAAAATTAGTAAAGGATGTCAGAACTGCTATGCAGAGCGGATGTCTAAACGTCTGGCCGGAAGACATGGGTATTCAAAAGACAACCCTTTTCAAGTTACATTACATCCAAACCGCCTATTACAACCTTTAAAATGGAAAGGCAATCATATCATTTTTGTGTGCAGCATGGGTGACATTTTTCATAAAGATGTCCCTGAAGATTATATTTTACAAGTCTTAGATATAATAAAAAAATCTCCGAATCATACCTTTCAGATATTAACCAAAAGAGCAAAACGGATGTTACAAATTAGTGAAAAAATAAAAAAATGGCCTGAAAATGTTTGGATGGGTGTTACTGTTGAGTCAAAAAGTTGTATAAAAAGAATAGATCTTTTGAATCAAGTGAAATCTACCGTCAGATTTCTTTCATGTGAACCATTACTTAATGATTTGGGCAGACTTGATCTAAAAAAAATAAATTGGGTAATCGTAGGTGGTGAATCTGGTTTCAAGGCAAGACCTATGGCACCTAAATGGGCTACAAATATTAGAGATCAATGTCTGAAAGCTGATATCCCATATTTTTTCAAACAGTGGGGCGGTTTTAATAAAAAAAAGGCAGGAAGGCATCTTGAAGGACAAGAATGGAATCAAATGCCAAAATATTTACACCAAAATCATTAAGTGTTAAAAGTTAACCTACTTACCCAAAAAGCCAGCTAACCCGGCGCTGAACTCGGACGCAAAAGGGTTCCGGTCGCTATCGCTCCCTACACCCTTTTGCGCCGGTTAGCTTAGCGTTAGCTGGCTATATTTTTGTTACTCTTATGTATAACTCAAAGTAATAAGACGAAATACGACTTAATTTGATAAATATTTAATGTAATCAGTTATAATACTTTACAAAAACAGTATAATATGAATTAAGTATTTTAAATTTTGAAGATGTTCAGGTATAAAGAATTAAGAAATTAGGAGTTCAAAAGTTATCAAACAAATTAATGAGGATATTAAAAACATAAAAAGGATGGCTGATGAGAAAATTTTTATATTTAATGATCTTTTTAGCAATTTCGTTTAATTCTTATGCAGATATTTTGCATTTAACAGATGGAAGAACATTAACATGTGAACAATGGTGGAAAGAAGGTAACAATATAAAATATACTTTTTTTGGAGCAACAGTAAGTATACCAGAATTGAAAGTCGTTAAGATTGAAAAAACTGAAAGGCAAAAACCTAAACCTACAATTACTGATATTCCCCAAAAAACAATATCAGATGATGACGCAGAAGAATCAAATTTTAATGATGATGAAGGGGAATGTAAATATTTATTAGAAGGATTATTTCTATCAAATGAAGGTCATCATATTTTTATATCAACGGATTGTATAAATGGATTTCTTAATTCATATATAAAAGTCAAAGACGGTAAAGAAAGAAGCAATTCAACTATTTTTATTACATACAAAAATAATGAAGGCAGAACAATGAAAATTTCATCTGAATTGGAAGATTTTGGTGGAAGCTCAACTATAAATGTTGAGCAATATTTAAAAAGATGTACTTTATATAAAACAAATGAAAAATGGAAGGCCGTGCGAGTTTATTTAAGATAAACAAAATTACAAAATACAGGGACCCTAACATGGGCGTAATTTAAAATTTTAATTTTAACCGTAAGTTTCCGATTTTGTACCAAAAATAGAGATGCAATCAAAATTAGGCATTTTTAAATTTAATGTTATTCTTTTGTTATAATTTCAAGTGATTATCAATACTTATATATCATGAGTTTTGAAATTTAAAAAATGGATTAATATTTTTTGGAAATATAGAATATATTCAGTTATATAAAAAACATTCTATTTTAATTATTCGTATAGTAAAATAGGAAAGCCAGCTAACCCGGCGCTGAACTCGGACGCAAAAGGGTGCCGGTCGCTATCGCTCCCTCCACCCTTTTGCGCCGGTTAGCTTAGCGTTATATGGTTTGAAATTA
>JAUCGD010000793.1 GCA_030377945.1 Desulfobacterales bacterium HSG17 | reverse complement strand
AAAGTATAGGAATTTCCATTTTTTGTAAAGATATTAGATTTTTATTGAAATTTAAGAGATATTGTGTTTTAATCATGACATGATGATGCCACTGAAAAAACAAAAGAAAGAAGATAAAGATATATTTCAAAATATCTTTGAAGACCATTGGGATAATTTTAAATTGCTCCATCCCCAATATGATACGGAACAATATAAAGACCCTGTTCAAAAAATGTTAGGATGTGGTAGTGAATTAGGTGGATACAGTGAGTATATATGCCCACATTGTGGCCATGATATTAGAAGAGTTCCGTTTAGTTGTAAAAGTTGTTTTTGTTTGTCCTGTTCTAAGAAATATGTTGATGATTTTGTGAGTCAAGTAAGCTGTTTGCTGCATCCCGGGTTAATCTATCGCCACATTGTATTAACTATTCCGAAACAACTCAGGCAAAAATTTTATGAAGAACGTTATACTGGTGATTTAATGTCGGCATTTATGAAATGTGGCTATGAATGTCTGGAAGATGTAGTAGGTACTGCAAAAAGAAAGGGATTGAAAATTGGATGTATAGTTGTTGTTCAAACTCATGGCAGGTCTGGTCATTATAATCCCCATCTGCATATAATAATGACAAGCGGCGGTATTAATATTGAAACGGAAACCTGGTTTAATCTTGGATATTTTAAATATGAGCTGATACACAAAAAATGGCAGTATCACCTCCTGACATTTATCAGATCATTTTTTGGCAATGAAGTGAATGAATTGGTTGATGAGCTTTGGAAGAAATATCCCAAAGGGTTTGTAGCCAATGTGAGTAAAGGTGATGTGCCTGACAGATGCAGAGGGCTTGCAGGTTATCTGGCAAAATATGTTGCTTCACCTCCGATAGCAGTAAGACGGATAGTGAGCTATGATGGCCAGACTGTTAAGTACTGGTATAAAGATCATAAAACAAAATCAAAAAAATTTGAAGTTGTTGATGTAATGACATTTATAGGCCGTATGGTTCAACATATTATGCCAAAATTTTTTCAGAGAGTCCGTTATTATGGATTGCAGGCAACAAAGACTTTTAAGAAATGGGCAAAAGTTATAAAAAAAGCGGTTTCTTCAATAAAAGGTGTTGTAAAAGGTGCTTACCAGGTTGTTAAAGAAAAGAAATATAGAGAACGTTACAAAGAAATAAGCGGTAATGACCCTATGATATGTCGGCATTGTGGTCATGAAATGGAACTATGGAAAATATGGCATCCAAAATACGGATTAATTTTTTATGAATATGAAAATCTTAAAAAAGGAAAATATAATCCTTTGCCAATATGCAAAAATGATGAAATCATAGAAAAAAATTTCAACAAAGAGGTGCAACTGCTATTGTTACCCATAAGCACTTAAGGTGACAATAAAAGTCCGCCCGATAGGGCGTTAAGTTC
>JAUCGD010000792.1 GCA_030377945.1 Desulfobacterales bacterium HSG17 | reverse complement strand
GACAAACCTTATATGATTGAATTCAAAGGCTCTCTTAATAATTTTAATGCTCCGGGAGAAACTCAAAAAAAAAGACTTAAAGAACTGCTTGAACGAATAGAAGAACTACATATTGCACTGATTCAAATAAAATTAAACAAATCGGAATATCGCATATTCTACAACGATGAAATGAATCTATTTTTTGACGGCAAACAAATGCCGTTAGAACCTGTTGAAGAATGGTTGAGACACCAAATAGAAAAAAAACAGGATAGAAAAAAAACAGGAGAATAAAAATGATTGCAAATAACACCTTAATAGTTGAAGAATTAATAAAAGCTTTAGAACCGATTATTCGTCGTATCATTAGAGAAGAACTGAAAACAGTTGTTGAGAAACAAACTGATGTTTTTTATCTTAATTCAAATATGCCCCTTTACAATGATCTGATTGATATAAAAGAACGAAACCAAAAAAATGAACTCGAATTCATGTCGCATGAAGAGGTTTGGAGTGAATAAATACGAAGCTATTTACGAAAAACTATTTGTCCGCAATCTTCGCCGATATTCATCCCTCAAAGGAAGAATCAAAAGAAGAGTGGAAAGAATAATTGAGAATCCATACAATAATACTGAAGCATTAGCAGACATCACCAAAAGACTTAATCTGATTGGCTGCCGAAGTGCTCGAATAGATCGAAATTTTCGTATTGTCTTTGTCATTTGCGAAGAATGCCGTAATTTGCCAGATAGTGAATTTTGTTTTTGCGACAATCTTCCAGACCAAACAATAGTCTTTTTAACTGTCGGACCGCATGATAAAGCTTATGCAATGAAATAATTGAAAATGCACTATAACCCGGCGCTGAACTCGGACGCAAAAGGGTTCCGGTCGCTATCGCTCCCTCCACCCTTTTGCGCCGGTTAGCTTAGCGTTATAATTGCTTTCATTTAACGTTTTTTTGTTATTTTATCAGTTTGTTACAATATTAAACTGCCAAGACACGCATTATAACCCGGCGCTGAACTCGGACGTAAAAGGGTTCCGGTCGCTATCGCTCCCTACACCCTTTTACGCCGGTTAGCTTAACGTTATAATTGCTTTCATTTAACGTTTTTTTTGTATTTATTCAGTTTGTTACAATTTTAGACTGCCATGACACGCATTATAACCCGGCGCTGAACTCGGACGCAAAAGGGTTCCGGTCGCTATCGCTCCCTACACCCTTTTGCGCCGGTTAGCTTAACGTTAGCCCTTTGATGACTCTGAGGATATTAAAAATGAATAAAGACCAAATCTTCATAAGTTATGCACACTGTGATATAGAAATCGCTCATAAACTATATAGCTTTTTAAAAAAAGAAGGATTAAATCCTTGGATTGCAAAGGAATGTCTTGTACCCGGCCAAAATTTTCCAAATATAATAAAAAATGCAA
>JAUCGD010000791.1 GCA_030377945.1 Desulfobacterales bacterium HSG17 | reverse complement strand
AGATGATTACAGGACTTCTGTATTATACTTATAATCAATGGCCTGAATGGGGCTTGGACAGTGTTTTAAGCTTGGGAGCAATTGCATTTATTCATTTAATAATAGTATTTATGATCCTCTCTTTTCTTATCGTCCATGTTTATATGACTACAACAGGTCATTCTTTGTTCAGTCATATATGGGCCATGATCTCCGGCTGGGAAGAAATCTATGAAACAACAGAAATTCATGATTGGGAAACAGCAGGAAAAAACACAAAATAATAATAAAAAGGAGAAATGATGAAGAAGTACAAATTAACAGCCCTTGTTTTTGCCCTTTTAGCTGCATTGTTCCTGACAACAGGATGTACTGCAACTAAAACTGCGAAAACAAGCCCGAAGCCAGCTAATACAAGCTGGATGTTCCATGATATTGTTGATGTTAAATTTGTTCAGCAATATGTAAAGATGCCAAAGCCGGAAAATGTCATGATTATTGACTCAAGACCCAAAAAAGCAAAATTTGACAAGGGATATATCCCAACTGCAATAAGTATCCCGGACAGTCAGTTTGCAAAAATGACGAATAAACTGCCAAAGGATAAGAACACCCTGCTTATTTTTTATTGCCAGGGCACTATTTGCAAGCTGAGTCATAAATCTGCCCGGAAAGCGGAAAAAATGGGTTACAAAAATGTAAAAGTGTTTGCAGAAGGTTTTCCTGCCTGGAAAGCAACAGGTGATTACTATGCTGTTGAAGCTCCTTATGTGAAAAGCATAATAGATAAAATGGAACCTGCTGTCATTGTCGATTCACGCCCTACAAAACCAAAATATATTCAGGGTCATATTCCTGGAGCTTATAGCATTCCGAAAAAAGATTATGAAACAAAGAAAGGTATTCTTCCAATAGATAAAACTATCCCCCTTGTATTTTATTGCGGCGGTTTTACCTGAAAGCTCAGTCATTTATCCGCCAGGAAGGCGGTTACGGACGGCTATAAAAATGTTATGGTATTAGCTGCCGGATACCCGGCATGGAAAAAACTTGCAGGAACAAAATCCAGTGCAGTTGCTGTTAAATCAGGCAAGGAAGAAGGTTCCATAGAGATTGAAACATTCAAAAAGATTCTTGCCAATAATCCTGAAACCATTCAGTTGATTGATGTAAGGGATAAGGATGAATATGTTAAAGGACATTTTAAAACTGCTGTTAACACTCCCACTGATGATCTTGAAAAAAATGTAAAAAATCTAACTGATGCAAAACCGATTGTTTTTGTCTGCAATACAGGTGCTAAAAGCGGGGAAGCTTTTTACATGCTCCAGGATTTAAGATCAGATCTTAAAAAAGTCCATTACCTTGATGCAGAGGTCAAATTCAAAAAAGACGGAAGTTTTGAGATTAAGAAGCCCAAAAAATAATAGATAATATAAATCACTA
>JAUCGD010000790.1 GCA_030377945.1 Desulfobacterales bacterium HSG17 | reverse complement strand
TCCCCACCCCCCTGCCCCCCTCAAGGGGGGAGTTTTTATTTATTCCCCCCTTGAGGGGGCAGGGGGGTATCAACAAAATGAAGTTTTAACAGTCTATCTTTTCACAATAAGAGCCACAGCTTCGCCGCCGCCCAGGCAGAGTGATGTCAGACCTGTTTTTTTATCCTGTTTTATCATTTCATGGATAAGGGTGACAAGAAGTCTGCATCCGCTGGCTCCAATGGGGTGTCCAAGGGCAACTGAACCTCCGTTGACATTTACCTTGTTTGTATCCAGGTTGAGTTCTTTGTTTATGGCTTCCGAAGATCCGCTGAAAGCCTCATTAACTTCAAAAAGATCTATATCATTAATGGATATACCTTCTTTTTCAACGCATTTTGGTATGGCCCAGATAGGTGCAACCAGAACATATTTCGCATCTATGGCATAGGATGCCTGGGCACCTATGGTGACCATGATTTCGCATCCCAGTTCTTCGGCCTTTTCTCTTGACATTACAACTACGGCAGCAGCTCCGTCGCTTATGATGGAAGCATTTCCTGCTGTTCCAACTCCGCCTTTTTTAAATGCGGTACCCATTTTTGACAGGGCTTCATAGGATGTGTCCCTGGGGCATTCATCTGTGTCAAAAATTTTGGGATCACCTTTTCTCTGAGGGATTTCAACAGGCATGATCTCATCTTTGAATCTGCCTGAATTTACGGATTCCAATGCACGGCAATAGGATTCTGCTGCAAATCTGTCCTGATCTTCGCGAGTTACATTGTATTTTTCAGAGCAAAGCTCATTGGACATTCCCATATGAAAATCATTAACAACATCCCACAGCCCGTCATGAACCATATGATCCTGGATCTGGCCCGGTCCCATGCGGTATCCAAATCTTGCTTTGTCCAGGTAATAGGGAGCCATGCTCATGTTTTCCATGCCCCCGGCCACAACCACATCTGCATCACCAACCTGGATGGCCTGGGCTGCAAGCATGACTGCTTTTAAGGAAGAACCGCATACCTTGTTAACTGTAATTGCTTCCACCTTCCAGGGCATACCGGCTTTAACAACAGCCTGTTTTGCAGGATTCTGGCCATAACCGCAGGGAAGTACCTGTCCCATAATGGCTTCGTCAACATCTTCCTTTTTAATTCCTGCTCTTTTTACTGCTTCTTCAATTATCATGCCTCCGAGTTTGGTGGCACCCATATTTGCAAATGTACCGTTATATGAACCTAAAGGGGTTCTTACAGCACTTACAATAACAGCTTCTTTCATATTTTTCTCCGTTTCAGGCTGGTATGCCAGCCCCAGAATATCGTTTTGGTTTCGTAGGGGCAGGCCCTGTGTCTGCCCTTCACCGGGGGCAACCACAGGGGGATTTGCCCCTACAAAGAATTTATAAACAAATTACATATTACGCCTATACTGACC
>JAUCGD010000097.1 GCA_030377945.1 Desulfobacterales bacterium HSG17 | reverse complement strand
ATTTAGCTTACAAAGGTGAAATGTTTTTTAACAGAACTAATAGCAAAGAGCTTGTTGGAAAAACCGCTGTATTTCGTGAAGAAATGCCTATGGCTTTTGCAGGATACCTTGTGAAGCTGATAGCTAATGATAGAGGAAATACAGAATATATTTCAGCATATCTCAATTCCAAGCATGGAAAGTCTGTTCTGTTGAACAAAGCTAAAAATATAGTTGGAATGGCTAATATTAACGCTGAAGAATTAAAAAACATTAAGATAAATATCCCTCCGGTTGAACTTCAAAACACTTTCGCTGATCAATCACATAAAATAGAAGCTAAAAAAGAGGAGATGATCAAATCCCTCCAAGAACTGGAAGACAACTTCAACGCACTCATGCAAAGGGCATTTAAAGGAGATATATGATGGCATCAAACTTCTCTTTCCTTGATAAAGACCCAAAATATAAAGAAATAGCAATTGCTTGTATTGAGGCAGAGAAGTCGTTAGCCATATCTTATTCCGCAGCAGCTTTGCAAACAAGGCGTGCCCTTGAAATAGCCGTAAAGTGGGCTTACCGCTACGATGGAGACCTTACTGTTCCATATCAGGACAACCTGTCATCCCTGATACATGACCATAATTTTAAGGATATCCTGGACGCCAAACTATTCCCAAGGATCAAATTTATAATATCACTTGGTAATAAAGCTGCCCATACTGTTAAACCTGTGCGACGTGATCAAGCTGTGGAATCATTAAGAAACCTCTATGATTTTATTTCCTGGGTGGATTACTCTTATTCCACAGAAACACACAATGAACCTTTTAATGCCTCTCTATTGCAAGACGGTTCTGAACTGGAAAAGAAGAACCGTAAAATGCAGGAAGATTTGGCAGCAAAAGAAGCAGCTTGGAAAGCTGAACGTGAAAAACTTGAAAAGCTGCTTCGATCTGCTGAAGAACGGCAGCAGACTAAGGAACAACGTGAAGAAAACCAGGAATCCAGGGATTTTGATTGTGATGATATCAGCGAATTCAAGACCCGCAAAATATACATTGACCTTGCACTTGAAATGGCAGGTTGGGCAATTGGCACCAACTGCCAGGAGGAAGTGGAAGTATCCGGTATGCCAAATGATTCAGGTTCAGGATATGTGGATTATGTGTTATACGCTGATAATGGTGTCCCATTAGCTGTCATAGAAGCCAAACGCACCTCCATTGATCCCCGCAAGGGAAAGATTCAAGCTAAACTTTATGCTGACTGTCTTGAAAAGGAGCATAATGTCCGTCCTTTGATATTCTTTACCAATGGTTTTGAAACATGGTTCTGGGATGATAAGCAATACCCTGAACGGCTTGTGTTTGGCTTTTTCACAAAAGATGAACTGGACTGGTGTTATTACCGAAAAGCCAATAAAAAAACGATCAGCTCTGTAAATGCGAGTGATGATATTGCCAACCGCCCTTACCAGAAAAAGGCAATTCAGGCAGTCTGCGATACCCTTGAAAAAGGTCAGAGAAAAGCTCTCCTGGTCATGGCAACAGGATCAGGCAAGACTAGAACCGCTATCTCACTGGTTGATGTATTATTGCAGAATATTTGGATCAAAAATATTCTTTTCCTGGCTGACCGGAGAGAATTGGTTAAACAGGCAAAGAAAAGTTTCACTAACCTTCTGCCAAACCTTTCAATATGTAATTTACTGGACAATAAAGATGATCCAAACAGCAGGATGGTATTTTCCACATACCCGACTATGATGAATGCCATTGATGAAAATAAAACAAAAGACGGTTCACAGCTTTTCACATCAGGTCATTTTGATTTACTTATAATTGATGAGTCACATCGATCAATCTACAAGAAATATCAGGATATTTTCACTTACTTTGATGGATTCCTGCTTGGGTTAACCGCTACACCTAAAAATGACTTAGATAAGAACACTTATTCCATTTTCGATATTGAAGATGATGTCCCGACCTTTGCCTATGAACTGGAAAAAGCCATTGAGGAAAAATACCTGGTTCCCTATAATACCATTGAAACAAAGATGAAGTTCATGGAACAAGGAATCCATTATGATGAGCTTACTGATGAAGAAAAGGAACAATGGGAAGATACATTTGATGACGGGGTTAGTGACATCTCCGGGGCAGCACTTAATAAATTTCTCTTTAACAGCCATACTGTTGATACTGTTCTTCATGATCTAATGGACAAAGGAATCCATGTAAATGGTGGTGATACCATCGGAAAAACAATTATTTTCGCCACGAATACCCGTCATGCAGATTTTATTCTGGAACGGTTCAATAAGCTGTATCCTGAATATGCCGGTCGAGTTGCTGCAACGATCTACAACGGGATAAAGTATGTGGATAGAGTGATAGAAGAACTTTCCACAAAAGAAAAATACCCTCAAATAGCAATATCCGTGGATATGCTTGACACCGGTATTGATATCCCTGAACTTGTTAACCTTGTATTTTTCAAAAAAGTACGTTCAAAGGCTAAATTCTGGCAAATGATAGGAAGAGGTACACGTCTATGCTTAGACCTTTTTGGTGTGGGACAGGATAAGGAATCTTTCCTGATATTTGACTACTGCTCCAATTTTGAATATTTCAGGGTTAATAAAAACGGGATAGAGGGGAAAACTGTAAAATCTCTAACTGAAAACCTTTTTAACATAAAGGTAAAGATTGCACAGGAGTTAGAACACCTGGACTTTCAGACAGACGAATATAATTTACACCGAGCCAAACTGGTTGAGCAGCTCCATAAAGCGCTAACCGACATTGATGAAACCCGGTTTTCAAGCCGCCTGCGTATTAAATATATCCATCGATATAACAAAGTTGAAAAATGGGAATCAATCTCAGACCAGATGGTTCGTGAACTGGAAGAACAGATAGCACCTTTAATTATTCCTGTTGAAGAAAATGAATTAGCCAAGCGTTTTGATTATCTCATGTTTACAATTGAGTTGGCATACCTTCAAGGAATTCCGGCATCAAAACCAAAGGTTAAGGTAATCAACACAGCAGAGCGGCTTGCTGAAAAAGGTAATTTAGCCCAGGTACAACGTCATGCAAAACTGATTGAAAATGTCCAGACTGATGAATACTGGGAAAATGCTGACATATTTGCTCACGAAAAGGTGCGTGAAGCCTTGAGGGACCTGCTGGTACTTCTGGAAAAAGACGATACTGAAATATATTACACTTCCTTTACAGATGAGATCCTGGAGACAAAAGAAAACCCAGGAGAGTATGACACAGATGAATTTCAGAGTTACAGGAAGAAAGTTAACAACTACTTGAAGCAACACCAAAATGACCTTGTTATCTATAAACTGATGAACAACAAAGAGCTGACTGAATCTGATTACAAACACATGGAAAAAATTTTATGGAATGAACTTGGTACTAAGGAGGATTACCAAAAGGAATTTGGTGATGAACACTTATTAAAACTAATTGCAGGGCTGGTAGGTCTGGAAAGATCTGCTGCTAACGAACTCTTTTCAGATTTTATTTCTGACCAATCGCTTAATTCAAACCAGATGGACTTTGTAACGTTAATAGTGAACCATATAGTTGAGAACGGAACCCTTGATAAAAGCATCCTTAACGACCACCCATTCAATAAACACGGTAGTCTTGTCAATCTTTTTGAAGGTAAAATGGAAACAGTAAAGAGTATTGTGAAACGGATTGATGAATTAAACAGCCGGATTGCTGTGGGTGCATAATAACATGATGCAATACATGCTGAGCAGATGAGTAACACAAGGGTTGTCATAGGCGAGAAATATATAAAATAAATGTCAAAGTCGAAATAGAATTATGTTCATCTCCCGATAAAAAAGACAGGGAGGAAATGTATGATGCTTCACAATCTCTTACCAATGATACAGACAGCATCAATATTTTTCAGCACAATGAAAAGACTCTGATTGCTGAATTCACTATAAATAAAGCACGTCAAATAGATGTAGTTGACAGAATTGGAAAACACTTCAGTTATGATATGTCAAATTACAGTCAATCATCCATATCATTTCCTGCTAAACCAACAAAGAAAAAGACAAAGAAAAGTCAGGAGAAATACACAGCGACACAGGGACAATACTTGGCATTTATATACTATTATACAAAAATTCACAGGATGTCGCCGGCTGAACTTGATTTTCAGAAATATTTCAGAAGAACTCCACCAACTGTTCATAACATGATTGTAAAACTTGAGGAAAAAGGTTTTATTCAACGTAAGCCTAAAACTCCCAGGAGCATAAAACTATTATTATCCCGTGATGAAATTCCAGATTTGGATTAGGACAGGGAAAATTTATTTGCAAGAAAACGAAGTTGACTTCGTTTTTGCTTTCACCGTGTCACTTTTAAAAAGAGCAGGTGCCTGTGCTTTTGTTTTCCACATAATTGAAATATAGTTTTATTTATATTTTATTGCGGCGGATTAGCTATGTTACCGGCTGGGAAATGATCGTTGAACCTAATTTTCAAGGACATTTTTAACAGCAGCTTTTTCTATTGCCAGAAAATATGATTTTATATTAGGATTCCGGCGCAATAAAAGAAAAAAGGTAACATTTACAAAGCTATTGATTATTACAGAAAGGAGAAAAATAGTGAAAAATTTTGCAATCTTACTGCTGATCGTTGTTTTAGCCGGAGGAGTATTTGGCGCACTGAATTATCATTTCATTCGTACAAATGATGGATTAAGTGTGTTAAAAAAGACAGAATTGACAATAGAAGATACCTATGTAGATGCAAGGGGCATCAAGAAGATAAAATTACTTACAAATCCTTCACTGGTAAAAGCGGGTATCAAAGATATACTTAAATAAATCATTTCTTTGGAGAACGAATCACTTTGAAAGCTGCATTGAAATATTTTTCAGGCACAGGCAATTCATACAGAGCTTTGAACGAGTGTAAGGAAATATTTGCACAAAACGGATTTGAAGTCGAATTTTCATCAATAACATATAAAACAGATATTGATAAAGAAGCTGATTTGATAGGATTTTGTTTTCCTGTTTATGCGTTTGACATACCCAGAATTTGCAGAAACTACTTGTTGAGTCTGGCAAAAATGAGCAAATCAACAAAAACATTCATATTGATTACAGCGGGTGATGCAGAAGAGTCTGGATTTTCGATTCAGGAAACTATAAAAATCCTAAAAAAGAAGAATCTACGTGTTGTTTATTCAAAAGTAATTCAGATGCCTTCCAACTGGACTGTATCAATGAATCCTCCATCAAAGGAAGATGCTCAATTAATTATTAATAATGGTGTTAAAAAAGCAAAGAAAGCTGCAAAAGATATTTTGAACAATGTCGTTTATCACCATCAATTCAATTATCCGCCAAGATACAGCAAATTTGGTTTTTACAAAGATTATTATTTGTTCAAATGGTTAGGTGTCAGTAATTTGTGGCGTAATTTCAGAACGGATGATACATGTAATTCATGTGGCTTGTGTTCGGAAATATGTCCGACCAATAGTATACAGATTGTTGATGAAAAACCTAACTGGCTAAAATCATGTGAACAATGTATGCGCTGTGTAAACTATTGTCCGAATCAGGCAATTTTTCAAAAGGGCGAGGGTAGCATTAAAGGAAAAAACATTTATTACGAACCGAGCTTTAAACCATTGAAATTAATGAAGCAAAGTAAGGTTTGACACAACATGGATAATCACCAGAAGCAGATTTTAACGGAGCAGACCTCAGTGGTGCAAAATTAGTAGGAGTAAAACTTAGCAAAGTCAATGATGGGATTAAATAAGTTTTCCGCCGCAATTAGAAAAACAAAAACTCTGATATTAACAACAAAAAAGGGGGTATAAGTGGGAGCATGGGGGATAGGGATATTTGAAAATGACGATTCGTGCGATTGGCTATATGATTTAGAAAAATCAACGGATTTATTAGTTATTGAATCTGCATTGAACCATTCTGATGCTGATTACATTGAAGCTCCTGAAGGATGCTGTATTCTTGCAGCAGCAGAAATAATTATAGCTTTACAAGGTAATGCAAAAGAAGGGCTTCCTGAAAATGCAGCTTCGTGGGTATCCCAAAATTCATCACTGATGGATACATCTCATCTAAATATTAAGGCAATTCAAGCCATTGATAAAGTATTATCAGATGTTTCGGAATTGAAAGAGTTGTGGGAAGAAACAGATGATTTCAAGTCTTGGGTAGAAGATGTAGAAAAAATAAAAGCGGCGCTACTTAAAAAAATAATACGGGATTGATATAAGGGGAAAAATATTTCAAATGGATTCTGATGATTTCATTGATTGGTTGGATTCTGATGATTATGGAGCAATCGTATGGCAAGCAATAGATGATATTAAACTGGCATTTGATGGGGCTGATGTTGATTTAAATGAAAGAAAAATTATTTGGGCAGACGGAGAAAGACTAAGTATTGACCAAAGTGCAGAAAAAATAAAAAAATTCAGTGATGTTGATATAGAAATCCTTAAAGAGAATATCGTGCTATGGTTAGAAATGGATTTTGTGCTAACAGATTTAAATCCCACAGAGATGGAAAATTTTGAAGAGGAAATTTATAAATGGATAAATGATTACAAGTCAGAACATCAATAGTTCAAGATTGTTCATTATATTTATTGTTTTATTGCGCCGAAAAAGTGTTGTTCAAATGGTTTGAAAGTAATTGTCATGCAATGACATGTCCGTGAATAGTTTTATTCTTTTCTTTTTCTTGCTCTTTCATTTCTATTAATCCTAATAGCGGGCCGTCATAATACTTTTCTTGAGGATAATTTTCTTTAAAGTAATGATAATAATTCCAGATTAAATTTGTGTATTCTTCTTTGCAGTAAAAGCCTAAAAGCATACAGAGCAGTGATTTTTTATAAGCGCTTGATGGAGTATTTAATAAAATTTCATATATCTCTTTTGAACAGTTACTACCTGATAAATGTATAATAATGATTGCCAGTTCTACAAATTGTTCATGCTCGTTACTTTTTAATTCATCAATTATCAAAGGGATGGCAATTTCTTTCTGTTTTAATATTTTTTCTTTTAATATCTCATGATTTATCGAATCTATACCTTTAATCATCATTTCAATTAAAACTTCAACACTGTTGGTGTTTTCAATTATGTTCCTTTCCGTTTTTCCTCTATTTATCATTTGACTTGAAAACACTGAAGCTAATTTTGCTGTTTCTGGATTTATCAAATTGGAATAAATAAGACGATGAGCTGATATTTCGTGAATTGAGTTTGATTTGAAAAAATTTTCATCTAATACGGGAGTTCCGTAATCAATTTCACTATACGGAGGTAATATTTCATTTATATTTTTTAAGGAAGTATCTAAAATTTTAGAATCCTTTCCGTAACAACATTTTTTAAATTTCTTACCACTTCCACATGGGCAAGGTTGATTCCTTCCGATCTTTATTTTTTTCATAATTTTCAATTCGATTTTGATATATTAACCTAATTCAAGTCCATAAAAACTAAACGCATTGGCAGTTGTTACCTCTGCTACTTCCTCTTTTGAAATACCCTTAATTTCTGCTACTGCCTCAAGAGATAGCACCACATCAGCAGGGCCAAGTCTTTTTCCGTTGAAATCTATTGGAGAATCTGTTTCCAGCATTATTCTATCCAACGGACTGTTTTCAATTACCTGCCTGTGATGTTTACTATATGATGCTGATGGAGTAGCTGAAACATAGTAACCATTTTCAAGTATTCCCCTTAATACTTCCAGTGGGCCGCTAAACCAGTGAAATACTGCTCGCTTAATTCCTGCTTCTACTGTAAGGGATAGGCAATCTTCCCATGATCCCCTGCTATGAATCACGACTGGTTTATTGTATTGCCTGCATAAATCCAGAAGTCTTTTGAACACATCTTTCTGCAAGTCTCTGGTATTGCCATCTTTTTTTGCTTCCCGGAGCCAGTAATCAAGACCGATTTCTCCAATAGCAACAGCTTTATCAATATTTGCTTCAATAAAAATAAGTGTGCTGTCAATATCTGTTTCTTTCAAGTACCACGGATGTATTCCCAATGCAGGATAAACTCTTGTGTTTTCATATTTCCCAGACAATTCAAGTATCCTAACATTGGAATCATGGTCACATCCCATTCCAACAATTGCAGTAACATCTGCTTTTTCAGCTTGAAGGATAGCTTGTTCTGTATTTTCAATATTTTCCAGATGGCAGTGTGTATCAATTAATTGGGTCATTTTTCCTGCAATTTTTTAACTTTCTCAAGAGTCCAATTTATCCCATCTTCATCAAAACCAGGATTTGTACGCATAAAGTCAACAGCTTTTAAATAATATTCAATAGCCTTTTCATTTTCTCCACGAGCTTCATATACCATTGCAAGTCTATCAATGCCATCAATCTGGTCAGGAAACTGCTGCATTAACTCATTACAAACAGCTTCTGCTTCATCAAATTTTCCAGAATTGATGAGATCAATTACACTGTTTGAAATATCGTCAAGATCATCTTCTTCAATATAAACTTTTCCCATATTTTGTTTCATAATTTTGCGTTGTTCCAAAGCTTCTGCTTCTTCTCGGAGTAAACAACATTTTTTATACTTTTTCCCACTACCACAAGAGCACGGTGCATTACGTGAAATTTTTGCCATATAACATCCTTTTAGAAATAAATTTAAAGGTTTAGGTAAAATACATTACAGGATATGACTTACTAAATCATTATCAAAAGAAGCTTGTGCTATTTCTTCAACGTGTCAATATATAATTCCTCAACTTTTTTTCTTGCCCAAGGGGTCTTTCTCAAGAATTTCAGACTGGACTTCACTGACGGATCGTTATTAAAACATCTGATGTTGATGCGTTTGCCTAATTTGCTCCAGCCATAATGCTCAACCAATCTATTCACGATCTTCTCCAGAGTCATTCCGTGCAATGGATTATTCTCTTGTTGATCTTCATTCATAGCGTTTTAAAAAACTTCTTCCTCCAAATTTTGAAACTAATTAATTTATAATAATGACATGTTAAATATCCTGATTTCCAATGCTTTTCAGTTTCAGCAAGGAATTGTTTCCAATCTTCTGGACTTGTGATGGTACTATACTTTTCGGCATTTTAATCTGCTCTCTATTTATGGATTATAGATACAGCTTATAAAATTTAGTGTCTACTTCCATAACTGGGAACCTTTTGGGCAGCATAGACTTTTTAATATCAATGAAGTTGTTTTTTTCATAGAATCGGTGTGCTGCAATAAATTTTGCAGTAGTTCCTAAATATATTTCGTTTATATCTTTCAATCTTGACCAATCAATCAATTCTGAGAGAAGCAATTTTGCTGTACCGTGATTATTACCGCGATAATGCTCGTGTACAAACATTTTTCTAAGTGCTGCCTGCTTGTTTCCAATATCAAGCAATGATATTGTTCCAATCACATTGTTTTCAAAAAGAGCAATCCAAAAATTACCATATCCGGTTTGATAATATTCCTCAATATTATGTAAATCCGGCTGTTGTTCGGAAGTAATAGAGATATTGAATTCATTATTCTGTATATTGAGAATAAGAGCAATGATCTTGATTTTATACTTCTCTGAATATTGCTCGATTCTTATCATATTTGTTTAACACTATTAGGTTTCCAGACTCTAAACTCATCGGAGTTATGTTTCTTGTTTTGTATATCTGCTTCCATACCAATCGCTTTTAATATTCTCTCTGAAAATGAATCCTTTCATTATAAATTCAACGGGGGCAATTTTTGAACTGCTCCATGTATTATATCAAATAATGTAATATCTTTGTTTCCTGCCCAATGATGAAGAGCAAGGTTTTCTCTGGCTTTAAGAGAGCCTTCAAGTCCAATGATGCTGCCATCTTCATAATAATTAGTAGGAAATCTCTCAAGTTTAGCAAGAGGTTGTTTTGCATCTTCTACCAATTGTTTCATTGCAATTTGAAGTTTTTCGGCAGGATCTTCTATTGAAGATGTCATATTAAGTATTTCATCCATTATCGCTTCAGGATTCCGAATTAGTTTCTCATCATTACTATTAAAATAATCATCAGGATTCGGCATTGTTCCGTCATAAGAATCAAATACTTTGTTCAACACTTCTATATCTGTAACCCTGGCAACGGTTCTCGGAATATATTTATCAAAGAATAAAACAGCTATTTTAGCACGATCAAAAGAGTTTACATCTATATACATTTCATCGTTTTTATTTGAATAAAATGAACCTAATATTATCGGTCGTCTTTCAACCGGTATGCTATAATAAGATGCTGCAAACTTCAATTTTTTAGCTTCTTTTTCATACAGCCATTCCCAGCGATTTTTGCTTGAATTGTAATTCATGCATCTTATTTTGGAAAAAATTTCCTGTACTTTTACTTTATCAACTAAGTCATAATAAATTCTTGCAAGCATTAGAACTTCATCAGTCATAGTTTTAAGGAGCATTTTCCCACTTTTTTCATCGGAAGCATACAGCTCAACAAGGCTTGCCCTGAGACGCATTTGTTTTTCTTCTAACTCTTCCTTTTCACATGCTTCAATTATTGACTCTGGCATACTCTCAAGTGTTTCACCGTCCCATCGAATATCTATAAATGGATCATCATCATTTTCAACATTATAAATTCTTCCCTTCCATCCGCTAATGTCAGTCCCATAATCAGGATCACGTATTCCATTTTTAACAATAACATAATCGCCAATTTGATAATGATGTGGATTTTTAGTAACTTCTCTTATTTCAGTCTTATGTGATTTGACTGAACTTGTTTTTTTCTTGAATTTCTTTTTTTTCTTATCCTTTTTAGATTGCTTCTTCATATAGCTACCATTTAATATTTGTTATATCCTGCTTCTGCAATGATTTCCAACCCGGTTTTCCCATTCAGTTTTGCTTTCATTCTTTCATTTATGTCAGATGGTTCAATATTGGAATTATCACCAATTGCAACAGTCAGCATTGCCTCATTAAAATGTTTTCTCATGTCAGCAGGCAATGATTCCCTGACCTTTTCTATGGATGACCTCATTGCTTCATCAGTTGAAGTATCAATTTTTGATTCACCACATCCAAACATTAATAACATCGACAATAATATAC
>JAUCGD010000010.1 GCA_030377945.1 Desulfobacterales bacterium HSG17 | reverse complement strand
TAGCTATGGTTTTTGCTCCGCCAAAAATTTTGGCAACAAGGTTGCGGCGCTTACCTCCAAGATTCATTATCCTGTTAATGAGCAATTCCATTGCATTAATTCCGTAGCGGGCTGACATGTCAAATCTTTTCATATCAGCTCTTCCGGGCATTAAAATATGGTTCATTCCCCCTATTTGTTTGATTGGATCATACAGGCACACAGCAACACATGAACCCAAAAGTGTTGAAATTACTGTGGGTTGTCCGCTTGCATGAAATTCACCTATATGAATATCAACATGACGTTTAATTCCCTGAACGGAATTGGAATACTCTAAAATTCTCATCTTGCACATGCCCTTATTACAGTAGCAGCAATTGTTTCCAAAGGCAGAACCTTATCTACTGCATCTCGTTTAATAGCTTCATTGGGCATACCAAATACAACACAGGTAGCTTCATTTTGTGCAATATTATATGCGCCCACATCTCTCATTTCCCGCATTCCTCTTGCTCCGTCATCGCCCATACCTGTCATTATTACGCCAACTGCATTGCTTCCTGCATATCTTGCAGCAGAACGAAATAAAACATCAACAGAAGGGCGGTGACGGCAGACCAGGGGACCGTCCTTTACTTCTGCATAATATCTTGCACCGCTGCGTTTAAGAAGGATATGGCGGTTGCCCGGACCTATTAAAGCTCTTCCTCTTAATACGCTGTCTCCATTTTCCGCTTCTTTTACTTCAATGCGGCATATGTCATTTAATCGTTTTGCAAAAGCCCTGGTAAAATTTTCCGGCATATGCTGAACAATTACAATGCCCGGACAGTCTAGGGGAAATGCTTCCAGAAATAAGCGCAGAGCTTCTGTTCCTCCAGTGGATGCTCCTGCAACAACAATTCGTTCTGTTGTCCGTACCATTGCTTTTTGTGTTATGGGAGGAAGAACTGCATCGGCTGTCAACTTTTTTTCAACCCTGGCAGGTCTTCGTGAAATGGGTCTTACCTTTGCCCTGACTGCTGCCTTAACAGCATCGCAGATGGTAATCCTTGACTCTTCCAAAAATTTTTTTGCCCCCATCCTGGGTTTGAGTATAATATCAATAGCTCCAAACTCCAAGGCTTTGAGTGTGGTTTCACAGCCTTTTTCCGTTAAGCTGGAACACATGACAACAGGTATGGGATGCTGGGTCATTATTTTGTGCAAAAAAGTTATGCCGTCCATCCTGGGCATTTCAACGTCCAGGGTAATTACATCAGGGACTTCCTTGTTTATTTTATTTGCAGCAATATAAGGGTCTGCTGCCGTACCCATGACTTCAATGCCAGGGTCTGAAGATAAAATTTCTTTAAGTGTCTGGCGGACAATGGCAGAGTCATCAATTATTAGAACCCTGATTTTTTTTCTCATTTAGTACAACCTCATCATTATTATTAAAATCACTGGCCATAATATCACGGTCTGTAAAATCACTGCCCATAAAATCACTATCAGGAGCATCCAGATCAATGACCGGTTTAATCTTTTCAATATCTTTTGTCAGATTTTCCTCAATATCTTTTGGTTTAAGTATTTCCATTTCCCCGGAATTTTTTACAACCTCAAGTTCTTCTTCAGATAATACCCGGTCAATATCAAGGATAATGAGGAATCTTCCTTCCTGCTGGCCCATGCCTTTTATAAACTCATTTTTTAATTTTGTCCCGATCCTGGGAGCAGGTGCTATACTGGCAGGATCAAGATTAATAACTTCCTTGACAGAATCCGCAAGTGCTCCAACCTGTGTTAATTCTCCGTCTATCATTATTTCTACAATTACTATACATGTATCTACGGTTTTTTCAATAGAACTCATGTCAAGCTTAAGCCTGAGATCAATAACCGGAACCACATTGCCGCGCAGATTAATAACTCCTCTTAGAAAGTCGGGCATCCGGGGAACCCTGGTAATGGTGGTATAATCCAGAACTTCCCTGACCTTGGTTATTTCCAGGGCAAAATTCTCATTTTCCAGCATAAATGTTAAGTATTGAACGGCTGTCTCATTAATTTCAATTGAATTCATTATTTGTTCTCCTTTACGGATTTCCAGATTTTGCTGTTAATGCGATAACCATGAGACAGTTCTTTTTCTTTCAAGAAGTTCTTCAGATTCAGCTATTTCAACAAGTTTGTAAGGATCAAGAATAACTGCCACTGTTCCGTCTGCTAAAATTGTTGAGCCTGAAAAAACCTTTGCATTTTTATATACTTTTCCAAGAGATTTTATTACTGTCTGATGTTCGCCGATAATATTTTCCACAACAAATCCTACCCTGGTATTATTCAGGCGTACTATAACAATCTGTTCTGTATCAGGGGGGCTGTCTTCAAGCCTGAACAAATCACGCAGATAAATATACGGGATAATCTCTCCCCGGACACTCGCAATATTTCTGCCATGACTGTTGACAATAATATTTGAGGTCAGTTCCATACATTCCTCAACTGCTGAAAGGGGGATTACATAGCAGGTATTACCCAGCTCAATCATAAGTCCGTCAATAATTGCAAGGGTTAGAGGAAGTTTAAGGGTTATAGTAGTGCCTGCCCCTTTTTGGCTGTTAATATTAATAGAGCCCCGGAGATTTTCAATCCCTCTTTTGACCACATCCATGCCTACCCCCCGGCCTGAGACTTCGTCAATTTCCGATGCAGTGGAAAATCCCGGAAGAAATATAAGTGAATATAATTCATCTTCATTCAGTTTTGTATCAGGCGTTATAAGCTTGTTTTTAATTGCTTTTTTGTGAATTTCCTGTGGGTCAAGACCTGCACCGTCATCAGAAATTTTTATTAGTACATTGGCTCCTGAGTGTTCGGCACAAAGATGGATATTGCCTTTCTCCGGCTTACCCAGAGTTTTTCTGACCTTGGGAAGCTCTATTCCGTGTCCTATGCAATTCCTGATGATATGAACCATGGGATCATTTAGCCGCTCAATAACAGTCTTGTCCAGTTCGGTTTCTCCTCCCTGGGTTGTAAGAGTCACTTCTTTTCCAAGCTCTTCGGACAGATCATAAACCAGTCGCTTGAACTTGGCAAATGTTGTACCCACAGGAAGCATTCTGATACTTATTGTGTTATCACGAAGTTCAGCTGTGAGCCTTTCAACATCTTCTGCTATGGTAAGCATTTCCGGATCATCCATATTCAGGGCTTTCTGGGTCAGGCTGGCCTGAACAGTTACCATTTCTCCCACCAGATCCACAAGCAGATCAAGTTTTTCCGATGCCACACGTATGCTTGAGGCTGAAACAACATCTTTTCTCTTTTTTACCAGGTTTCTCATATGACTCTGTTCAGCAAGAACAGATTCAATTATATCAGGATCAACCCTTTGGTGCTCAATAAGCATTTCACCGATTCTTTTTTGGGAATTAAGAGCATCCTTGAGATCATCATATGTGATATCTCCCCGGTCAATTAGAATATCACCTACCTTTTTATATTCTCCTTCATCATCTAATAAATCTTCCTCTTCAATGAGTTCTATGCTTAACTGGCTCATATCTTCAACAAAGACAAATACATCTTTAATTGTATCAATATCATTTGATGTGGTAAGGATAATATTCCAGTGGGTATAACATAATTCAGGATTAAGGTTTTTTAATTCCGGTATTGAATGGGTATGACCGATAATACGGCATTCTCCCATCTGCCGAATCTCTTCCAGTAAAAGAATGGGGCGCGTTCCATACTGGAATACATCCTGGCTTGGGTGAAATCGGATTCTGTATGTCTGCTGTTCTGAAATCTGATTAGAATCATCATCTGCTGAATATGGTTCAGGATTTTCATCAGCCAAAGACTCAGACGGAAACTCAGACGGAATCAATTTTTTAAAAGAGCTGATAATAGTGCTGACAATATCATTCTCTGTTTCAGATTCTTCTGAATCGACTGCGATCATTTTTCTAATTTGATCGCAGGCACCAAGGGTTAAATCCACAAGATTTTTGTTAACAGGAATTAGTTTATCACGAACCATATCAAAAACTGTCTCAACTTCATGGGTAAAAGCCACAATTTTATCAAAGCCGAACATTGCACCTGAACCTTTGATAGTATGCATTGCCCTGAAGATTCTGCTCACAATCTCCATATTATCATTATCATCAGATAATTCAAGCAGCGCAGACTCAAGATCAGCCAGAAGCTCCTCAGTTTCTTCTCTATAAGTATTTCTGAAATTATCCATAATCCCAGTCCTTTAACCTGATAAATTATTGCAGATTTCTTAGCCCAATACTTTTTTGATTACAGCTAAAAGCTGTTCCGGCTTAAAAGGTTTTACAATCCAGCCAGTTGCACCGGCTGTTTTTCCTTCCTGTTTTTTTGATGCCTGGGATTCTGTTGTCAGCATTATAATCGGCATAAATCTGTATTTGGATTCTCCCCGAACCTTTTTAATCAGTTCTATTCCGTCCATATTGGGCATATTAAGGTCTGTCACCAGCATATTTACACTGGTATCTTTAAGTTTTTCAAAGGCTTCCTGCCCGTCAACAGCTTCAACAACATCATATCCTGCCTGTTTTAGTGTAAAGCTGACCATCTGCCTTACACTTGCAGAATCATCTGCTGTCATAATGGTTTTTGCCATTTTATACCTCCTCTGTCTGATATTTGATCTTTTCAGGAGCCAGTCCTCCTGAAATTAAGGCATTGACAACAGGCTCTGCCATTTTATCAACGGAAAATATTTTCCCTTCATTTTCAGCAGTCAGTCTTGCAGAGCATAAAAGCTGAATGCCTGCAGTATCACATTCCGTTACATTGCTAAGGTCAAGTATCAGGCCGTTATAATTACTAAAGCATTCCAAAAATTCATTACGAAGTGTTGATGCCTCATATATTGAAAACTCCCCTTCAACTCTTACATAAGCACATCCGTTTTTTTCTTCTTTTGAAATTCTCATATTGTCTTCTCCGTTTCTATCTTAATAAACCTGTGGCAGCTATTAAAAAAGTTCAACATTATCTCCCAGATCTTCCTCTTTATTTTTATCAGCTTCAGTTTTTGTTATTTCAGATTCATTTGTTTCCAATGCTTCCGTGGTATCAGGTTCAGGAAGTTCATCAGAGTCAAAAAGTTCAATATTATCTCCTAAAATATCAGCTTCATCTGCCTGATTGTTATCTATCTGGCTGCCATCTGGGTGAACTTCATCAAAAACAAAATCCTGATCTTCTGTTTTTGAAAACGGAATCAATGTTTCCGGCTGATTAAAATGTTCATGATGAAGGCGGCGTTCACTGGCCATAGTATAACGATTAGCAACCTGATCAATTTTATTGTTAATATTTTCATCAATATTATTAGCCCAAGGTTCCAATTTTTCCATTATA
The DNA here is from genome assembly GCA_030377945.1 of Desulfobacterales bacterium HSG17. The sequence goes on along the minus strand of JAUCGD010000010.1, from coordinate 36,703 downwards.
GATTCAAATCTGTCAAGATATTGTTCCAGTTTATCAGCCAGATTGTTTAAAAAAATCAGATTGGTCTCCGTGCTTATAATATCTGACTGCAGGGACTGGGATTTTTCCAAAGCAATTGATGCCTCGGTTTTAAATCTTTCGTAATTGACAGTTGTTTCCCGGATACCTTCGGTAACAGAATCATGGGTTTCCTGTTCTGATCTTTTATTCGATAGGTTATTATCCAGATCATCTGACACAGATACCAGGGATTCAAGGATCTTGACAACATCTGTAACAAATAAATCTGACTGGCCTGATAATTTGGTAACTTCCTGAGCCAGGATTTCAAGGGCCCTTCCCTGATTCTGCAGCCTGGCAGATTTAACAATTGCATTAAGTGCTTTAAGGTGCAGTTCCAGGCTTATGCCGCGAACCTGATCTATGTGAGCTGATAATTTTGAAGCTGCATCGGAAACCTGTTCAACGGTTTCATTTATCTGGTGTTCAAGATCCCTGCCTGTGAAAAGAAGATTTCCAAGCTGTTCAAGGCCGGATTTAAGGGCTGTAATTCTTTTTCTCAGCCTGCTTTCCGTATCGTCATTATTATCAAAAACAGATACATCTGCAACAAGGTCTTCCACAAGATGCCCAAGATTTTTAAAAGCCTGCCTGCATTTATCATAAGCATTACGAATTTCATTAATTACTTCTCTAAGCTGTGATGCCTGAAGCCCGATTATTTTATAAGTGCGGCTTAAGATTTCATCTTTTCCTGCTTTAGACTCCTGGTTTTTTCCGTTTATAATATCTTCAATATCATTAATAGCCATGACAATATGTTCTATCTTTTGACGGGCTATGTCATGAAATTGAATTCCCACAACTACTTCACCAACCTGGGAAGATATATCCCTGCTGAGATGGTTGGATTTCTCAAAAACATTCATGGAAATTTCCATGATTTTAAATATTTCCCGGAGAGCTCTTTTTACAACTTTTTCACCATTATAATAAAGCCGCTCAAATGTTTCCAGTCCGCCTAATATATTTTCATTTGCAGAAATCTGATTTAAACGGGTTGTTTGAGAGTCATCAAGAATATTTTTAGATATCTCTGATATTTTTTTTGAAAGCTGCCTTATTTCATCAATAAATGATGCAAACATTTCACCTGAATTTGCGGAACGACTGCTCTCAATAGCAATATTAAGGCCAATTACATTGAGTGAAGTACCGGTCTTTTCAATAATGGAGCAGATAGTTATGAGCTTACCTAAATATTCAAGACTTGCTTTGGTTTTTGTAAGATTTTCACTAATATTATTTTGATAATTCTGAAGATCGGATAAAGCCTGCTTGGCTATCAAGTCAATATTGCTGAGAAAATTACCTTTTTTATTTTTTCCCCCGATAAAAGTGGCTGCATTTACAGTTTGTTCTGTCAACTGGTCTGCATCTGAGTATAATTGCTGCAAATCTTGCCCAAGCTTGAGAAATTCAGGCTCCACATCAGCCATTATATTAGCAAGTGATTCTTTAATATCTGGCAATTCGGACAGATTATTATATGCAGATAAAAAGGATATTTTATTGAGAGCGTTATTAAATATCCTTGTTAAAGGGTTTAAAATTTTCAGGCTTTTAAAGTATTTTGAAATCCGGTTTATCATTATAACTGCCTTTTAAAATTTGAATCATCCGCCGTTATTAAAGTATCGGTATAGAGAACAATTTAACGGAACAATTTAACGGATAAGGCCAAGCCCCCGTATTTCCTGAATCAATTTATCCTTTTCAATGGGCTTTACAATATATGAAGTGGCTCCGCCTTTATAATAGGCTTTAAAAACTGTTTTTGGATCATCCAGGGCTGTAACCATTATAACTTTAACTTCAGCAGAGCCTTTGATTCCAGATTCTTTTTCAAAATCTCTGATCTGTTTCAGCGCTTCCTGGCCGTCAACATTGGGCATCATAATATCCATACAGACCAGGTTATAAGGCTCATTTGCTTTATGTGCCAGTTTAAATGCCTGTACAGCCTCTCCTCCATCCACAACAACATCGCAGTCACCATAAGGGGAAAGAATATCTTTAATTATACGTCTTGAAATGAAATCATCCTCTACTATCAATATTTTCATAAATCTATCTCCTTTTGATTTTTTTTATCTCTTTAATTTCATTTTCAATATTCCCAGCCAAAATACGGGCTTTTTCCATATCTTCTTTTCTGGCAGTCAGTATAAGCCGAAAAGCATTGTCTGAAATTCCTGAGTTTCCTGTTTCCAATGCCAGTTGTTTTAACTGCTCTGACTGTTTTTCCAGCTCTTTGTGATTATTATCTGATATTGCATTAAAAATTGTTCTAGTTATATCAGAAAGTTTGCTAATATATTCCTGGACATTTTGTTCTGATAAATTTATTTTATTTTCATCATTTCTTCCATCCATGGAAATTTTTATATATTTTTCAACAATATCAATAAACACATTGCTGTCAACCGGCTTTGCTATATAGTCATTCATACCAATTGCAAGGCAGCGCTTTCTGTCATCAGGATAGGCATGTGCTGTTAATGCAACAATGGGAGTCTGTTTATCTGTCTGCCTGATTATTCGAGTAGCTTCAAGCCCGTCCATTTCAGGCATTTGAAGATCCATTAAAATAAGATCAAATGTATTGTCTTTAATCAGGTTCAGTGCTTCTTTGCCGTTTACTGCTGTTGACACCTTATACCCTTTTTCATATTCCAGTATACTGGTAAAAACTTCCCGGTTGGTCCAGTCATCTTCAACCACTAGTATATTAAAGGAAATTCCCACAGGGACAGGAGTAACCGGTTTCTTTTCCGTTTTTGGGACTGCTTGATCTTTATTTTCAATTATTTTTTCAGGTTTTTCTTCTGAATCATTATCTCTGACTATTCCGAATGATGCAGTAAAATGAAATTTACTTCCTTTTCCAGGCTGGCTTTCAGCCCATATTTCACCACCCATTTTCTGCACAAGATTCCTTGATATGCTTAATCCCAATCCAACCCCGCCAAAACTGCGGCTGATAGAGCCGTCAACCTGGGAAAATGAATCAAATATTATCTCCTGTTTATCTTCAGGAATTCCAATACCAGTATCGCTTACAATAAATTTTATAACAATGGAATCCTGGTTGTTTTTTATAACTTTTCCAGGATTATTTAATACCTGTGCCATTATATCAACTTTACCTGTATGGGTGAACTTTACAGCATTATTTAAAAGATTTATCACTATCTGGCGGAGCCGGGTCGGATCTCCCATAAGCTTTTCAGGAACATCATCGGAAATATTATAGCTGATATTTATATTTTTTTCCTGGGCATCAAGCCTGACTGGAATAATTGCAGATTCAATTACTTCGGAGATTTTTAATTTTACAGACTCTATCTCAAGTTTTCCAGCTTCTATCCTGGTAAAATCCAGTATGTCATTTAAAATCCTTAAAAGGTTTTCTGCTGAAAACTTTGCCAGTTCAAGGTACTCTCGCTGGTTTGGAGAAAGCTCCGTATCAAGGGCAAGTCCCAGCATACCGATAACGCCGTTCATGGGAGTTCTTACCTCATGGCTCATATTTGCCATAAATTCGCTTTTGGCCCTATTGGCAACTTCAGATGCTTCCCTGGCTATTATTAATTTTGTTTCGGATCTTTTACGCTGAACTGCTACGGCATAAAGAGCTGCCAGTCGTTCAATTATTTTTTTGTCTTTTAATGTATATCCTTTATCTGCATTGGCAAGGGCAATATTTCCTACAAGTTTTTCATCTATTTTTGCAGGTACACATAACAGGTTGTGGATGGGAATATGGTTTTTTGGAAGATCTGATGCCCTATGGTTTTCTGGTATTACATTAAGCAATAATGCTTTGTTTTTATCAGCTGCCCATTTAAATATTTCCATTTTTGTCATGAGTGCTGTTTTTTTATTATTAATTTGAGAATTTTTCATTATTTCTTCTGATATGGCAGGACATACTAACTCTCCTGTTTTCATATCAATATAACCTACAAATCCGTATTCACTATTTGTCAGCTTTTGAGCATTGTCCAGTACCAGGGATGAAATATCTTCCAAAGACCTTGATGAAATTAATGCTCCTGATAAATCTGCAACAGCTTCATTTACAGATGATTCCCAGGCCAATTCTTTTGTTCTCTCCTGTACTGCATTTTCCAGAAGGTCTTTTTCATGGCGCAGCAAATCTTCTGAATGTTTGATTCTCAGCATTACATTAATCTGGCTGATAAGCTCGGCTCCCCTGACAGGCTTTGTTAAAAATGCATCTGCTCCTATGTCAAGGCTTTTGATACGGCTTGCTGAATCTGTCTGCATACCTGTAAAAATAATAATGGGAATATGTTTTGTGATTTTATTGGATTTCAATTTTGTGCAGACTTCAAACCCATCCATTTCCGGCATATTAACATCCAGAAGGATTACATCAGGACTATATATGCAGGCATTTTCTATTCCTTCCTGGCCTGATAAAGCTGTTGATACATCAGTGGAAGGCATATATTTTTTTAATAATAGGGAAACCAGGTTTATGATTTCCATATCATCATCAATAATAAGGATTTTGTTCATTTGTCACCCAATCTTTGAAGCCTTTACTATTGCATTTTTGATTGTTGAATTAAGGCGTTTAAGTAAAACCCTTCCGGTTTTTGGGAAAAAAACAATCTTGCGTCCAACCAGTCCCCCAACATCTGCTTTTGCAATCTTCATTTTTTCAGCTCCTATAATCCTTTTTGCCATTTCAATATTCTGACTGCCCACAGAAAGATTTCTAATGGGGCCAGGTCCGTAATCAAACATGTCTGCTCCCCCGAACAGCCTGACTTTTGTTTCATCAGGACTGATATTCCATCTTCGGAATTGTCCGATCATATTATTTAATGCACAATTTACATATCTGCTGGGTTCGGAAAAATTAAAGGGACATTTCATGTTTTTTACCAAACCTGCTTCAAATTCACATCTGTTTCTTTTCTCACATAAAGGCATAACAGCATGACACATGGCTGACATTTTCAGCCTGGGATTATAAAGAATAACAGATATACATGAGCCGAGAACTGTTGTTACTTTCATGGGCAGAGTGCTTTTGGCACTGAAAAATAATTCTCCAGGTCTTAAAAAGACAATTGAGAATTCTTTTGCATCTTCTATCATGATGATTTTTTATAAACAGTTGATGTGGTTTGAACCAGGGGGACATTTAATCCGTTTAATGTTTCGGAATGACCTGTAAAAAGATAGCCTCCTGAAACCAGATATTGGCAAAGCCTGTTCAGCACCTTTTCCTGGGTTTCCCTGTCAAAATAAATTAGGACATTGCGGCAGAATATTATGTCTGCGGGCTGTCTTATGCCAAAGTTAGAATCCATGAAATTTAATCTTCTAAAAAAGGTGTTTACTCTCAGGCCAGGAATGACTCTTACAAGGTTTTTATCTTTATCTCTGCTTTTTAAAAGATATTTTCTTCTTAGGGGCAAAGGAACAGGCTCTATTTTTTCATGACTGTATATTCCAAGTGCCGCATTTTTTAATACCTTTGTTGATATATCGGTTCCAAGGATACTGAAATTAAAATCAGGAATTCTGGTTTTAAATTCATTTAATACCATTGCCAGGGTATAAACTTCTTCACCTGAAGAGCAGCCTGCACTCCAGAGTAATGCTTTTTTGCGGATTCCCATACCATAACTGCGGATAAGCTCAGGAATAACAGTCTGCACCAATGTATCAAAATGCTGAGGTTCTCTGAAAAAATCGGTTTTGTTAGTTGTAACCGCATCTATCATATTATGAAGTTCTTCATCCTGGCCCCGTTTGCTGAACACAAATTCATGGTATTCGTTAAAGCTCTCAATGCCAAGCTTTCTAAGTCTTTTTTGAAGGCGTGCTTGAAGCATGGTTCTTTTTGCTTCAGGCATTTTTATCCCCAGTTCATTTTGAATAAAAGAGCTGAACTTGACAAATATCTTATCTGACATGGATTCAAATGACATATGCCTGCTATCTTTATCTTTCATCTGTTAAGGTTATGTTTAATTTTTTGCGGATCTTATTATTAAAGAATTATTTTTTTTGATGAAGAAGCTTTTTCAAGCTCTTTTTCATCATTTTCAGATAAATCATCAGCTTCAGGAATCATTTTTTCAGCCTGATTTTCAGCCCGATTTTCAGATTGCTTTTCAGCCCGATTTTCAGCCCGATCTTCAGATTGCTCTTTTTCCTTCAGGATTTCAGCACTGGTTTCCTCAACAAGTGCAATTTCATCAGAGGAAAAAACCCTGTCTATATCAAGTATTATGATAAACATATCATTGCGTTTGCCAATGCCTTTAATGAACTCGGTTTTCCAGCGCATTCCGATTTTCGGAGGCGGCTCAATCTGGGCAGATTCAAGGTCTATTACCTCATTAACCGAATCAGCCAGGGTTCCCAGAACCGTTATCTCGCCTTCCAAAGATAATTCCATAACCACAATACGGGTATCAAGGCTGTTTTCCGTTTTGCTTAAGCCGAATTTAAGCCGAAGATCCATAACCGGCACAACACTTCCCCGGACATTTATTACACCTCTCATAAAATCCGGGGTACCTGGTACTTTTGTTATTGTACTCAAGTCAAGTACTTCACGCACCTGTATAACATTTATAGCAAATATTTCATCTGCCAGCTTAAAAGTAAGATATTGCGCTGTTTCTGTGGTTCCGGTTTCGTTCATCTGCCAGCTCCTTTCTATTATTAATTTATTAATAATTCATTAGCATATTAAAGAAAAAAAATCTACTTATGTAATTACAGGTGTTAATCCTAATATTTTTCAAAATCCCCATCCTGTTCATAATCAAATTCTTTATTATTCTTCATATCTATATTTTGGCCGGGATTTATATGAAAAGAATCTGGAATTTTGCCTGGATTTCTTTTTTTCTTTTTTGATTTTCCTGACATCTCATCATCTTCATCAAATCCTGTCTGCCTGTTTTTATCATCTTCGTTAATTTTAAAAAAATTTATGGTTGAACGAAGATGTTCAGCCTGTCCTGCCAGTTCTTCTGAAGTTGAGGCCATTTCTTCGGATGTGGAAGCATTTGTCTGGATGACCTGATCCAGCTGCTGCATGGCCCTGTTAATCTGTGCTGCACCTGTATTTTGTTCATTGCTTGCAGCACTGATTTCCTGAACAAGGTCTGCTGTTTTCTGAATATCGGGAACCATTTTGTCCAGCATATCTCCTGCTTTTTCTGCAATCTCCATGCTGGAATGGGAAAGAGTGCTGATCTGGGCTGCTGCCTGCTGGCTCCGTTCTGCAAGCTTTCTGACCTCAGAGGCTACTACTGCAAAACCTTTGCCATACTCACCTGCACGGGCTGCTTCAATGGCTGCATTTAAGGCCAGAAGGTCTGTCTGCCGTGCAATTTCCTCTATAATGGAAATCTTCTGGCCAATATCTTTCATGGCAGTCACTGCTTTTTTTACAGCTTTACCCCCTGCCTGGGCATCCTGGGCAGATTTAACAGCTATTTTTTCTGTTTGCAGTGAATTGTCAGCATTTTGCTGAATATTGGAAGACATTTCTTCCATAGATGCCGAAGCCTGTTCTGCGGATGCTGCCTGTTCGGAAGTTCCCTGGGAAATTTCCTGGGCAGTTGAGCTTATCTGCTGGCTTCCTGCTGCCACATTATCAGCAGATGTTTTGACATTTTTTACAATATTATTGAGTTTTTTCAGCATGGATTTCAGGTTTTTCATTAACTGATCCTGTTCGCAGCGCAATTTGACATTCACAGTCAGGTCTCCGTCAGCCATGTTTTGTGCAAGCTGAGTTACTTTATTGGTGGAATCAATGAGTATATTCAGATTCTTTTTTATTTTGTTAAAATCACCTTTATAAATATCTGTTATTTTTTCAGGTATATCGCCTTTTGAGATATTATCAATGTATTCGGATGTAACATTAATCGGGTTTACAAAAGCTTCGATCAATGTATTGATTCCTTTCACAAGATCAAGCCAGATGCCTGAATAAGTATTTTCATTGCCGCGGATATCAAGTTTTCCGCCCCTGATATTATGAACCAGTTCATTGATTTCTTTGGTTACGTTAGTTATGGGTATGGTTATACTTCTGGTTATCATAACAAAAAAAACAATAACAATGATAAGTGTTCCCCAGAAAACAAGCCAGCATTTCAATGTTGATTTGGAGATAATTGCTGTCAGTTCTTTTTCTGCTTTGATTTGCTCCTGGCTTACAGATTCAATAAGTTTGATAAGATTGGCTTCGATTTGATCTCCGTATTTATCAAGAATGTTATCTATTTGAATAAACTCAATTTCAATTATCTTGGCTTTTTCCGAACTGTTTTTCATGAAAGTTACAAGATTAGATAGTATCATTTCAGAAAGAATTGGGAATGTATCACGAATATTTTGGACAGCTCTTTTAGTTTCATTGCTTTCTGCCATTGAAAGAATGTCTTCCATGTGGTCGTTAAAAAAATTAACGCTTTCATGTATTTTTTTATTTCGGAGGGGGCTGATTTCTCCGCTCTCCTTGTCAAGAATAACTTCCATTGCAGTCAGCATCAAATTCCTGTGGGCAAGCAGCAGCTTATTAAGAAGTGATATTCTCTTATTTTGAGAAAGATTATACTCAGGCGCGACATCTTGTCCTTTTTCATATTGTTCAATCAGGAGAATCAAATTTTCTTCAATGGAAAAACCATATTTATCAAGCTGTTCATCTATATTGACAAATTCTTTTTCAATCTCTATTAATATGTTTATATCTTCATTGATCATTCTATAAAGATCTATTTTTATACCTTTTACCAATTTGGGAAATGTCTCGCTAATTCTTTTTGCCAAGGCAATCTCATCTTTTGTATCTGCTAACTCATGAATATTTTCAATATAATCTGTAAAGAATTCAACGCTTTTATTGATAATCTCTAATCTCTCTTCATTAATTATTCCTTCATTTTTATCAATAATTGAATCCATAGCAGCCAGCATAAGATCGGAATGCGCTCTTATCATTTGATTTATCATTGCCCTTTGATTATTTCGAAGCGCAGTTTTTTTTACATTTTCATGAATAGTTTTATTGGTTAAATAGGAATTCCCGGTCAGTAATGACAGGCCCAACACAATAATCAACCCGATCATAAACATCTTATTACCAATAGTTAAATGTTTCATATTTCCCCCTGGTTATAGTGCCTGTATCATTAAAATGCTTACAGTTTTCAATTGCTAATATTCTCCAATGACATTATAATCCGGTTCACATCAAGTATAAGAGCTACTGTTCCATCCCCCAGTATTGTTGCTCCTGACATTGTTTTAATATCTTTATAAAAATAACCCAGATTTTTTATCACTGTCTGATGTTGTCCAAGAACCCTGTCAACTCCAAATCCAACTTGCCTGCCGTGGGTATTTATTACAACTACCTTTTCAATTTCAGGTAAATCATCCTCAATCTGAAATCTTTCATGAAGGCTTACATATGAAATTAATTCCCCTCTAAACTGAATAATATTCCTTTCCCTTGCTTTATCAGCATCCTGGCGGCTTAATTCAAGGCATTCTTCAACTGACAGCAGGGGAAGCACATAATAATTTTTACTCACTTTAACGAGCAGCCCATCAGCAATAGCAAGGGTAAGAGGCAGTTTAAGGGTGACAATTGTGCCTTTATCCTTTTTGCTTTGTATTTCAATACTGCCTCTCAGGTTTTCAACGCTGCGCCTGACCACGTCCATTCCCACCCCTCTTCCCGATACCCCGGAAACCTGTCTTGCAGTTGAAAATCCAGGTGCAAATATCAGGGCGTGAATATCCTTTTCACTAAGCTGGGCATCAGGAGCAAAGAGCTTTTTTTCCACGGCTTTGGCCCTGATTGCTTCAGTGTTTAATCCTGCTCCGTCTTCTGAAATACTGATTAATACATCAGAGCCTGAATGTTCGGCTGAAAGCCTGATTGTTCCCTGCCTGGTTTTTCCTTTAGCCTTGCGGATTTCAGGGGTTTCTATGCCATGATCTATGGCATTTCGAATAATGTGCATCAAAGGGTCATTAAGCTGATCCAGAACGGTTTTATCAAGTTCGGTTTCCTCGCCTTCGGTTATAACAAAGATTTCTTTGTTCAATTCATTAGAAAGGTCAAATATCAGGCGCTTAAACTTTCTGAATGTCTGGCCCACAGGAAGCATACGGATATTCATGGTATGATCCCGGAGTTCGGCTGAAAGATATTCCACTGCTTCTGAAATAGATGTAAGCTCGCTGTTTTTTTCAATGGATGCCATGCGTGTAAGCCTGGCTTGGACTGTCACCAGTTCACCTACCAGATCGACCAGTCCGTCCAGTTTTTCAGCAGGAACACGGATACTGCTTGAGCTTGTTATATTTTGACGTTTTCTGCTGATTTCACGGATGTGCTGCTGTTCTGTCAAAGCAGATTCCAGTGTTTCAGAGTCAATTGATTGTGCATCAATGAGCATTTCACCAACACGCTTATGTCCTTGGATAACTTTTTTAATTTCCTCAGCACTTACATCGCCGCGCTCTATAAGAATCTGCCCGATTTTTTTCTTTTCGAGTTCATCAGAGGGAAATTTCCCATGATAAATAATCTGAATATCCAGTTTGCAATAGTCTTCAACAAAAATAAAAATATCCCGTATGGCCTGGATTCCTTCTGAGGTACATATTATAATATCCCAGTGAAGATAACATTTTTCAGGCGTTATCTTTGATAAAACAGGAATATTTTTTTGCTGCGCCATAACCTGACACTGTCCCAGAGATTGAAGTTCATTTAATAGAATAACAGGATTTGTGCCTGTATTAAATAAATAAGAATCAGGCTGAAAACGGATTCGATAAATTAAATCCTGGGTATCATAATCCTCTGATTCGTCATTAATACTTGATATACTTATATCAGAAATATTCGGCTTTTTAGAAACTGATGTTTTGTGTTCAGCAGGGATCATTTTTTGAAAAGCGGAAACAAGCTCCCGCTCTTTGGACTCATCAATATCATCTTCATCAACCATGATTTTAATCTGGTCACATGCAGAAAGTGTAAGTTTCAGCAAATTTTTACTTACTTTTATCTTTCCGTCACGGACAAGATCAAAAACAGTTTCAATTTCATGGGTAAATGCTGCAATATTATCAAACCCGAACATGGCCCCTGAACCTTTAATAGTATGCATTGATCTGAAAACCTGGGCAATTAAATCTTCATCATCAGGAACATTTTCCAGTTCAATTAAAGAAGATTCAAGTTCTGCAAGAAGCTCGTAAGCTTCTTCCTTATATATTTCTTTATGGTCATCCATGGAAAAACTCCTTTAAAAATTTTGATATTAATATTTTCTATCATGTAATTTATTATTTAAAAAGATTTTTCTGTACAAGCTCTTATGAATTTTCTATAATGGCTATATCTTATATAAATATCGTATCCTATCAAGTAAAATTATTAAGCTATGAAGATATTAAGCCAAGAAGATTAAGCCAAGAAGATTAAGCCAAGAAGATTAAGCCAAGAAGATTAAGCCAAGAAGATTAAGCCAAGAAGATTAAGCCAAGAAGATTAAGCCAAGAAGATTAAGCCAAGAAGATTAAGATTGTTTCATAACGAATTTACGGAGGCTGATTTGGAAAATAAGAAAAAAGCAATGGTACTTGCATCTTTTGCAGCAGATTCCCTGGCATTAGGGGCACACTGGATTTATGATAAAGAGCAGATTGCCAATACTTACGGAAGAATTGAATCTTTAATAAAACCGGGACCTGATTCATATCAGGGGAAGTATGGCAGGGATGAACCTGGGAGCATACCTGGGAGCATACCTGGGAGCATATCTGGGAATGGAGCATTTGCCTGAAAAATGGGTGTCTGGGATGAATAAAAATACGGAAATTCAAAAGTTTTTAAACGAACTTATCTAAACTTAAACCATGAATTAAGATTTTAATACAGGAAAGAACTCAAATGAAAACAATTGGACTGGGAAAAAAGATTCGTGCAGGATTTGGTCTGCTCATAGTAATTATGATAATCTTTGGAGCAGTTTCTATCTTGAATATTCACCAGATAAGAAAAGGCTCAGCAGTATTAAGTATAGAATATGTTCCAATAGTTATCACAGCTAAAAATCTGGAAAAATATGCCCATGATGCTTTCAGGGATATGCTGGCCTATGGCTTTAGCGAAGATAATGAATCTTATGAAAAAGGATTGAAAAATCTGGAAGAAGTTAAGCGCTATATTAAAGAAGCCCATGATATTGCAGCAGGCTCGGATTATCTTTCTTCTCTTGTTCAAATTAGTAATGATACACAAGAGATTTTTCTTGAATATCAAACACTTATAAATGAAACCAAAAAGAAATTTATAAGTATTTCCAATGACCGTGATGCACTTGATGATGCAGCTTTAAAATTTATCAAAAATGCGGGCCAGTTTAAATCATACCAGGATGCTACAATGAAAAATGAAATTCTTGAAAATACCGATCCTGAAAAACTGGAACAGCGCCTAAAAAAAATCTCTCTCATTAATGAACTGATAAACCACGGCAACATGGTACGCAGCATTATTTATAAATCACTTGCTGTTAATGAGCCTGATTTAATAAAAAACGGGAGAGAACATTTTGATACAATGGAAAAAATATACCAGGAATTGATGTCTGTTACCAGTCGCAATGAAAATTTTGAAAAGATTGCAATTTCAAAAGCTGCCAACCAGGAGTATAAAGAAGCCATGACCAACTATCTGTCAAACTGGCTTGAATTACAGGAAATTGGAAAACAGCGAAGAATAACCGCAGATGAAATCCTTTCGGGTACTGAACAAATATCAATGTTTGCAATACAGGAAACCAAAAAATTTTCCGATAAAACTCTTAATTCAACTTCTTACGGCTTCTATTTTTTGAGCTTAGGAATGCTTATTGCCGTGATTGCAGGAATAATCGTTTCAGCTTTTGTAACCCGCATGATTACAAAACCCATTAATTCAATTATTGAAGGGCTTGACCGGGGTGCTGAAATATTGTCTTCAGCCTCAGATCAGATATCCACTGCCAGCCGGTCCCTTGCAGAAGGTTCGTCTCAGCAGGCTGCATCTGTTGAACAAACATCAGCATCAATGGAGCAGATGTCTTCAATGACTCAGCAGAATTCCAATAATGCCAAGCAGGCAGACAGGCTTATGAGCGAATCCCGCAAGGTAATTCAACATACAAATGAATCCATGAATGATCTTGTTGATTCCATGGAAAAGATTAACAGTGCAAGCGAAAAAACATCTAAAATTATAAAAACCATTGACGAGCTTTCTTTCCAGACTAACCTTCTTGCACTTAATGCAGCTATTGAAGCAGCCAGGGCAGGAGAAGCAGGAGCAGGATTTGCAGTTGTTGCAGATGAAGTCAAAAGTCTTGCCATGAGATCAGCAGGTGCTGCAAAAGAAACATCTGCACTTATTGAAGAAACTGTTGAAAGAATCAAGGCAGGGGCAGGGGTTGTTGAAAAAGCAAAGGGAGCATTTTCCGAAGTAGATGATATTTCTGCCAAAGCAGGAGATCTGGTGGGTGAGATTGCAGCAGCATCTGATGATCAGGCACAGGGGATTGAGCAGGTGAATAGAGGTGTTGCTGATATGGATAAGGTAATCCAGCAGAATGCGGCAAATGCCCAGGAAACATCTTCAGCATCTGAACAATTGCTGTTTCAGGCCGGAAAGATGAAAGAATTTGTTGAAAAGCTTATCTTGATTGTAAAAGGCGGTAAAAACGATTCATTAACAAAGAAAGATGAGCCAGGAATAAAGCCCAAAAAACAGATCCAGTCACAAGGCACTTTTAACCGGGATACGCATAAAAACAAGGAACTGACTGCCCAATCAGAAAAGAAGCCGGAAAAAATAAGCGCTGAAGAGCTTATTCCTTTTGATGATGACGTTGATTTTTCAGAATTTTAACTGCCTCTATCACATAAGGATATATTTTTTCAGAAATTATTTCATATCCCCCTGCTGTGGGATGAATGCCGTCAGCCTGATTCAGCAGGGGGCTGCCTGCCACTTGTTCAAGGAAAAAAGGAAAAAAGACCAAATCTTCCTGTTTTGCAATATCAGGAAATATTTGAGCAAATTCTTTTGTGTATTCCTGTCCCATATTTTGTATCATCTGCATCCCTGCAAGAACTACCACAACATTATTTTCCTTTAAAATCCGGACAGTCTCAAGGATATTCTTTTTTGTCAGCTTAGGATCAATCCCCCGAAGCCCGTCATTGGCTCCGGTTTCAAGAATAACAATATCAGGCTTTAGATTAAGTATCCATTTAATCCTTGAAAAAGTCCCGCTGCTGGTTTCACCGCTGATTCCTGCATTTATAACCTTATAAAAAAATCCGTTTTCCTTTAGTTTTTTTTCCAGCAAAGCAGGATAAGCCTGGGTCTCATCAAGGCCGTATCCTTCTGTGAGACTGTCACCAACAGCAGCAATAGTTCCTGTATATTCACCCAAATATTCAGGTTTTTCCGTTTTCTCATGCTGTTTTTTCGACTGGAAGCTGTTATCCCGGCATCCTGCTGCAAACAATATTGAAAGCAGACAGATAAAAAGGCAGACTAATCTATTTTTTTTCATTTAATAAATAACTCGCATTATCAATTATCATCAAGTCTTACAATGTCATTACTACCGATATAACTGCCTGATTGAACTTCAATAACCTCTAAAGGAATTTTGCCCGGATTAACAAGTTTGTGGGGAACTCCCGGAGGAATATATGTTGAATGATCTTCAGTAAGAATTATTTCTTCATCTCCTTTGGTGACAAGGGCAGTTCCCTGCAACACAATCCAGTGTTCAGCCCTGTTAAAATGCTTTTGCAGGGAAATAACAGCCCCTGCCTTGATTTTTAAGCGTTTAACCTGAAATCGTTTTGATTTGACAAGGATTTCAGCCAGGCCCCAGGGCAGGAAAGAGGTTTTATGGGAGATGGTTTCTTCTCTTTTTGCTGCTTTAAGCTTGTTTACCAAACTTTTAACATCCTGAACCCTGTTTCGCGGCGAAATAAGGACAGCATCGGCAGTTTCAACAACAATATGTTCTTCAAGCCCGACTGCTGCAAGCAAACGGGTACTGGCATGGAGAAATGAATTATTAACATCATGAAGCAAAACATCTCCGTGAACTACATTGCTGTTTTCATCCTTTTCTCCTACCTGCCATAATGCCTCCCATGATCCAAGATCATTCCACCCTGCCTGAAAAGGAATCATTACCCCGTTTTCCGTTTTCTCCATAATCGCATAATCAACAGAATCACTTGGGCAGACTTCAAAAGAGGCTTTATCAAGACGGAAAAAATCAAGGTCTTCCCTGCCGTTTTCAAGTGCTTTTTCACAGGCTGCCATAATATCAGGAACATGTTTTTTCATTTCCTTAATTACCTGTGAGGATTTAAACATAAACATACCGCTGTTCCAGCAATAATTACCTGAATCTACATATTGGGCAGCTGTTTCTGAATCCGGTTTTTCAACAAATTCTTTAATTGAATAAGCCTCCTGCTCTAACTCTTTACCGGGAATACCCAGATTTTCACCCTTGCAGATATACCCGTAACCTGTTTCAGGGGCATCAGGAACAATTCCAAATGTTATCAGATGTCCTTTTTTTGCATAATCAACACCTGCATTCAAAGCCTGGTGAAAGACTTTGGTATTTTTTATAAAATGATCCGCAGGAAGTATTAATATCAATGAATCCTGGGAAGCATTTAAGGTTTTCAAAGCTGCAACAGCCACAGCAGGCGCAGTATTTCTGCCAACCGGCTCAAGAATAATGGAATCAGGAGATATATTTATATTGCGTAATTGCTCAGCAACCATAAACCTGTGATTTTCATTGCATATAATAACAGGATTTTCCATTTCATCAATACCACTCAAACGCAGGATGGTATCTTGCAGCATGGTCTTATCACCAGTAAGCTCAAGAAGCTGCTTAGGATATAATTCCCGCGAAAGAGGCCATAAACGAGTGCCGGAACCACCGGCAAGTATAACTGGATAGATCATTTTTTACCTCATTAAGTAATCTGTTGATATAATAAAGCATGAATATAATATATTTTATGCAGGTTTTCAATATAATAAGAAAATTAATCTGAATCAAAGCTACAAATTTTGTAGTCAAGTAGGGTGGGCACGGGTTTTTGTATCCATCACATTGTCTGAATCAGGATTTTCAGGATTTATGGATTAACAGGATTAGATTGAATTAATAGGGCAGTTTTATCCTGAAAATCCTTTAATCCAGATAATCCTGATTCAAACAATGGTTTGAATCAGGATGGTCAGGATGTTTTTCAGGATATTCAGGATAATCCTGGGTATGCTTTGGCATCCTGAATATCCTGATCCAGTTTGACTTTTATCTGATAGCCTACTATATTTGTAACATATCATACACAATACAGGAGTGTTAAATGAACACATCAGCCATAAAAAAAATGGAAATCATAAATTCCCTGTCTCTTGTTCCTGGTAACAGCCTTGATAAGATCAAGGAATGTATTGATGCGCTCATAACTGAATCAAATATTTCAAAACCGTGCAAGCGTAGCCTGAAAGGGATCTGGAAGGATAAAGGATTTGAAAAAATTGCCGACCTGGATGCAGAACTGAAAGAGATCAGGCAGCAGTTGGGAAATTCCATATTTGAAAGAAAATTCTGACATGCGATATTTACTTGATACAGTTGCCCTTGTCCGGCATTTTACAGGCAAAGGTAAAGTCGGAAATATAGCCGCTCAAATCCTTGACACCTTTGAGGATAACGAAAATGAGAATGAATTCGTGATTTCGGTCATCAGTTTAATGGAAGTAATGTATCTTGCAGAGAAGAACAGGATTAATATCAGCCTTTACCACAGAGAATCTAAGGAACACATATGCCTAAAACCCGCTTAAATATCAGTATTGATTATGATCTTGCCGATTTTATTAAAATGTATGCACAGGAAAACCGTACAACTGCATCCGAGATAATAACACAATTTATCCTCGGATTAAAACGCCGAACCTGTCAGGACAGCACAGATATTATTCTTTCCGATCCGGCTTTTTCCAAGGCATTGGAAGAATCACAGGCAAGGATAAAAGATGGTTCTGCAAAATGGCATACTTTTGACGAAGTTTTCGGTGAATAATGGATGTAAAATTTGAAAAGGCGTTTCTTAAAGCTGTTAAAAAACATGCTGGAATAAAAAAACAGATTGAGAAGAAAGTTCTTCAGATAATCAAGCATCCTGTTGAAATTGGGGAACCGTTAAAAGGCAATTTCCGGGGATATTACTCATGTCCTGTAAAACGGAGTTTTATCATCATATACCTCTACTGCGGCATTTGCAGAAAAAAAGGGGATGAAGTATATGTTGCCTGTGCAGACTGTTCCGAAACACCGGATGAAACCATTAGATTCATAATTGTCGGTCCTCATGATGCTGCGTATGGGATAAAGTAAATCAGCCTGGCAAAACATTCTTTTTACCACATTACACCACAATCTCCTTATTTCTTAACGTATTTTTTTAACCGAAATGGTGGGCTGTGCTTTGTTTTTGCCCACCCTGACCTATGTTGGTGTGGAGGTATTAATGGCGAATTATCGCTGGACTTTTGTGGCTGGTGGGACATTCTTTTTTACTGTGATGACATTTTGGCGGCGCTGTATTTTTGAATCAGGATGGCCAGGATATTTTTTTAGGATATTCAGGATAACTCTGGGTATGGTTTGGCATCCTGAATATCCTGATCCAGTTTGACTTTTATCTGATAACCTACTATATTTGTTGCATATCATACACAATACAGGAGTGTTAAATGAACACATCAGCCATAAAAAAATGGAAATCATAAATTCCCTGTCTCTTGTTCCTGGTAACAGCCTTGATAAGATCAAGGATAAGGAAAGAGATGACAGGTGCCTGCAAATCATCAATCCTTTTCTGAAAACTTAATATTTGATAAAATTTTATTTAGCCAGGTATGATTTATTCATTTTTAATGAATCAACCGAATTCAATCCTTGATTACAACTGAAAATTTTAGTAGAATATACTTATAATTAATTTCATATGTCTTTTATCACAGGTGGCAGGATAAGGAGAAAAAATATGGGGAAAAAAGCTTTATTTTTAGGTCCTGGCGGCCCTTTTGGTGCAGTGGAAATCGGTGCATTAAAAGCATTTCATGAAAAAGGGATAAAATTTGATATTATAGCAGGCAATTCAATCGGTTCTGCTATTGCTTTAACTTATGCAAGCCCTGCCCAAAGATATAAGGGCGACAGTATCAAGGCTCTCAATGATTTAAAAAATTATACTTCCCTGGAAACATCCCTGGTAAGCCTTACAAAAAAAATTATGCCCTTTAATTTCCGAATCTGGCATAAAACCTGGGGCCGGGAAAATGAAATATATGAAAAGATCATGGAAAACATTCTTACAGATGATTTTATGGAGATGTTTGAGCAGCTTCCCAAAATATGGCAGGATTCTATTGGTTTCTGGACATCCTTATGCACCCCTGTAAACCTGCAATGTGAATATTCCTTTCCATATAACGCATTATTTAAAAGCATCCAAAAGCAAAGCCTTCCTGATTTTTATCTTGCAATGATGTCAGCAATGATTCCAAAAAGCAATGCAACAGGTTTTATAGTCCCGCTCCATGCTGGCATGAGAAAAATAATTGATTTTGAAGCATTAAAACAGATTGACCAGGAAATCTTTATCGGAGCATTGAATTTAAATAACCGGGAACCTGTTTTATTTAGTAAACATGAGATTACCCCCCTGCATCTCCAGGCATCTACTACTGTAATATTTATGAATGAAATCTGCCGGATAAATGATACACCCTATGCAGAATCCACTTATGTAGATGCTTATAATTTCAGGGAGGTTCTGCAAAAGCATCCTGATATAGACACTATTGTACTGATTGATATTTTAGGTATGAGGTCCTGGGTATATGAGCCAAAGGATCTTGTGGATGCTTTTAATGTATCCATAACCGGGGGGTTTGCAAATTCTGCAAGGGATGATCTTGCAGTTTTTGAAGAAAGATACCTGAATAGAAAAGATGAACAGGGGCAGTTTAAGTTTCACAATAAAAATATCAATTATGTTAAGGTACAATATGAAGTTCCCCAGGATATTCATCCCACCTGGTCAATAGAAGTTATGAATCGTCTTGATAAAGTAGGATATGATGCAGCCTTAAATTATCTTGATATAATTTAATAAGTTATGAACATGACATTAGAGAATGAAAAAGAAATTTTAACCAGGCTTTGTTCCATGACAGGGCTGGATCATGTTTTAGATTTCCTGCTTTTGGAGATAGACAGGGAATTTAAATTTGACGGATTTCTGCTAAATCTTTTTGATGAAAAGCAAAAAGCTCTTTTTTGTCATAAACTAAGGCTTCCTGAAAGACTCAGGGAACTGGAACATGCATATTCAGGCTATAAGTTTGATTTAAATGCCAATGAATTAAATGCGGAATGTTTCAAATCTCAAAAAATAATCTGTGCTGATAAGACTGGCATAAGGCAATATATAACTAAATCAAAAGAAAGATTGTATAGATGGGATATGGAGACCATAACTGCTATTCCCATTCAAAATAATAAAACTATTATCGGTACCCTGCTGTGTTTTCTTATGAACAGTGCTGTTGACCCTGAAATTCTGCCCATGATACAGAGTAAAATCCAGCTTTTTGCCGGAAGTATTCAAAGAACCCTGGTTTACCGGAATAAGGAAAAAAAATTTAATTTTGTTAAATCATTTCAGGAAAAAGCAGACAGCCTGATTGAGTTTATCTGCAATACAAACAGGCTTTTTTCCATTGAATCCATTTTTGAAATTATTTTAAATGAGCTTATCAGGCTGTTTAAATTTAATTCAGGTTTAATCTGGATTTCCAAAGATGACAGGCTTATATTAAAGATAGGAATAGCCTCGAATAAAGCACATGGTGATACTGTTAATAATTTTAAAAAGTTTTTTCAAAATACCTTTATTAATCTCAATCCTCCTGACAGTGTTCTTGGGGCAGTTTTTTTAAAAAATGAACATCTTTTTGTGCCTGATGCCATGAAAATCATGGATATGCCTTTGTTTGAAAAAGATAAAAAAACCCTTCAGCTTTTAAAAACTCCCAGGACAACCCTTCATATCCCTATTCAATATGAAAACAATCCCATAGGAATTGTTACACTTGGTTCACTTGAGGAGGTGCTTGATGTTTCCCAGGCAGATATAAGAATTATCAAATCCTTATGTGTTATTATCGGAACAACAATAAAAAATTCAGAACTTTATACTCTTGTTGAACAGCAGAAAAAAGAGATCCAGGAATTTAATCTGCATCTTGAAGATAAGGTAAAAGAGCAGACAAAAGAAATCCAGCATCATCTTGATGAAAAAACAGCTTTGTTGCAGGCATGTAACCGTTTTGTACCCCATGAATTTCTTGAACTGCTGGGCAGAAAAAGTATAAAGGAAATTACCTTTGGAGATAATGTTCAAAAAGATTTAAGTGTGTTATTTACTGATATAAGAGGTTTTACTCTTCTTTCGGAATCCATGATTCCTGAAGCAAATTTCAAGTTTCTTAATTCATACCTAAGTGCAATGGGTCCTGTATTAAGAAAGCATAAAGGTTTTATAGATAAATTTATAGGCGATGCTATAATGGCTCTTTTCTATAATGCAGACCAGGCAGTTCAGGCTGGAATGGAAATGCTTGAAAATCTCAAATATTTTAACATAAACCAGAAAGAAAAGGGATTTCCTGAAATCCGAATCGGGATAGGCATTAACACAGGAGAATTAATGCTGGGAACCATAGGTGAAAATAACCGCATGGAAACAACAGTTATCAGCGATGCTGTTAATCTTGCATCAAGGATTGAAGGACTTACCAAAACATATAACACCCCTTTTCTCATTAGTGAATATACATATAAAGAATTAAAACATACAAAACATTTTTCAATCAATTTTATTGACAGGGTGGCAGTAAGAGGCAGAAAAGAACCTGTTGGTATTTATGAGGTTTGTGCCGGTTTTAATTCACTGACTTCAACTGCTGCAATGCCTTGATGCCTGCATGAAGTTTTTGAAGATTTTGCATTGCAAAATTCTTTATTTATTTTCCATAGCATTTAAATACGTTACCTCAAAAGCCCTGCACGTCCTGTACTGCTGAAGCCGGTTGGCAAGGGCAAAGGTGTCGTTCATTTCATAGTGCTGAAAAATATCTAAGCCCCTGTCTAAAATAATCTTCCATTGGCTGTCTGTTACAATATGCCGGGCGTGGATGGATTTTGTTTTATCAAACTCCCATGAAAACCTGATCCCTGCCATTATGCAGTTTTCCTGGATTTTTATAAAATAATCAAGCTGCTGAGGCCCTTTGAATTCATCTTCCACAGTTAGCAGGACAAGCTCAACCTCAGTGTCTTCAGGCTTGAATTTTGCCAGTGTTTCAATAAATTCCATGAGATTTCTGATTTGAAAAAAAGCGCGGATATACGGGTCTGTCAGCACTATTTTACCCGCATCTTTTATATACGGCCCAAAAAGCTTGTCATAGCTTATGCCCCGCTGGTTTTCCTTGACTATTATATGGGTGTTTTTTTGCTCTGCTTCCTGTGTTTCAATGTTTTCCAGGGCTTGAGTTTCAGATGCCTGAGCTTCAGATGCCTGAGCCTCAGATGCGGACAGATTAAAAAACTGCGGGTACTCCTGCTCTTCAAGGCATTTTACATTAACGATTTCTTTACTGTCAGTGGGAATATATGCGAAATTTACTTTTGGAAATGTTGGGTCAATCTTTATTATCTGATCTTTAACTCTTTTCCTGCCTTCAACTGCAAATTGCAGGATTTCTTCTATTTCCTTTTTTTCTGCCTGTTTATGGGGAAACAGGATTTTCATAAGCCCTGAAAAGGTTTTGTTTATTCCGTCTTTATCCCTGGTTGATATTTTGTTTTCCACTTGAAAATATTGAGAATAGATGTCCGAATAATCATGGGTTCTCAGATGCCTTAAAATCTCCGCAAGATAATCCACAACAAAACCGTAGCCTTGGGAAAACATTTCTCCACGAATAATATCTGTTTCCCAGCCTGGAATGTAAAAATGGAGCCTGTCTAAAAAAGCAGGGTCATAGTACTGGTCCGGCAGTTCTTCAAATAGATTTGAATTTTTCAGCATATAGGCAAGGGTATGGCCTGTATTTCCCAGGAAAACCATTGATGCTTCTGCCCCTGTTGTATCAACTCCCCTGGAAAAGCTTTTGTTTGCCATGTAATTTTTCATAATATCCACAAGGGATTTATCTGCACGCTTTTTTTTGCCTGCAAATTCGTCAAAAGCAACTGTATCCCAGTATCCCAGCAGTCCTATTTTACCTGTGCTGTTATTGATAAACAGCTTTGCAACGCTTATCTCTCCTCCTGATACTAAAATACCGTGAGGTGAAAACTCGGAAAAGATATGGGATTTGCCTGTACCTTTTGGCCCAAGCTCAATAAGATTGTAATTTCGTTCGCAAAAGGGAATGAGGCGCACAAGCTGAAGCAGTTTATTTCTCCTGCCCAGCATTTCCGGGTTAAATCCTATGCTTTGAATAAGAAGGTCTATCCATTCTTCAAGATCAAATTTTTTTCTTGCATTAATATAATGCTCATAATCAAAAGAAGATAGCTGGATCGGCTTGATTGTATTGATTATCCAGGGGGAAACCGCATTATCTTCAAAATACTGATGCTCAATATCAACAATAGACCATACACCGCTTACAAGAAACCTGGGATGTTTTTTAACCGTATCTGCATCAACCAGAATCTTTTTTATGCCGAGATTACTAAATGAGGCTTCATACACATCATCTTTATCATTAAGAGCAATGCTTACCCTGTCTATAACCTTGTGCCGCCCTTTTTCCCTGATAACAGATTTGATTAAACCTGCTTCATTTCTATGCACATAATGCTTTCCCAGTATTTCCTTGACAGTTTCTATGCCGGTTTTTATGCTTTGCTCTTCTGATGTGGCGCAATACTGCCCCAGCAGGTATTCAAGAACATAGGAAGGAACAATAGCATTGCCTTTGACTATTTTAACCAGATCCTTACGCACAACAAGCCCGGGAAAATGTTCATTGATTTTATCATCAAGTTTTGTCATGGTTTTTATCCTTAAATATTAGAATCCCTAAAAATCAAAATCGCTTACAATTGAGCGCCTGATTTCATATCTAAGGGATTTATATTCCCTGTAATGAGATGTTCCTGCAACCTTTTCCTCAAGACGCAGAAATACTTCCTGCCCGTTTAAATCATCAGCCTTTTGGGTCAGAACAAACCTCAGCTCTTTTTCCCTGTCCCTGGGATTTTCAGAAGTAAAATCAAAGCATATTTCATGGCTGTCAGAAATTGTTTCACCTTCTTTTGAATAAATCCCTGCCCAAAGGGTTCTTGGCTGTTTCTTGGCTGTTACCGGGTCTGCCTGATAAAATGAAACTGACAACTGGCCTGTTGTGATAACTGATGTTGAACTGCCCAGAAAGTCAACTCTGACCTGGGAAATATCGCTTTTGCGTTTTTTATTTATCTTTATAACAGGAATGACAATCTCCTGAAGAGATGCACCCCCATGAACAAACCTGCTTCCTGCGCCTTTAATCCGTATCCTGTTTATTGACTTGGGAATTAAAATATCCATATCCCCTTCAATTCCTGCCTCACAGGATGTAAATTTTTTCATGCTGGAGTTTTCATGCAGATTTTTTCCCAGGAGAAACCGCCTGGAGCGGTGCATTACATTTTCATCCTTAATATTCTTATCAGGACTGATAAAGTCGCTTTCCTCAATAGCCCTGTTTTGATAAATAAACCCGTGATCTGAGGTAATTATTAAGTTGCTGGCATTTGCACCTGTGAGCTTTTTAACTATTTCAATCAATTCTCCAAAGGTTTCTTCAACTGCATCAAACACCCTTTCCTCAGATTCTTTTTTATCCCCTATTGCGTCAATACGGTCATGAAAGATATAGATTTGGTCATGTTCCCGGAACAATTCCCTGCATTGGGTTTTGTTCATCTCCCTGAGTTCCCTTGCAGTCATTGCCCTTGCCCTGCCTTTTACATTGCTGTCTATGATTTTTGACCTGTTTTCCGTTCCCCTGCTGCTCTGCCCGTCCACAAGAACATTGGCTGGATCATTATCTGCAAATTTTATTTCCCTGTTTGGCAAAAGAGAGGCCATTCCAAGCCCTGTAAAGCTGGGCAGCATGGTGAGCATGGGTTCAATTACAGCTTCAAACCTGTCTTCTTTACGTATCAGGCTGTTAAGCTCCTCTCCTGCTTCAAATCGCAGCGCGTCCGAGATTATGACAATTACCTTTTTTTTGTCCCTGAGAAAAGGGTAAATCTTTTTTCTGAAAAAATGTCTTTGCAGATCAATATTAAAGCTCTCCCATTTATGGCATTTGTCAATAATCTTCTGCCAGTTGTTGTTTAGTGCAAGGAGAAAATTATTTGAATACAGGTTTTCCACTTTATCGGAAAGGTTGTCAAGCATTGAAACTTGTCCTGATTTTCGGGAATGATAGATGTATTTGCGGTAAAACTGATCCAGGATAAACCAGGATTTTGTATATTTGCAGATTCCGTCCTGCATTGATTCAACAGCAAGTTCGGCCTGTTCAAGTGCATTGATAAATCTTGCACCAAAATCTATGGCTTGATAAAGGTCTTTGTATTTTTCATACCAGTGGCTGAGTTTTCTCTGTCTTATTAAGTTTTCCCTGTCAATTGAAGAAATTGTCTGATTAACAACATTTTTTGCAAGTTCCCCTAATATTTTCATGTCAATGAGTTCAAAATAATCTAGTTCTTTAAGAGATGAAATATCCCTTTTGTGCAGGTCTTTTTCTATGTTTAATATTTCCGCACATTCTTTTGAAAGGGTTTCAAAGGCTTTTTGCTGCCTTATGTTGTTTTTCCAGCGTTTAAGAAAGACAATTGCATCTGTGTTAAGCTGCAAAGGGTTATCCTGATTCATTTCATAGCAGGATTTGAATAATTGTATGGCAAAATCCTGAATCCCAGGGGTTTGGGATTTGTATTCATAGCGTTTTTCCAGCAGGTTCCATAAAAAGGATTCAAGAGAGCAGTTTTTTATAAGCTTGAATCTGTCTTCTTTTTTTTCAGCAAGTTCTGCTAAAAGGCTTTCAATCACTGCATCAGGCCGGGGATCTGAGGCAGCGCAGACTGCAAGCATTTTTTTTCTTACCAAGGTCTGTGTATCATCAGGTTTCAGGAGTTTTTTCAGGCTTTCCCTGAATTTTGTCAGGTTAAAAAACTCAGCATGTTCATTAATAATATCAATAAACTCAAGCCCCAGCCCCATTTCACTCAGCCGGATTGCAGACTGGTCTGCTCTCAGGTTTCCATAAGCCAACTGCACATCAAGAAGCCAGTTGTCAATATCTGCCGGACGCGGACCTTGATGATAAAGCAGGAATTTTGTGTCTGGTTCCTGTCTGAGAATTCTGTGTTTTACCATGAATTGATTGTTTGTTATTTCAATTTTTTCAATATCTTCAATCTCCAGGCTTTCATACTCATCCCAAAGTTCTTTTTTCTCATCATACCAGAATACGATCCTGTGTCTTTCAAATAAGGCTTCAAGAGCCTGGGCTATTTTATTCATATTTTTTTCTTTATCTGTTTACGCCTTTCTGCGCACAATAACTGTAAATATGCATCCTTTACGGTCATCAGTAAAGTCAATATCAGGCCACTCTTCAAGGGATCTTCTGATTCCTGAACCAAGTCCCCGATAGGGAAGCATGTTCTTGGCTGCAAAAGATGCCAGAATCGGATTTCTGATATTGGAATTGCCGGTTCTTATTTTTTCAACTGTCATGTTATTCGGGAGATGGCCTGGGCTTATTATCTCAATCCTGTTGTCAAAGATAAAAATCCGAATTGCAGCACTGACTAAATAATCCCTGTGTACAAGAGCATTAACAAGAAGCTCTTCAAAAACAATCTGCGGGATTTCAGGCACACCAAGAGTATTTACATTCTGACCTGCCTGGATTTTTTTAAGATTCCGCATTATAAAACCAAGGGAATCCTGGAAAATCTTTTTTATTGGCCCGTTGAAATCTTCACTGTCAAGATATTCAGATACTGAAATGTCATTACCTGGATAATTTACAGCTTTGACAATAAATTCCGGCTTAATCCATTCAGGTTTTTCTGCAAATAAAAGAACCCCTGCCAGGTTCATGGTTCCCTGTTCACTGGCGAGATTCATGTTTTGAAGAAGATTAATAAGTTTTTCAGGATCATCCGGCAGATCAGTTTTATAATTATCCTTAATAAAATCCCTGAATCTCAGCCTGTCAAGTTTATCAATTCCTGCTTTTGTGGGTATTTCATCGCCATGCAGAAGATCAATGCTTTGAAACAATCGCCTCAGTTCTTCCTTGGAATTGTCTTCACCCCTGGCTATTTGATTTAATATCTCTTTGATTTCCATGTTGTTAACACCTCCAAAGATACTGCTCTACAATAAACATTATCGGAAATAAAAATTTACCTTTTTATTCCCCCTTGAGGGGAGTAAGGGGGGTGTTGTTGAACAGAAATACTGGGTGCGACACCCCCCTGCCCCCCTCAAGGGGGGATTTTTTTACTACAAATCTTATTTCCGATAATGTCTATTGCTTTTTCCGATAAAGTATATTCATGTTATTTTTTCCAAACCAGCAAAATTGCAAATAAAATCTGCAAAGTCCTGAACAGATTTATTTTCCTGAAAATCCTTTTTTGCAGCAAAAATATTATCATCAATCATTGCACTCATTGGGCGTCCCGGTTTCCGGCCTTGTCCTGCTGAAGAAATAATGGCCTTGTTACGTTTTGCAATTGATGCATATTTCATTATTTCCTGATCGTGGTTAATCTCCCATTCAAAAGATTCATCCACATATTTTTCTGCATTATCCAGTTTTTCTTTGCTGTGGCTGCTAAATAAAGGGATTAATATGTCTTCCAGGGTTCCTTTTTTCGTGTCAGAATTTCTCCAGATATATACTGCCTTATTTTCTGTGATTACGAATAAATGGTTTTCAGATAAAGGAATGAAATTTTCTTTAATAAAATGTGTATCTTCAATATGTGAAAAAGAGTTTTTACAATTCTGAAAAACAGTTGGTGCTGCTTCATGATCTGCATCATAGATAAAAAGATATTTTGTATCATTGATAACTTTTTCAATATTATCAATATCATCAGGCAATGTGCCAGCTTCATCAATAAGACTTAAATAATTTGCTAAAAACAGTTTTGGGTTTTCAGGTTTGGTTTTACCGCCTGAATTAAATAACAAAACTATCTGATTTTCTTTTTCATCTGCCAGGGTTTTATCAGGAAGAAAAAATTTATGCGCCATATCCAGGCTCATATCCTGTGCAGCATGATTTTTCATGTTTTGTTTAAATATCTGGCTCAGCGGAGACGGGTATTTGCTGAATTTCCATTTTACGGTTTTTATGTTAAAGCAGTATTTAAAAATCAAGCGGCAGAATGCCACATCATGGGGGCCTTCGCAAAAAATAAAAAGTGCTTTCACATCTTCCACTATTTTGCCCTCCTGATGTCAATGTTACCGGCTTCCAGCATCCGTCTGTATTTTGAGCCTGTATATTCTTTTGTTTTTATACCTTTATCTCCTTCAACCAGGGCACATACAAACAGGTCTTCAATTTTCGGGATATTTTTAACAAAAGCATCAATACATTCTTTGCTGTGAGAAGTTATAAATACCTGAACATTAAATAAAACAGCCAGACCGTGAATAAATTCCGTAAATTTGGATATTAAATCCGTATGAATTGCATTTTCAAATTCATCTATTAGCAATACTCCGTTTTGTGCAGATGCAAATAATAATGATATAAAGAAAATTCTCTGCAAACCTTCTCCATATCCTGTAAGATCAATCGCATACTCATGGCAGCTGTCTGTTACTAAAAACCGCTGCCATTCATCAACAAGCCGGACATCCTCAATTGTATCAATTACTGTTTTTTTAATAAATTCAAATATTTTAGGCAGTGCTTTGGATTGTGTGCTTTTATGATAGTAAGAAGCATAACGATGGGGTTCATTTAGAAAAAAGGGACTGCTGTAAACAACAGGACAAAGAATCTTTGTCCCTGTTGTAAGGGTTTCCCGTTCACGGCCTTTAAAAATTTTTGTCAGAGAATCTTGATTTATTCCATTATACATTGAAGTTATCTCAACAGATTCAAGATAATGGCTCTTGTCAATGCCGCTGTTTTCTTCCTGGTAATGTTTTATTTGTACAGATGCAGAGCTGTTGTCAAAAATACCTTCAATTTCTATACCATGCTGTATTTGCTCCAGAAACCATTCAGGATTTATACGATCTTTTGAAATCTTACCCCTGCGCCGGACAATTTCAAAAAGCCCTGTAAAATCATTTTGCCTGCAAAGCAGATACACAGCTTCAAGCAGTGTTGTTTTGCCTGAGTTATTAATGCCTGCAAACAGATTAATACGGGAAAAACCATTTAAAGTTGTATTTTTTAGCAGTTTGTAATTTAAAATATTTATTGATTTAAAATGAATGTCAATACGATCATGGAATACAGTTTTCTGTTCAACTCCTGAAAGGCCAAGGGCTTTTGCTCTGTCAACTACACCCTGTAAACGGTTCAGGGTATTTTCAAGCCCAGGTAAGTATTCACCCTTTATTGTCATTTGATTAAGGGTGTCTATTTCCCGGTCAATAGTAATAATTGCACTTTGCTGGCGTTCATTAAAAATATGATCGCTGGAACGGTATGCTGTATTAATATCCCTGCTCAGTTTAAGCTGTGCAATAGCTTTTTTGTCATTTATTATTTTATCCAATGTTCGGACATCTTCACGTTTAACAAGTGCAGGAGGAAGATATTTATCTCCATATCCCATATCACCGTCTGCTTCCAAATCAGGTTCTTCCGATAGCCAGGAGAAAAAAAGTTCAAGGTTTTCAAGGTTTTCAGCCTTATATTCCGTTTCTTCCCAGTTTAACCATTTTTTTATATTTGAACGATAAATTGCTTCACGAAACAGCGGGAACATTTTTTCATTGAACTGGTCTCCGTAATCTGATTCAATATATTGTTCAATAAAGGATAAGGCTCGTAAAGTTCTGCGCAGTTCAACTTTTTTTATCCCAATGCGGCTGCAAATTTCATTTTCAGGCAGATTGTGTGTATTTTTAAGTATTTCTATTAATTTTGCCTGATTCCATTCACCCCATTTTTTATTTCCGCTTATATGTTTCAAAGCCATCAGGGTAAGATGATGAATTTTATTGCTGTCAGTATAAAATACCACAGGGGTGTTAGTGAAAATGGATTTATTAAGGTTTCCTAAATCAATTTTATTATCATTATATTTTTGATGCAGATATTTCAGTGCGGCAATTCGCCTGTTTCCTTCAATAACAACATATCCTCCGTCTTCAAGCTGCCGAACCTGTATCTGATCTACGGGCAGATAGTCATTGGCTTTAAAACTGTCTAACAAATCCTGAATATGCTGATTTTTATCACCTGTGAGCATTATAAAAGTGCGATGTTGTATATTTTTATCTTTAATTTTGTCATCACCGACTTTCACATAATCGCTTTGGTGTATCAGCCGGAAATTATTCGGGTCAAGATAGAGATTTTTTATGCTGACAGTTCTTTTGTTTGGGTCATTTTGTTTGTTTTCATTGTTCATAATAATCTCACTTTTTGGGGAACCATGATTAACTCAGCCCTGTAACCTTTTTCAATGCTTTTCCGAATTTTGGGTAGTTTTGCTTTACTCCGTTGTCAAGGTCTATTTCCATTTGTTTTGCTGCCAGGGGGTAGAGGGTTTCGCGTTCATAGGTGTTCAGCTCTTCTATGATTTTTTTGGTTTTTTCGATTTCTTTTATGGCTTTTGTTTTTTCTTTTTGTGATGCTGCGGCGCTTATGCTTATGTTTTCAAGGTTTTCTTTTCTTGCGCCCAGTTTGGTTGTATATTCGCGCAGGTAGTTGTTCAGCACTATTGATGCTGTGTCAGGTCTGTATCTGTGCATGTAGATTAAGGCGTTGAAGCTGGCTTTCGGGGATGAGAACATCCAGTAGATGGGGCGTTTTTTGTAGGTTTTTATGTGGTCTGGGTAGAAGTTTTTCAGGAAGTACTGGCTTATGTTTTTTCCTATTGCATTTTCTATGAATGCGAGGTTTTCTGTGTAGTTTTCCAGGCCGAATGTGGTTTTCAGGAATGTTTTAAATTGTTCTGTTATGTCGTCTGTGAACCAGTCATTGTCCATTATGGGGATTACGTTGTCTTTGGCCGGTGCAAATGTCGGTTTTGGGATTTGTGCGAGATAGTCTTCTATGGTTTCTCCCTGGTTTGCGAGTATGAGGCCGGGTTTGTCAAGGGAAAACCGCCCGAATATGCAGCCCACAGCATAGGAGATGAATTCTTTGATGGTGTCGGCAAGGAGCAGTTTTTCAAGTTCTTCATCGGTTTTTTTGCCTCCGTAGCGGTAGTGGGGGTTGCAGGTAAGGGTGATTTCTGCAAGGGGCACTTCAGGGGTAAGTTCGTCTTGCAGTCCGTAGGCTTCAATGAAGATGCGGTTGTTTTCTTGTTCGAGGCGCTGTGTTTCAAGGGTTATTTCTTGCCAGTGGGTGCGGAGGGTTGTGTAGGTGGTTTTGAGTGTGGGCTGGCGATAGTCGGATTGTAGGAGTGAGAGCGTTTTAAAATCCCAAGAAGTTTCGTAGGAGTCCCAGTCTGTTCGTGTGGTAATAACCAACAATTCCATCAGTTGAGTAATTCTATTATTGTTGCTATCAAGATTAATATGAACTGGGAGTGAAAGAATGTTTTCTACTTGATAATTTAGAGTAGGATTAATTGCATCTAAAATTGTTTTTCCAATCTTGGAACACATGAAACATAATAATTTGCCAAAATAATCATTTTGGTGTGGAAAAACACTTGATCCAGCGACATCCCAGACGAATCCTTGGGTACATTTTCTAGCAGTAAAAAATGAAGAAGTAATAAAAGTCCAAGTTATGCAAGGTTTAAAATAAAACTGAGCATTTTTAGTTCTTGATCTTGTTAAATCTTTACCCTTATTGCTCCAATTCAAAACAAATTCATTATTCCCATACCATTTTCTTAAATCTCCCCCCTTGTT
The DNA here is from genome assembly GCA_030377945.1 of Desulfobacterales bacterium HSG17. Next base: position 5,269 of record JAUCGD010000010.1, on the reverse strand, counting down.
GTAAGGAATCCAAAAAGAGTTAATTGTATCAACATCATCAATTAATGCTTTATTAAGTGATAATTTTGTGGAATTGACTTCAGGCCATCTTCGCAAAAATTTATTGTTATTACCAGTAATCATGCCTTGAATTGAATCAGCAATGTCATGAAACTGTTTACTATTTGAATAAATTTCAACAAGTTTTTCACTTACCCAATATGCAATTGGGCTACCTGGTATTTTACTGAAATCTTGTTGATTAACCCAGTGAATATCTTTTTTCTTTTTCTTTTCTATAAAAATTTTCTCTTTATCAGCCGATTGAGAAACATCATTTAGATTTATGTATGAACCAACCGTATACCTTTGACAATTCACCAATATAAAAGCACATGCTTGAGCAACTTTAGAATTTAGCTCAGGAAAACTATTGTAACCTATCTGTATTAACGAGACAATATTTTGATTTGTTAATAATTTTTGTCGCAATGTTTCAAAAGATGAAAGAAACATCCAGCTTTGCATTGTAATCATTGCATTATAACCCATATCTACAAGCAATTTGAAACCACGTTCAATAAACATGGCAAAAAGGTCGGATTTGCTGTTCGGGTAATTCTCTTTTGCCCACGTCCCCAAACTCCCATTCATCCCCTTACCACCCATATACGGAGGATTGGCAATAACCACATGATATTTAGAACTGAGAAAATACCCCTGTTTCAGCGCCAAGCTGATCTTTTTTGTAAGAGGACTGAGAAAAACATCGGAAAAATACTCTTTTTCCAGATCTTCAGCAGCCGGAATCAGCTTTTCAAAATCATGGGGCGACAACTCCGGTTTCAGCAGAGAGCCGAAATTATCAGCCTCTGTAAACAAATACAGATCATGAATCAACGCATTCCTATCCACCCCTGTCTTGCACAACTCCATAATAATCTGTATTAATCCGTTTTCATCTTCAGTTTTAAAAAACTCTTCATTCGTGTTATTCATGTCATTCGTGGTTATAAACAAAACATTCTCCAAAACACAAACCTTTGGCTGCACAGCCTTCCGAAAAAACCGCCGATACTTGCCCCGCGCCTTCATAACCAAAGCAAAACAAGCAAGCCCCCCAGCACGCTCATCAATCTCAATCCCAAACAGATTCTTCCCCAGAATCAACCCCGGAATCTCAGTCCCGTCATACCCTTCTTCCTCATAAATCGCATACAAAAGCTCAAAAGCATAAACCAGCATATGCCCTGACCCGCAGGCAGGATCACAAACCTTAATCTCCTCAGGCGAAGAAACCCTGAGAAAATCAGTCTCCTCCTGGTCCGGCTTAATATAATACTCCATCCTGTGAACAAGCCTGGAACCCGGCCTGTTAAGCATCCACAACCTGCCAAGAGAATTTTCCACAAGATACTTAACAATCCATTCAGGAGTAAAAAGCTGAGTCGCAGCCGGAATATTCTCCGGTGTTATCTTCTTATTCTTCTTCAGCCCTGCAAAAACCTCATCCTTTTTCTCTGAAACATAAAACTGATACAGCCACCCGATAACCTCCACATCCTCACAAACATCAGGACTCATGGCCTCGCGGATAAGTGCAGGCAGGGAATTGTCGGAAACCAGATCATCAGGCATTAAAAGCTCGGTAAAATCGGCAATGCGCTCAAACATAAAAGGCATAACCCTGTTCCAGTAATTGCACACAGCAACAATAATCAGTGCATAAGCCTCATTCTGGGAATCATGAGAAGGAATTCTCTCGCCTAACAGATCTGAAACCCTGGTTTGAACATCAGCAGGAATCATATTTTCATCCATAACCCCCATCTTTGCCTCAGCCAGAATCTCCGGCTGAATCTGCCCGTCAGCAGGAGAAAGCACACCAACTCGGTTATATTGATTAACATCCATAAACCGCAGGGCACAAAAGCGGTTAAACCAGGTATAAGCAGCCTTTTCAATCACAGCTTCTTTAGTACCCGCCTGAATCTGTTTTTCAAGCTCAGCCACAGCCTTGGGATTTTCCCGCCGTGCCAGACTGTCAGGAGACAGTACAAATACCAGTTTATTTTCAATAAGTTCCAGCAATGCCCTGCGGGCATATTGAGCAAATGTTTTGAGCTTTGAGGTTTCCATTTATTTATTGTCCTTTTTGAATTGTTTGTTATCTTAAAAGCCACAAAAAATAATCATGACGATATCTCGCTGATTCGAGTAAGTGAATCAGTGCCAAATAATCTCTGCCATTGCTGAATATTTATAACCATACATGTTATATCACTTTCCCAAAAATGATGTACAGCAGGCAATGATTTTCTTAACTCATCTTGTTTATTTGAGAGCAAAATAGGGTCTAAAGAAGCCATTGAAAGCAAAAACAAATACTTAATGGGTTTGTCATTCTTACCTTGATTCATTCTGAAAAAAGTAGTATCTCTAAATTTTCCAGCTACTTTCCGTATTACTTTGCCAGTTTGAAGATCTTTTCTAAAATGCTCCGGGTTTGAAGCCCCGGGCACGTCAGGATCTTTTACTTCAACAAATAAATAGTATTTTTCAAATTCAAAAATTAAATCAACCGGCTGAATACTTGTCCCATTTTTTATTTCATCGCGGTCAAAATTTTCCCCGTTTACAGCGTTTTCTAATGAAATTCGCAAATCTTGTTCATCTAAGGTTATCACTTATAAACCTCCAAATGACTTGTTAATGTCTGCATCATACAAATTACTCAATGTTTCTGAAATAGAATTTTGATCAATTTGACGATAATCTTCTGTGCTTTGGAGTTTAACTTTATCTGAAACCGGATCAGAAAACAGGGTATGAAATCTCACCTCATCCTTTTTGTCCTTATCCATAAGCAGATCAAACCATTTGAGCAAAACATAATCATGGGTAGCCAGGATAATCTGCTGACCTTTGCGGGAAAGCTCAAGCAGGATTTCAACAATCAGTTTCATAATCATGGGATTCATGTTTCCTTCAGGTTCATCCCATAAAAGAGGCCCGCTTTCACCTGGCAGAATGGTTCCGGTTTCAAGAAGGCGGGAGAGCATTCCTGCCTTGCGAAAGCCTTCTGCTATAACATTGGCTGAATATTCATTATCTTCTGTCCTGAACGTAACACGGCCGCCCCCATGAAAAATGAATTTGCCGCCCACCAGTTTTTCAATTTCATTTATTGCCCATACAGTCTTGTCATTTAATCTTTCCTCCCGTGCAAAGGGAAGATCCAGAAGAGAACAAATATCATAATAGGTAATATCAAAAGATAAATGAAACTTGTTATAAAGGCTTACAAACCCTTCCATAAGCGCAAGCACTTCTTTGGTGGGAATAAAAACCGGCTCAGGTACATAGTTCTGATAGTCTTTGTTTTCCGTTATGCTCAAAGACTTGGAATTTTCATGAAAAGAAAACGCAATCCTTTTATCATGCTCAAAATCAGCCTTAACCTGAGCATTTTCCGTACTGCTGAAATAAAGCATACTGCCGATTTTATTTTTAAGGGGCATAAAAGTATTTACAAATCTTTCCTTAAGAAGCCTTGAAATTTCTTCCTGGCTCATATCTGCATCTTTTTTCAATGTATTATTGGCAGAACACAGGGCAAAAACAGCTTTAAGCAGATGAGTTTTCCCAGTTCCGTTTTCCCCGATGATAATATTTATTTTTGGGGAAAACACAAGGTCCAGTCTGCTGAATACAGTAAAATTTGTAAGAGAAATTTTTTCAATCATATAGAATCCTCCTGCCCTGTAAAATTTCGTAATATTTGAAGTTTCAGTTTTTCCCCTTCACTCTGAATCATCACCCGGCTAAATGACTAAACTGAACATTTGCAGGCCAGTCAATTTTCATCAGATTTTCAGGGGTGCTGTGTATAGATTCAGATCGTTTGATTCTGGTTCTTCGTTTTCTTATGGAAGAGGTATGTCCAAAAGATATAAAACGCGGTTCATACCCGGATAAAAATCCTGATTTACCGTAAAATACAGAAGCAATATTACAACAATAATCCATTACGCATTTGGCACCTTTAAGCTGTTTGACTATGGAATTGCGCTGATCCTTTGTTTTTTTCATCTCAATATAGAGAATACGTTTTTTATCTCCTGCTTTTGCTATTATTGCATAGTCAGCCCTTTTGCATTCTCCGTTTTTACCTGAAAAAAACTGATCGTTTTTAAATGCATCATCAATCTTTATAATGACTGCATCTTGAGGCAAGCCTTTAATCTGCACACTTGAATCAGGAGTATCAGATTCTTGCAGGAGAACGTAAGCTTTATCGTAATGATCTAGTAATGTAATCTTTGCATTATCATGTATCATATTATTTAGTGTTGCAATATCAGACATATACTATTCATCCCCCCAGACAAGAGCTTCCTGAATCCTGTTCATGTCATCAATGGTCGTATCAAAGCTTTTTACTTCAATACCCAGGTTCGAGTCTATATCTGCCGGGGTTAGTGACATACATAAGGTTCTTTTCTTATTTCCTTTTTTTAAAACAAGCTGATTTTCAGCAATATAAACCTTTACCTTGTCAGCAGAGATAAATTCTTTTTCATTATACTTTTCCTCAGCAGCAATCCGGTTTGTGAAATTTGTTTTTTTATTCAGCATAATCAAGGTATTAAGTTCCTTAATAATATAATCGCTGTGTGTTGTAATAAATACCTTAATACCGATATTGACCAGACGCGCAAATAACCTGGCAATACGCTGCTGATTTTCAGGATGCAGATTTAATTCAGGTTCGTCAACAATAAACATGTCACCGGGTTTTGCTGTATGGCGCATATAAAACCATATATCAAGAAGCGATCTTACAGCACTTGAGCTTTCTACCATTGAAAGACGCAGCCGCTTGTTTGACTCTGGTACATACTGCACATCTCCGTCTTTTGTGACTTTGTATTCCCCGGCTATGATATTTGAAAAATCTTCAAGAATACCAGGATGATTTTGATAAATAAAACTGTCTTTATTTGATATTGAGGATAATTCACGAATGAAATCAACATTTCTTCTAACAGGAATGGGATATTCCGAAGAAAATTTATCAAGCAGATCAAATGGATGAAGACTTGACGATTTATCTCCCAGCAGATCAACCAGGCGATTACGGGTAAAATCAAGCTCCTTTTGAAAAATGGCAGAACCAGTCCTTTCAGCACTTGCTATAAAAACCCGCGGAATATATTTTTTAAATAATAAATCTTTTATTGTATCTCCGATAATGCTTCTGATAATAAGCTCAGAAGGAATATCATTC
>JAUCGD010000096.1 GCA_030377945.1 Desulfobacterales bacterium HSG17 | reverse complement strand
TTTAGCATAATTAGCAGGATCCAAAGAAGCCAAGCCATAAAACCGCCGCCAAAGATAAACCATAAAATGTTGAGAATCAATGCCATTTTTTCCCCGATGAATTATTTTTAATGACGCAAAGTCAAATTGATTTTTTTCAATAATCTAAAAGTAATTATACAGAACTGGGCAAAAATATGTATGCTTTCAAGTACTCAGCAGAATGACATTAATTCATCCCCGGCATAATAATATTGGACTTTTCTTTTTTCTGTTGGGCTTCCAAGCGTTTGAAATTTTCAATCACCTTCTGGGTTTCTAATTCCATGGCTTTAGGAAAAAGATCCATGGCTTCTTCTATGCTGGTGGCTTCAAGTACTGCCTGCATGGGGATGGGGCCCTGGGGAGTTCCAAGTTGGGTATTGCCAATGAAAATAGTTTCCCTGCTGTTGTCATCGGATCCGTCAATGTTCACTGGGATCAATTGCCGTATATTGGCAATTTTAAGATCTGTTATTGCTATTTCTCTATAAAGATTTTTTTTGTCGACCTGAAAATTCAGGTTATTTGGTGTTTTGCCGTTATCGACCATGGGTTCGTATCCTTTTTTTGTGTTTAAAATCTGATCAATTGTCAAATTTATTCCCCTTTACTATCCTGTTCAAGAAGTAAAGACCATGAAAATTTTAAAATATGCCAAAACAACGCAGGGGTTTTTCTTGGTTTCAAGGCACGATATTTTCCCTTGGTGTATGGGACATTGTAAAATCTTCAGAACACCAACAATCGAGTTAACCAACATTCTATCGAAAAAAATGGCAATGAAGACGTCATACACATACTTGCTTTTTTAGGTTTTATTGATTAAATTTTTATTTTTCAATTTTATGTTAGAGGAAATTATTTTGAATCTATTATATTTATTAATAATTGCTGCAATCGGTGGGTTTGCAGTTACTTTACAAGGACAACTCATAGGCGTTATAGATAAAAATATAGGAAATCTTGAGAGTGTGTTCATAACTTATGGAGGAGGTGGGCTCATTATTGGGATTACTATGCTGCTAATGAGGGGTGGGAATTTGTCTTCTGTACAAAATATCCCCACTTACGCTCTTTTAACTGGTCCTTTGGGATTAGTAATTATCTCAACCATTGGGTATAGCGTCCCTCGCCTGGGACTTGTGACTGCTTTTACAGTTATTGTTGCATCTCAGTTTATCATTGCTGCCATCATTGATCATTTTGGCCTTTTGGGTGCTGATATACGCCACATTAACATTTCACGTTTGTCTGGTATTAGCGTTATGCTTTTTGGTATCTGGTTGACTGTTCGTTAAAATATTAATTTGAGCCAAATCAAACATTATTATCCATGTGGAACCTGCTACAAGAATTTCAAATTATCAATGTTGGAGAGGAGCTAAATCTTTCATGCATCGTGCCCTAATCAAATTAATTCCCTTTATATTTGTATTTTTGTGGAGCACTGGTTTCATTGCGGCGAAATATGCATTACCATTTATTGAGCCATTTTATTTACTTTTCATTCGTATGGCTCTGACCACAGTCGTTTTTATACTATTATGTTTTGCTTTTAAGGTTAAACCATTGCCGCTGGGTCAGGCGGGCCATCAAATGGTCACAGGTTTTCTGGTGCATGGTGCATACCTTGGTGGAGTATTTGCTGCCATCAAGTGGGGTATGCCTGCCGGGATAACAGCCATCATCATAGGTTTACAACCAGCACTTACCGCCTTTCTGGGCTGGTGGTTCCTTGGTGTTCGCCTGCACTATACTCAATGGACTGGGTTAGGCTTAGGCCTTATAGGAGTCATATCTGTTTTGTTGACCACTAGCCAACAAGAGTATGTTAGCCTGAACTGGACGGCAATGCTGGCTGCCATAACCGCTTTGTTTGGAATATCCATTGGCACCTTATACCAAAAACGTTTTGGTGCAAATGTGAATTTGCTTGCAGGATCATTTTGGCAATATGTCAGTGTTTTGCTGTTAATGGCCATAATGGCTTGGACACTCGAAGCTCGTGACGTGGTATGGGACCAACAGCTGATTTTTGCACTTGCCTGGCTGGTCATAGGTTTGTCTGTCACCGCCATTCTCCTACTAATGTATATGATTCGTGAAGGCGAAACAACAAAAGTGGCCAGCTATTTCTATTTGGTTCCAGCAGTAGCCAGCATCGAGGCATGGTTATTGTTTGACGAATATTTATCGATTATGTCAATAATAGCTATATTCGTAACTGTTTTGGGTGTCTATCTGGTGATCAGGAAAAAATCTGAATAAACATCCTTAATACACTCAAACAGTATGTGTAATGAATAAAGACTCAAGCATTAAAGGTAAAACATGACTGAAGAAATAAGTGAATATCAGAAAAATAGATTTTTAAATATTTAAATGACCGTCTTGCAAGAAAACAGTCTGCAAGATAAGACTACAAGAGCTCGGATAATGGAAGGATAGCTATGCTTGAAAAAAACTGAGATAGCAGAGCTTGAAGATGTTCAGATAAATAACTTATTAATATTTTCCGGTTGAACTTCAAACAGTCCACGCTATAAATAAATTCTACTCAATTCCAAGAGTCCAATGCGTTCCAAACGCTGAATCTGATTTCTGATCTTGAACCAAGTTTTGTAATGCATATTTTTAGGTTTAAAGTTAGAGAGAGGATTAAAAGCTCCAGATCTTTCACCAAGACGTTTGCGAAGCTTATCAGCCTTAGTGACCTGTCTCAACATTTTGCAGCATTTTTAATCACTGACATTCTTTGAGTGTTTATCACCCTTATTTCGAGGAAAACTCTTTAACCCATGCGGTGGCTGGACAAGCACCATACCTGCAATCATCAGGGCCAGTGATGCAAATGCATATGGTGAATAGCCTTCGCCAAGGAAAATGGCACTTAGAAACATTGCAGATATTGTGATGATATAAGCGACCTGCGATGAAAAAACCGGTCCTGCCTTGCCAATCAACCAAATATAGCCAGCATAAGCAGCGGCATGAATGACCGATAGGCCGAAAATTGCTTGTTCAGATGAAGTAAACGCCTCAAACATGTCGATCCAGGCTCCAGTTGCCAACGCCAGAGGAGCGGTTACCAAAGAACCGATGATGGCGGCACAAAATAGGGTTATAATAGGTTCGGCTTCCGGTGGGGTGAAACGGGCGATGTAATTTCCTTCCAGCCCGTAGCAAAATGGTGCGACAAGTCCAACAAGAACGAAGATGGCCTTTTCAGGATCTGGCAGACTCGCATCTGGTGCTACCAGTATAATGATGGCTGCACATCCAAGGCAAACACCTAGTACTCGATAGGGCACTAAGCGCTCTATGGAAGCTGCTATCGCAATGGCAAGTGCAAACATGGGTACTGAAGAGACAATTATAGCCATGATGCCAGCAGGTAGTTGAGACATTGCCCAATAAGAAAAAAGATTGGGTAAAACAGCTCCAAGAGCCGCTATTGTACTGTAATAGACAATGGAGTCACGGTCGAGCGGCACACGAAGTCGACGCCGTAAGATTATTGATCGGATAATCAAGACAACCCCTAATACTACCGCAACGATGACCTGCTCCCAAAATGTAATGCCAAGTGGTGCATGGCCGCTTGACACAGCAACCTTTGCAAGTGGGATTGTCGCACCCCACAAGATGCCAATAAGTAGGAGTGTAGCGATCAAGATTACACTATTGGTTTTCACAGATATCGAAACGTTTTTAGATGCCAATCTTTGGGGTGTTGAACTGTCAGGTGTTTTCATGTCAAACCCAGCTGCTTAATTTGGTGTTAGATTCAAAATGTATTTATTTACTCATGGACCGCATGCACATTACAAAAACCAAAACAAAAAAGCAATAATCCTTAATCAACTGCCTGACATATTTTCTGACCCTGAAAACCTTTTTGCTATTGAAGATAATGCAAATCAGAGTGGTTATAAAGGTCCGGAAGAATGGAAGCACATTTGACATCATATTGGCAGGAGTATGCCCAGCACTGGATTTATATCAAGGAAAAATATAAGCTTGATTATACTCCTGGCTAGCTGCAGGCGTTGGGCAAGATGTTATAAGAAGAGTATGGAAAAATCAAATTACTCCACCATAACTAACTGAACAGAACCCTACTGCAGCTTACTTATCTTTTTCAAACTCAGTCACCTCAACTTCATAACTCTGAAGTCCTGCCGGTAACTCTGAAAACACTATCATGAAAGGAATAGTTTCATCGGGTTCTACATCTAAATTTCTGTTGCTTTGACCGTTTTTGAACATTAATTGACTGGTAATTTCTAACATCGTGCTATTTTTTAAAACATCTTCAGCAATAACATTACCACAGTAAACTGTCTGGCTGGTTGTTTCAGCCTTCCCTTTAGCATTCAAAATACACTGGATTTTGACATGACTTATAATATTTGAGGTATGATTAATTACGTTGCCAGTAACAATGAATAGAGTACCAAGATTTGAAGTTGTAATAAATTTACCATTTATACTTTTTTTATCTGGTACAGGTTTAGTAGATTTCTGGTCGATTTTAGATGTGGTATCCAAGGCTGTTATATGTTTCTGTATTATAACAGCAAGATCCTGGGCATACCCTAACTGCTGAGGAGTAAGTTTTCTCTCAATCAAATTTCTTTTTTTCTCAGCATCTTTATGTCCTTGTGCTGCAGCTAAGCTAAACCAAATATAAGCCTGCTTATAATTTTGTGGAAATCCAACACCTTTTTTATACATGATTCCAAGCTCATATTGAGCGATCGCATATCCTTGTTCTGCTTTATTCAATGTGTCTCCATATTCATCTGCAAAAACTAAAACACAACTAAATAAAATGCTTATTGTAATGATGATTATTGTTTTCATTTAACTCCTTTTCAATAATATTACACTATCAAGTCTGCGTTTATCCGGCAGCATAGGCAAGCCACCATGCATATCTTTATCAAGCCATCTCTGCCACTGTTCATTGATTGTCTTGTGCACTACATATAATGACAGGGTGTAAGAGCCTGTAGAGTCTTCTTCAGATATTGTGGTCATAAATTTTGTATTCAGTTTAATTCCAGATGTCTTGGGCCAACAAAGACTGATCTCAGGTTTATCAACCGCAAGCCATACATATTGCCCGGGCTCAAGGTTTTTTGTTTCTACTGTCACTTTGACATGGGCACCTGTTGTTGTTCCTGTTGTAGGTGAGGTTATTTTGCCGTATGCTTCAGTGGAAATGGGATCAGAGGATAGTAGAGTAGCACCGTACTGTACGCCAAGAAGCACCAGACAGGCGATTAATATAATCAGGATAGGTGATAACCCTGGTGGCTTATTATAGAGGTTTTTTCCCATGCTACGCACTACCTATGTTAATTAACTTTGAACTCGGTTTTCCCAAGAGCTTGCTATAATATCCACTATTACGATTTATATCATGCAAAATATGGAATAACACAAAATTGTCAGACTTGTTTTTCATAGACAGACAAAAGAAATAATGTTGCAAAAGGCTGAAAAAATATAAAACCAAGTAAGGATGAACCTCCTATGGCGGTAAATGCAATAAAAATACAAAAAATAATAATATGATCAACAATAGGAGTGCTTGTTACCATGGAGCTGCTTTTTTTTATTGCATATAAAAGTTCAATTTTTTGATCTACCATAATAGGTATCATGTAAAGGCATAGATAACTGATAGCAGTAGAAACTAATAATCCAGGTATGATAAGCAGAGTAAATCCGACTATAACAATAATGAAAACAATAATGCCAAAGATAAAGAGAGGCAAAAATAAGTTGAGCTGTGAAAAAATATCCTGAGGTTTAGGCTCTCTGTTATTTTTCAATAATTGAAAAAGAGAATTGGTATATCCTGCAAATGCAACCGGCACCAGGATACCAATGCTGCAAATACTTACAACCATGAACACGACTGTTAGAATTACAAGGGGTACCACATTACTGATGCTATGTTCCCAGGCATTTTCTAAATGATATTTTACATCCATTTTTTCCCTCCAGTGTTATAAGAGTTAAGGTATTTATATAATTAAGGAAAGTTTGCAATATTTTTTGCCTGCTTAAGAGCTTCGGCTTCTATATCATCCAACCAGAGCTTAATTGGAAGTTTTTCGGTTGATATAATTTTTATCATATTTCATTTTTTTAAAAAGCTGTTTACATTATAAAATCAAATTACTACAAATTCTGATATAGAACAAATCAATTTTTTTAAAAACACTTTATCTTTTATTATGGTTGTTGGAACAGGTAAAATCAAATTTAAATTGTATGGCGTAAATAATCATTTTAAGCATAAATTGTTTATAGATATTAAAGATGACCGAGTTGTTTCTACTTGAATGACTAAACATCGTGTTTATAAGGGTTTAACAAAAAAGATCTTGGACATCAATCCAGCGGGATTCAGCATCATCACTTATACATTTTATCATGTTCTCAAAAGCCGTCCACATGGATTCGAATATTATTTCAGGTATATTCAGGTATCAGACATATACCGGTCGCCTACCACATGACAGGAACCCTTACCTGCTGACCTGCTTTATTCCTGAAAACAAGGTAACCAGACTCTTTCCCATATAGATATAAATCCCGCGTGACCTTTACATCCTGTTTGCAGTAGGAGATTATCTTGTCAAGTTTGCCCTGTTTCCACCATTCAAGTGCTTGTAGGCCATCTGCACTTTTCTGGACTCCCAGAGTCTCTTTTGTCAGACGATCAAGCGAAAGTCTGTAACCCAGACATTCATGCACTTTTAAAAGCAGGTCCAGAGTCGGCAGAGAGTGAAAATCAAAATCTGACAATCCAGATAAAACCTTATAGTCAAATCCAATAATATTAAATCCAATTACCAAATCATATTCCAGTAGATCCAGAGATAATTTGTCCACATCATCTTGTAAATATTCATAAAAAAAATCTGATTTAGAATCATATAAAATTGCACAGCTTACACCCATTTTTTCTGCTTTATTCCAGCCGCCCACATCTTTTGCAGATCTCCGTGTTTCAATATCAAGCACTCCAAAATGAATATTTTCATTCATTTTTTCTGAGGGCTTCTTTTTTATGGGAGCAATTTTAGTATATTTTTTTGGTGCTGGAGTATTCAATATCATCTCTAGGATTTTTTGAGAGGAAAATTTATCTATTGGACGATTGCCTGATCCACATTTTGGCGAGTGAATGCAGGCAGGACAGCCGGTTTTGCAGGGGCAGGATGCAATAACGTCCAGTGTTCTTTCAAGAAGCTCTTCAGCCTGATCAAATGCCTGCCTGGACAACCCAAGCCCGCCTGGAACACCATCATATATAAATACAGCAGCTTTTTCGATCTGGGGATGGAATGGAATTGAAATACCACCAATGTCATTTCTATCAGTCATGACAAGCAACGGCATAATACCAATGGCAGCATGTTCAACAGCATGAATCCCGCCCATAAAATGTAAATGGTCATATTCTATTTTATCTCTGACCTCATCTGGAATTTCAATCCACAATCCCTGAGTCTCAAATTCAAGCTTTGGCAAATCCAAAGGTACTATACCAATGGATTTTTGAGTGGCAACAAGTTTACGATCATATCCGGTGATATGCTCACTGATTCTGAAGGTTCCAAATCCGATTTTTGCTCCTTTTATATGCTTTATTCCAGTCTGATCTATAATTTTAGTTTTTTTGCTCGACCTTGCTCTTGTAAAATAGTTGATATCTTCTCTTTCAACATAGACAAGCCCTTTTTCATGGTCAAATTTCGTAACAACATAGGATTTTCCCTTGTGAAGATAAACAGCTCCTTCGTGGGTTTCAAAAAAGGAGCGGTGCCTGTCTATCTCTCCAAGGCTTTGTTTGGTCTGATTAAGAAAAATCGGCACGTTTTTACCGGTTCCGCGAAGGTTTACTTCTCTGTGTGGGGATTTTCTTGCAGCATACCATAAATCACCCTGTTTACTCCTTAAAAGCCTGCCTGAATACTCTAGCGAGTGAATCGCCTTTTTAATGGTTTTATTTTCCAAAAAAGATTCAGATTGGCTAAGTGTAAGTTCTGCTGCTGCACACTCCAAATGATTTTTTAAAATTGTCTGGTTCTCAGGGTTAATCAAAGCTTTTTCAGGTGGCATATTAAAAAATATATCCGGATGATTAATAAAATATTGATCCAGCGCATCTTCATGGGCTATCAAGATCAGGGCAGAGTCCTTACCATCTCTTCCCACACGACCTGCCCGCTGCCATGTTGACATCATGGTTCCCGGATATCCTACCAGAACACACAGATCAAGGTTTCCAATATCAATTCCAAGCTCAAGAGCACTTGTTGAGACAACAGCAAGAAGTTCTCCTGAAGAGAGTTTTTTTTCAATTTCCCGCCTCTCTTCAGGTAGAAAACCTGCTCTGTATGCAGTGATACGATCTGAAAAAGAGGTGGCTTTTTGAGATGCCCAGATAGCAATTAATTCAGTGATTTTTCGAGACTGTGTATAAACAATTGTTCTCAAATTTCTATGAACTGCAGAGTGAATTAATGCAATGGCTGTTTGAGCGGCTCCTTCAAGCCCACGCATTAATACTACATCTTTTTTACCTGATGGTGAGCCAGATTCATCCACAACACTGACTGAAAGAGCGGTCAATTGCTGTGCAAGCTCTACAGGATTGGCAATGGTTGCAGAACAAAACACAAATACAGGACGAGATCCATAAAGCTCACATATTCTTTGAAGTCGCCTGAAAACCCACGCCATATTTGATCCCATCACTCCTCTGTATGTATGTATCTCATCCACGACAACATATTTCAGGTTCTTAAAGTAATCTTTCCAGAGATGATGATGGGCAAGCATGGCCAAATGGAGCATTTCAGGATTTGACAGCAAAATATTTGGAGGAACCTTTCTGATTTTTGCCTTCTGATATGCTGAGATATCACCATCATAGACAGCAGCATTGAGCTGCTTTTCAAGTTCATATTTTTCACTGACAAGGTACAACAGGTTTTGCACAGTTTCAAGTTGATCACGCGCCAAAGCTTTTAGAGGGAAAAGATACAATGCGTGGGCATCAGGATCATCAATCATTGTATCAATCACTGGCAGATTATAAATAAGACTTTTACCGCTGGCAGTTGGTGTTGCAATAACTGTATGAATACCGCTTTTGATCATATCAATAGCCTTTTTTTGATGATGATAAAGCTTTTTAATACGTAAAAATTTTTGAATAATAGACAGATCATTACTGAATAGTGGATCTGTTGAGGCAAAGTCAGGTGGTTTTGGCATTATAGTTTTATGGCAGACAATATCTCCGGCAAAACCTTTATAGGTTTTAAGAGATTGGATATATTCTTCAAGAAGACTCACAAAGCACTCTTTTCAAAGGCTAAAAAAGTTAATTCCACTAAAAGTACAAAAGTACGCCCATACACTTTATGCAACTGCAAGCTTACAACAAAGAGTTCAGTGGTGTCAAAATTTTTTGTTTGAAATGTCATGGTTGATTTTTCCAATTTGGATAAAAGCTGGGTCCATATTTGGACTAAGGTCATATATAGATAATTTTGGTAGGAAGGGTGCACTGCAATCGAAAAAAAACAGGCAAATCAGTTTATATTACGCAAGAATGGTGAATGTTCTATTCAACCAATTAAAAACCGAGTCAAAGAATATAGCAATGCTGCACATTGCGTAAAATAATTTTTGCAGGAAGATTGTACTTAGCCTTTCACACACAAGAGCAGATAATGGGCTGCTACTTATTTTTAAAGTAGCATCAAACTTCGTCTAATAATTTATCTGCTTCCTCTAAAGAATCAACAACAAATACAGGTTGTCCATGTTCACCTATAGTCTGTTTGCCATTGCCTTTAATATCAGTGATTCTTGCTGAAGTTCCCATGCCTGCTTCTGACAGTAATGAAAGCGTTTTTTTTGCCCATACACCTTCACTGGAATCCGCTACCTTAAAAGCTGAAATATCAGATACTCCTGCAAAGCCTGGGGTTAAATTTTTTAACTTTAGTTGAATTTCGTTAAAAACGACTTCACCCTCACCACTCTCTATGAGACCAAGTGTGACATATAGTCTATTTTTTTCTTTATCTACACGGACATTATGCATGCTGACAAACCTCTTTATGTGTTCAAAAATACTTATACAAAATTTATATCACAATTATTAAACTTATCCAATTTCATTCAACAATTCAACACTTTGATTTATCAATTGATACCTGGAAGATTGAACCCTGACCTTTTTTTGCGTGAGAAACAGGAGTGCAGCAGGAGTGAAGATCGCCAAAAACTCCTGTTTTTTTGAATAGTCGATTAAAGGAATTGTTCAATAATCTGATTCTGGTAATATAGTGCTGTAAATAAAAAGAAACTAAATGACTGACACTGTTTTGAAGTTTGACTATACTCTTTGCTTGCTTCGCCTCTCAATGCCATTTCTTTGGTCGTAACCACACCTTCTCTCAGGGAAATAATCAGTATATATAACTGACCGCCTATCGATTCCTAAACGCCTATCACCAATAGATGATTTATGATTACCGCAGTCAGGACAATGGTATGTCTTTAATTCTTTGTACTCTGTGTTGTCGGGTTCAGTTTCCATGTTTCTTTCTGCTTATTATAAGTTAAATTTTAAATGGGTTCTCTATAGTGGCAGTGATATTATATTAAATTAATATAGATTGAAAGGAGGAATTTTTCTTTATTATTCCAAATTATGGATCTGTTTGCGCTCCAGGTTGCGTAGAATTATTATTGCAAGGGTATATAGAATCAATAACTCATTTCTTGACTAGACACAAATTATTAGCTATTTTAGCCGGAATCTAAAATTATTTTTTTTGGGAACAAGAAATGAGTAACAAATCAGGTCGAAAAATGACACGAGATGAAGTTGTTAAAACTGTAACAGAGTCAGGAGATGTGTCAGAGAAATCATACAAAAAAGTAATAATGCCTCCATCTAAATCAGCTGATTTCAAAAAAATATCAAAAAGTATGAATTTAAAACCTGATTCAAAACATTTTAAAATCATCAAAGTGTTTTGTGATAAAAAAGATGCCACTTCAGCCGACACCAAAGTTCTGGTTCAAAGAATAAAAGGATTTAACAA
>JAUCGD010000789.1 GCA_030377945.1 Desulfobacterales bacterium HSG17 | reverse complement strand
TTAAAGGCCAAATTCATGACGGCCATAAATTTATAGAAGATGTTGTTGACAAAGATATAAAAGGGCTTTTGCTTAACATCAACAGCATAAAAGATCTGCCCCTGGAAAAATGGAAAGACTCAGGTATTGCGTGTATTGCAGTTAAAGATACTGTACAGTCTCTGGGCAGTCTTGGAAGGTTTAATCTTGAGCGAGCCTCGGTTTCTGTAACTGCCATAACAGGGTCAAACGGAAAAACCACAACCCGTGCCATGTGTTCGGCAATTGCCCAACAGAAATTTAATACCCTGTCAACCTATGGAAACTATAATAATGAAATCGGTTTGCCCTTGACTCTTTTTAACCTGAATCCAGACCATGAGTGGGCAGTTCTGGAACTTGGCATGAATCATACCGGAGAAATAAAAAGACTGACAGAAATATGTCAGCCTGATATTGGTGTTATAACAAACATTGGCCCGGCTCATATAGGTGAACTGGGATCAATGGATGCCATAATGAATGCCAAAGGTGAGTTGCTGCAAGGCTTAAAAACTGATGGAACTGCAGTTTTAAATGCTGATGATCCCAGGTGCATGAAACTGGCGGAAAATCTGCCAAAAGCTATAGCAGATACTGTGATCTTTTTTGGTATGTCTGATAATGCCCATATAAAAGCAGATTCCATTAAAGAAGACCGCACAGGTATTTCATTTGTCCTCAATGCTGACAATGAAGAGGCTCGTGTCCACCTGAATGTTCAAGGCCGATTCATGGTTTACAATGCCCTTGCAGCAGCAGCAGTTGGAA
Organism: Desulfobacterales bacterium HSG17; assembly: GCA_030377945.1. The sequence goes on along the minus strand of JAUCGD010000789.1, from coordinate 643 downwards.
GTATTATGAAGCTCTCTGTCCAGGAAATAAGAGCAGGGCTTGAAAACTTTACACCGGTTAAAGGCCGGATGAATATCCTGAAAACCCTGAAAGGTATTGTCATTATTGATGACACATATAATGCCAACCCTGAATCCATGAAAGCAGCTATTGATACTTTTCACAACTTAAAACATGATAATAACCGCAATATCCTGGTGGTTGGAGATATGTTTGAACTTGGTGAACATGCTGAAGCCATGCATAAAGAAATAGGGGAAAAAGCAGCAGAAGCAGGGGTTTCAAAACTTTTTGCAGCAGGCAGTTTTGCAGGTCATATTGCAAAGGGAGCAATGAAAAACGGAATGTCTTCAAAAGATATTTTTCAAGGTTCCAGGGAGGAAATTATTGAAGAATTGAAAAATACCCTTTCAGCAGTTGACCTGGTTTTAATTAAAGGCTCAAGGGGCATGGCAATGGAAAAAATCGTAAATTCAATCCGTGAATGGGCTGATAAATAACTGGTAATTGATAATTGATAATTGATAATTGACAACTGGTAATTGATAACTGACAACTGGTAATTGATAACTGACAACTGGTAACTGAAAAATATGCTGTATCACTTTTTATATCCGCTTCACACCAAACTGATAATATTTAA
>JAUCGD010000788.1 GCA_030377945.1 Desulfobacterales bacterium HSG17 | reverse complement strand
GGTGCTATCAGCTCATTCTACCAAAAGATTTCTGAAAAACAACAAATTTTTACAGATGCATGAAACACCTGTCCTGTCTAATATTTTTTAATTTTTTAGAATGTTACAGAGATGTCTATTAAAATTATGCCAAGCCGAGCTTGAGTAGACTTTCTTCTTTAATTTTTTCTGCCTGCAAAAGCTGGATAAATTTTTTAAGATTATAGGCGGTTTGGCACAAAAGAGACCATATACGGTCTCCTTCAAAACCCTTATAAAGACTGCATCCAAAACCCCGGAGATTTTTGGCAACTGCAATAAAACCTTCTGTTGCCGAGCGGGCTTTACAGCAAAAATCTTGTTTTTCTTCCGACACATCAGAACTGCGACCTAAAAAAACATTTTTGATTTCATTTACAATTTTGAAGTTTTTTAGACTCCGGTAACCAAGATCACCAATAATACTTTCAGGTTGTTCTTTCATCCTTTTTATAAAAAGATCAACAGTTTCGGGAAAAAGTGTTTTATCATTGGGATTACCGATAAAATTTTCAACAGTAATCATAAAGCCTTCTCGGTTAAAGGACATCTGCGCCTTTGTTCCAAATTCACATTTTGGATGCGTTTTTCCTTTTTTTATCGGGCGGGCATCCGGCTCGTCAAGGGATACGATTCTATTTTTTATATGTATTGTCCCTATTAATTTTTCCACAGTCTGTTCTTCTAAAAGATTCAATAGTTTAAGCATCTTTTTTGCTTTTGACTTTCTTTTTTTGGACATTTTTAAAGAACCAATTTTTTCACTGAATATTTCCAAAGCAGGAATAAACAATGTATTAAATTTTGCTAACCATGCCGGGCGGTTATCACCCTTATCCAGTCCAAATTCTCGCCATAATTTCTTTACTTCATCTTCATCCCACCATACAGGAATCTTATGCAGTTTGGCAAATTGCTTCATTTTTTTAAAAGCACTAAAAATAAGATGCACGTCATTAGGATGAATTATATTATTATTCAAGACAGTTGAGTCAATAAGAGCATTGTCTCCCCGGATTATTCCTGCCCGCCGAAGCACATCAAAGACCTCTTTTTCTATAATTTCAATACCTTTTACACCAATACGTTTCCTGAAAACACATATGCTGCTCGAATGAAGAAATGTCAGCAAGCCTTCATCCGGCACATTGCAGAAATATTGAATATAACGGTTTTCCTTTATCTGTTTAATAATGTTCCGATCACTCAGTTTGTAATATTTCATAACGATCAATATAGCGGTCATCATTCTGAGGGATTTACCAAAAGCACCTTTGGAATCATTATAAAATTGACTCAATCGGCTGACAATTTTTTCCCACGGAATAATTGCTTCCATGATAATAAGTTCATGAATCAAGTTTGTTATATTTCTATCAAACCATTCGGGAGAAAAAGCTTTTTCAAATGTTTT
>JAUCGD010000787.1 GCA_030377945.1 Desulfobacterales bacterium HSG17 | reverse complement strand
TATTTTTTCGGCCAGACAAGTACTCATTGTGGAAGACGATGAAGGTCTCAATAACCTCGCCCAGAAATCTTTGCGCAGGTCCGGCTTTCATTGCCAGGGTGTCGTAACCGGTGCCGACGCTATTTTAAAAGTCAAAGAGGACATCCATCTGGTTCTCTTGGTCGACCAACAGCTTCCGGATATGGACGGGACAGATCTGATCCGTCGATTGGCAGATGATGGATATCGTAACCCCTTTGTTGCAATGACCGGCCACGGAGATGAAAAAATTGCCGTAGAGATGATGAAGTTAGGCGCAAGGGATTATCTAATCAAGGGCATCGATCTTTCCGACATTTTGCCGATTGTATTTAAACGGTTGTATAAAGAACTGGAAACTGAAGAAAAACTGATCAAATCAGAAAAAAAATTTCACGACAATCAGGCATTATATAAGTCGTTGCTTGAAACCACCAGAGCTGTAGTCTATGAGGTGGATCTTCCCTCCTTGGCTTATACCTATATTAGTCCGCAGATTTTTGAAATCACTGGGTACCCGGCTGAAACATGGAAGGATTTTAATTTTTGGATAAATACCCTTCATCCAGATGACAAAGAGTGTTGTGTGACTTTTTGTATAGCGCAAGCCAAAAAAGGAAGGGATCACGAGCTTGAGTACCGCATGATTAAAGCCGACAATCAGGTTATTTGGCTCAAGGATTTAGTCAGTCTGATAAAAAAAAATGGCAAGACGATTGCTTTACGCGGTTTTTTAATTGATATTACCGAACAAAAAAGAATGGAAACTCAGCTTCAGCAATCACAAAAAATGGAATCCATTGGAACATTAGCAGGTGGAATAGCGCATGATTTTAATAATATGCTTGGCGTTATTACTGGAAATATATCATATGCCTTGAGCAACTTGAACAAGAATGATGAATTATACGAAGTTCTTTCTGATGTTCAGGAGTCTTCAAAGCAAGCTCAAAGCCTGACCCATCAACTTCTTACATTTTCCAAGGGTGGCGAACCGATAAAAAAAGTAACCGACATAAACAAATTAATCAGTGAATCAGCTACTTTTTCGATCAGAGGAACAAATGCAAAATGTATTTTTGAATTATCAGGTGATTTATGGACAACTGAAATCGATGAAGGCCAGATAAATCAAGTAATCAGCAATTTACTCATCAACGCCAATCAGGCAATGCCAAATGGAGGAACTCTTGCCATTCGAACAGAGAATATAATCCTTGATGCTGAAAGCGGAATTCCGTTGTCTGCTGGAAGATACATTAAAATTGATGTGGAAGACCAAGGTGTCGGAATCTCCAAAAAGCATCTTCCAAATATATTTGATCCATATTTTACAACAAAGCAAAAAGGTAGCGGTCTTGGATTAGCAACCACCTATTCTATTATTAGCAGGCACGGTGGTAATATTATTGTACATTCTGA
>JAUCGD010000786.1 GCA_030377945.1 Desulfobacterales bacterium HSG17 | reverse complement strand
TAACCTTTTTCTCCAAGCAACAGCATTACTTCTTTAACTGCTTCATTTGGAGTCAGGCTTGAAGTATCAATTCTTAATTCAGGAGATTCAGGAATCTCATAAGGATCATCAACTCCTGTAAATCCTTTAATAAGACCGGCACGGGCTTTTGCATACATTCCCTTCCTGTCTCTTTTTTCGCATTCTTCAATTGGTGTTGATACATGAACAACTACAAATCCTCCGTATGCTTCAATCTGTTTTCGTATTTCCGAACGGGTGTTCTCATAAGGTGCAATAGGAGCACAGATGGCAATTCCCCGATTTTTTGTAATTTCACTTGCAACAAAACCAATTCTTCTAACATTTACATCCCTGTGTTCTTTTGAAAAATTAAGTTCCCTGGAAAGATTCTGACGGACAATATCTCCGTCCAGCAGGGTCACAGGCCGGTCTCCGAGTTCAAGAAATCTTGAATATAAAATCTTTGCAAGGGTAGATTTCCCTGCCCCTGAAAGGCCTGTAAAAAAAACAGTCAGCCCCTGTTTCCTCGGCGGAGGACAGGCTCGCCGCAGTTCCTTTATAATCTCAGGGAAACTGGCCCACACAGGTACCTGTTTGCCTGAACGAATACGATTTTTGATTTCAAAAGTGGAAAAAGATATGGTTTGAGAGTCTTTAGGCACCTGGTCTGTAAATCTGTATTCATCTTCAAAAGGCAGATAAACCATTTCCTGCAAGGAAATAATCTTCATACCGATCTCATTGCTGAATTCATCAGCCATGGAAACAGCCTCATCTTTTTGATAAAAAGGCTGAATATCCCCAACAGGATCAGGTGATGCATGGTCATGGCCAATAATAAAATGTGTACATCCGTGATTCTTTGCAATAATAGCATGAAGTAAAGCTCCTTTTGGCCCTGCCAGGCGGTTAGCCAGAGGCAGCAGATTTATTAAAAGAGAATCAGGGGGATATTTTTTAATAACCTCGCGGTAGCAGCGTGTACGTGTATAATGGTCAAAATCATTCTCACCGGTTACACCTGCTGTGGGAAGCATGAGCATATTGGCCCCGGTCTGGCGCATGGCTCTCAGGGTCATTTCAAACTGAGGTCTGTGGATTGGGCTTCTTGTATAAAAACCAATTACTTTTTCCCATCCCAGTTTAACAATCATATTTCTGATTTCAGCCGGGGACATTCTTAACTGCTGAAAGTCAAATCTGAGAGGAAGACTGATAATCTCAAGTGTTCCTCCTAAATAATAATCTCCAGTATAATTTAAAAGATAGTTAACCCCAGGATGATTTATATCCTTAGTCCCATAAACAAGAGCAGCTTCTCTCTCTTTCTCTGGTTTCCAAATATCTTCAATATGCATTAGTGCCAGAAGAAATCCTTCAGAATCTCTGAGAGCAACAGACTGGCCTGCTTCAAGATTTTGTGCCATTAATCCCGGAACATC
>JAUCGD010000785.1 GCA_030377945.1 Desulfobacterales bacterium HSG17 | reverse complement strand
CCATTAATCCACAAACACTTGAGCTTATCAAACCTTACAAAATATCTGCTGTTGAGCTTGGAGTTCAATCCATGAATGATACAGTTTTGTTAAAATCACAACGGGGACATACAGCATTAGATACAGAAAAAGCAATAAAACTTCTACAGCAATATTCATTTAGAATTGGTGTCCAGGTCATGGTCGGGCTGCCTGGAGACAATGAGGATTTATTATTAAAAAGTACAAAACTGATAGCCGGGCTTGGGCCTGATTTTGCAAGGATTTACCCTTTAATGGTGTTAAAAGACAGCCTTATGGAGCAGTGGTATAAAAATAATTCATACCACCCTTTAAATCTTGAAGAGAGTGTCAATCTAGCAAAAAAAATGTATCAGCTATTCAAGGCGGCCGACATTGATGTTATTCGTATTGGATTGCAGGCATCTGATATGATGGAAGATGAATCAATGGTTATTGCAGGGCCGTGGCATCCAGCATTTGGCCATCTTGTTTTTGCTCAAATTTTTTATGACACGATTTGTAAAAAAATAGATCAAAACCCTGAACTTTTAAGGACTGAGAAACTTGTTCTAAGAGTACATCCCAAATCAGAATCACGGTTACGGGGTGATAAAAACAGTAATATAAAAAAACTCAAGCTGCGTTATCCAGGGATTGAATTTATGATTGATTCAGATAATTCTTTGCAAAAAAGGGATTCTGTAGACATAAAGCCTTTTTAACACAGATCTCTTGGGCTGAAAATTGAAAGATTGAACACGGTTTGTGGAACGGGTTCAATATGATACAAATTAAATTCCTTCTTTAAACAATTCATCAGTATCAGACGCAGTGTCCGGTTTTAAAGTGTGATCAACAGGCACAGTACCCTCTTTAAAACATTCAAATATTGTTTTTTCAGACTCTTTGATGGGAAGCAATCCTGTTTCAGCATCAATTTTGGCAAAGACAATGCCTTCGGGCACATTAAATGTTCTTGCAGGTTTGCCTTCCAGGGTATTTTGCATAAAATCAAGCCATATAGGGCTTGCTGCCCTTGACCCTGTTTCTGATTTCCCAAGCGGACCTTCCTGATCAAGCCCGACCCAGACGCCTGTGGTATATCTTGGTGTATATCCAAGAAACCAGGCATCATGAAGATTATTTGTTGTTCCGGTTTTCCCTGCAACCGGGCGTTTAAGAGCTTTGACTCGCCAGCCTGTTCCTGATTTCACTACACTTTCGAGAATATTGGTCATGATATAAGCTGTACTCATATCAATGACTTTTTTGCGGATCAGTTTAGAAGTTTCAAGTAATTTTCCTTCGCGATCATAAATTTTTGTGATAAATACTGGCTCTATCAAATATCCAAGATTTGAGAATACCGAATAGGCATTGACAATTTCAAGCAGAGAGAGGCCTGACGAACCAAGTGCAATGGAAAGATCCTGACTGATATCTGATGTAATA
>JAUCGD010000784.1 GCA_030377945.1 Desulfobacterales bacterium HSG17 | reverse complement strand
CAATATCAACCCGCTGTTGTTCTTTTTTGCTGCGAATTTTACCTATCTTTTTTCTTATATCTGCCAGTTCAAGACGTTCTTTTTCCAGGCTGCTGTTTGCGTCATTTGCTTCTGTCAGTTTTTTTTCCCAGTATTCTTTATCTTTTTGGGAAATACATTGATAAAAAACAATAGTAAGACTTTTTTTCTGGGAGGCCAAAGCAGTTAAACGGGTTTCAAATTCTTTACGTTTATTTTCAAGTTCAATTCTTTTCTTAACTAGTTCCTGGTAATCTTCGCTTAAAGTTCCGGCAAAAGAAGTATTGATAAAAACACAGGTCAGCAAAATAAAGATGGTTCCAATTCGCAGCAAACAATTCATTTGTTATTCCTTTCAAAAACATAGCAAAAAATATCATAAACGATCACTTTATACATGAAAATTTCAAAAAAGAGTGTCAAACTGAAAGTTTGACATGCCAAAAATTCATTTTGACACTCCTTTTTTCATTTTGTCACTCCTTTTAATCATTATCCCCGTCAAGAAGGCTCCCAAGGCCTCCAAGTATAGAACCTTCTCCTTTGCTGCCTCCATGTTGAGGTGCAGCTGCAAGCATACGTCCTGCCAGACGGGAAAAAGGAAGGGATTGAAGCCATATTTTTCCAGGTCCTTGAAGCCTGGCAAAAAACAGTCCTTCTCCGCCAAAAAGGGATGTTTTTATACCCCCTGCCTGCTGAAGATCAAATTGCACACTGGGTTCCAGCGCTACAACACAGCCCGTATCCACATGAAGTTTTTCTCCTGATGACAACTGTCTTTCAACAACTGTTCCGCCGGCATGAATAAATACCATGCCGTCCCCTTCAAGTTTCTGCATGATAAACCCTTCCCCTCCAAAAAGGCCCGTAAGGATTTTTTTCTGAAACCAGATTCCAATAGTTACTCCTTTGGCAGCACACAGAAAACTGTCTTTCTGACATATTAGCATTCCTCCCATTGCAGCCAGGGATATGGGAAGAATATTACCTGGAAAAGGCGCACCAAAAGCAACATGAGCCTTTCCTGAGCCTTGATGGGTAAACACTGTTGTAAAAAGACTTTCACCTGTAATCAGCCGTTTGCCAGCACCCAGCAGCTTATTCATAAATCCACCTGATTGTGCTCCGCCATCACCAAAAACTGTTTCCATTTCAACCTGGCTGTCTTTGTACATCATAGCACCTGCTTCTGCCACAGCACTTTCTTCAGGATCTAGTTCGATTTCAACAAACTGCATTTCAGCGCCGAATATTTTATAATCAATTTCATCTGAGTTAACCGGTGCTGAATAGTTGGTGTTTGAAGCAGGGGAAGCGGTTTTCGGAATCGGGGGAACTCCTGGTGCAGAATTTAGTACAGAATTGTTTGATTCTGAAGTCTGTATAAGTTCGGGAATTTTGGATATTGGCTGCCAGTCTTTAAAACCTTCGCACCAGG
>JAUCGD010000095.1 GCA_030377945.1 Desulfobacterales bacterium HSG17 | reverse complement strand
TGGTCTGGCAGGGGAAATTATTGAATCTGAAATTTTTGTATACGATGAGAATGAAGGATTAATATTGCATAAAATTCTCCCGATTAGCTAGCGGGTGCCATCTTTTAGGGAATTTAGTAATAAATATGAAAAACACACTTAGGTATATCGGGTTATTTCTTTTGGTCGGATTTTTAGGCATCACGACATCTAATGGGGCAGCCACTCAAAAAAATGAAGAAAAGCAAAAACGGGTACACACGGTATTTTTTGAAGGAACGGACCATGAATTGCACGTTTTTCGGGTGTTTGGGAATATTCCGGGAAAAACCTTAATGATTATCGGTGGTATTCAGGGCGATGAGCCCGGTGGTTTTATATCTGCAGATTTATATGCGGATTTTTCCCTTAAAAAGGGTAATTTGATTGTTGTACCACGGGCTAATTTTTATTCAATTTTATTGAATCAGCGCAGTGTCAATGAGGATATGAATCGGAAGTTCGCTGATGATGAAGAGGAAAACTATGAAGCCAAAATTGTTACTATTTTAAAACAGTTAATCGGTGAAAGCGATTGTCTGTTAAATTTACATGATGGTTCCGGTTTTTACGCACCGACATTTATTGATGATCAGCGCAATCCCAAACGCTATGGTCAATCCATCATCTCCGATTGTGAAAGATATATCCATCCAGATACCGGTGAAACCATTGCTTTAGGAGAGATGGCCCGCAGTATTATTGCTAAAATGAATTTGAAGATTAAGGAAAATGAATATCGATTTCATTTCAACAACCACCGCACAAGTGAAACCTCCACCTACCATAAAGAGCAACGCAAATCTGCCACTTATTATGCCTTATACACCCGCGGGATTCCAGCCTTTGGGATTGAGACATCTAAAAAATTACCCATTGAGTTTAAGGTCAAGCATCATATTCTGGCAGTGAATGCCTTTATGGAAATGCTCGGTGTTGAGCCTGAATCGCCTGGGATCTATCTGGATCGACCGTTATTATCATACCTTGTGATTTCCATTAACGATAACCTGCCCATTGTTGTAAAAAATAAACAGACTCTATTTTTGGAAGCCGGGGATGAAATTAAAATTTCTCACATTGAGTCCAATTATGAACGAGGTTTATCAGCGGATATAATGTCCTACGGTGGTATTAATGATCTGCGCAAAAAAGTGAAAGTAACCAAACCCACACGAATCGCGGTTAAGAAGGATTTTCATACATGCGGTACTGTTTATGTGGGTATGGGTAAACGGCCTGCCCAGAATGGTAATGTTCAGACCTCCGTCAATGAAGGCGGTGATTATCTGTTTTTTAAAGTTGAAGTGAACGGCATTGAAAAAATCTATCAGAACTATGACGATATTGACCTGATCAGAGGCGACGCAGTCAAAATTGTGGATGTGATCACCGGTCGGAAAGATCCTTCTGAGTTAGTGGTGAATGTAAAAGGGTATGTGGGCGATCGCGTCAATAACACCGGTGAGGATCGTGGATTTTTAATCAATACCGCTAGTGATTTCTGGAAACGTTATTCCATGGGAAAAAAGGGAAAAAAATATCAGGTCATTGTCAGCTCAGATGAAGTTGAAATGGGCAAGGTCATGCTTCAGCTCCATTCCCCGCGACTCGACTATCTGATTCTGTCAGATGGCAACGGTGGAACTTATTGTGCTAAAAACGGACAAAAAATGAGACTTGATCCGGCCATGAAAACTTTGGTAATAGATCAAGCAATAACAAATATTTCCGGCAACCATGGTGTTCGCTATTGGTTAAAGGGGAGCCGGAAGAAAAAGGAATCCATCGCTCGGAATACTTCTGTTGATCTGACCGCATATCGTACCCGGAACTCCGACCAGCTAAATCTTGTCATTGAAATAGAGCGGGAAAATATCCAATTGGGCACCGTGCACTTGTTTTAATGCACAACGGGCATAATTTATCGCTTGGGCAATATCTGCCAACATGATTTGACATATGAGAAAGAGGTCTTTGATGTTAAGATCAAAACAGGAACTTTCAATTTTAGATCATGGCCTCACCTTTGAGGGCACCCTAAAATGCAGTGGGAAGCTAATCATTAAGGGTGAGATAAAAGGTAAAATTGAGGCTGAAGAGTTAATTGTTGCCAAGGGCGGCTGTGTGATCGGAGAAGTCAGGGCAAAGCGTTTGACAATCGGTGGTGAGTTTTCCGGTGAAGCCATGTCTGCTTCCACTACTATGATTTTAGACACCGGTAATTTAAGCGGCCGAATTCGTTGCCGTGGGCTTTTGATGGAAAAAGGCGGGATTTTGAACGCGGAAGTCAACTGCCTTCTGACACAGAAAATGATTGTATCTGAAAAAACGGCTCAGAAGGAAGATATTTCCGGCCTGACTGTTGGATTGGTCACCGAATAATATTGATGCCAAAAGACCTTTATTTACAGTTAAAGGAGACATATACCGGATAGTGATCCGAGGGGAAATAGCCTTCATATTTCTTTTGAACCACCAGCGCTGTTTTTGTTTTCAGCCTTCCTTTGTATAAAATCCAATCTATATGACCCCCCTCACATTTTTTCCCGAATCCATGATGGGTGTTGGGGAAAGGAGGCGTAAAAGTATGCCTGAACGCACCTGCACCCGTAAAAACATTGTGGCATGAAGACAACGGAACCGTATTGAAGTCACCCATGATGAGTATGGGCAAATCAGGGCAAAATTTTTGTAAACAGCGTAATATTATCTTGGCACTTTTAACTTGAACATCCTCATTGAAATCAAAGTGGGTAGACAGACAGCACACTTTCTGATTTTTTTTTTCAAAAATGGCCATGGTGCATTGCCGCGGCCAGCGACTGATTGCAAAACGACTGGGAAGAGAGGGCACATGGCTTAAAAAAATATGGTGCCAGTCCTTTAATTCCCAACTGTTATGATAGAATATAATGTTGTTTTGCCAAAATGGGGGGGCGGGCGATCTTTGTCCAATGAATTGATGATCAGGCAGTATTTCCCGTAAATAGTCGATTTGAAATCCGTTGGTTTCCTGAAAAGCAAAAAAATCCGCCGAAAATTCTTCTAAAAGTGGACCGATCGCTGCTTTGCGGTAGTTCCAGGAGTTGGGACCGTCATCTGCAAGACCAAAACGAATATTCAATGTCAGGCATGTAATCATGCTCATCATGTACACCTTTATGACATGATTATAAATGAATAATTGATGGTCCCGTGAAAAGTCCAATACCCCTTCGTTGCGCTTCGCTTAGAAAGTCCTCAATGTACGATTGTATATCGCTTTGCGTTTGAAAAATTTCTATGCCTTGTATATGAACAATTTACAATGTCATCAGTCGCCAAGTTTTTGATTTTTTTAAGGCCAAATAAAAGGCACTGATCTATCAAGAGTCGTTTTAATATAGGAGAATCGCAATGTCCGAATATCGTTTTTATCAGGTTGAAAAAAAACCACCCCTGGCTTTTGTAAGTTTAAATCGACCCCATAAAAAAAATGCCATGAACGCACCCGCCTGGCGGGAAACATTACCCATTTTTGAGGATTTGGATGCCGATGATGATATTCGCGTGATCATACTATCCGGTGCGGGTCAGTGCTTTTCCGCCGGAATCGACCTTTTGGCTATGGCCGGGGATCTGACCGAGCTTTCCGATCCCCATCAAAAGGGAGGGGTCAAACAAAGCCTTGTTAAAAAAATCATGAAACTTCAAGATGGTTTGAGTTGTATAGAATGGTGCCGAAAACCTGTAATTGCGGCTGTTCACGGCCATTGCATTGGTGCCGGTCTGGATATGATTTCCGCCTGCGATATCCGGTTGTGTTCACAGGATGCGGTTTTTTGCCTCAAGGAAGCCGCTGTGGGTATTGTGGCGGATGTGGGCGTATTACAGCGTCTGCCCCATATCATCGGCCAGGGGATGACCCGAGAGCTCGCATATACCGCACAAAATATCGATGCAGCCCGTGCCAAGGACATGATGTTGGTCAACCATGTTTATTCCGATCATGAAACCCTGATGCAGGAAGCGGAAAAGATAGGGACCACCATCGCTGAAAATTCGCCGCTGGCAGTACAATCTTCAAAATCAGTCTTAAATTTCGGGATCGGCAAGACCATTGCCGATAATCTTGATTATGTGGCCCGGGTCAGCGCGAATACCATGCCCAGCGATGATTTGATGGAAGCCATGACTGCGTTTATGGAAAAACGGAAGCCGGTTTTTACCGGAAAATGATTATGAGTGTCCGTCCAGAAATGGCCTTTATGAGCAATTTCTACGTGAATCTTCACGTTTATGCGTCCGCGCACTACAGTATGCCTCACGCATGAACGCTCGATTTCCTTGAACTTGCTCAAAAGTTCCAATTTGGCCCCTGGCCCACTATCGTAGCTGGTCTGGACACTGAAAACTATTTATTAATCGCGGACAAACACTAATTAGAAAAGCGGATCAGATTCCTTGCTACCTATAATCCTTCTCCTTTTTTCCTATTTGATGGGCAGCCTGCCTTTTGCGGTCATTATTGGAAAATTATGGCGTGGGATCGATATTCGGGATCATGGCAGTGGCAACATGGGTGCTACCAATGTGCGTCGAACCCTTGGGTGGCGCGCAGGTATCGTTGTCTTGATCCTTGATTTAGTCAAAGGCTTTTTTCCGACATTGGCAGGATGGCATTTGGGGCCACCTTTGGGGGTTGATCCCCAAGTCTATTCCGTTTTATGCGCCGGGGCTGCAATATTGGGGCATGTGTGGCCGATCTGGGTTCATTTTCGGGGCGGGAAGGGCGTTGCCACAATGATCGGAACCCTTTTGGTGATATCCCCCATGGGTTTGGCGAGTGCTTTTTTGGTATTTGGCGGCATTGTTTATTGGACACGAATGGTGTCATTGGGGAGCATTTTAGCCTGCATCGCGCTTTTGCCGATTCACTGGGTACTGCAAATGCGATCACTAGAACCGAATTCTCCATGGATGTGGGGTTTTTTAATATGGCTTGCGATCTTTATACCTTTTACGCACCGTGATAATATCCGACGAATCTTGAATGGGACTGAATCTCATTTGGGCGAGTCTTGACGGTTCCGTTAATAGTCCAATATTTTACGCATCCCTTAGAAAGGACTTTTGCATACGTTTTGTACACCTTCGTTAGTGGGCAGGATCAAGTAACCTCGATGGTTTTTAAAAATTCAATTTTTGGCCAATTGTTCATGGTATGTTCCAGACGCCATTCACTGGGCGCCAGAAAAGTGAGGTTGTTTTCAGGGTCCATGGCCAAATAAGCCATGTTTGCTTTTTCAAATTGTTTAAGTTCAGCAGCATCAGTGGCGCGTACCCATCGCGCCAGAGCATAATCAACGTGTTCAAAAGCGGCATCTACACCATATTCACTGGAAAGCCGCGCCTTGGTCACTTCAAATTGCAATACCCCCACCGCTCCCAGGATATGATAACTGTCCTGTAATGGTTTATACACTTGAATGGTGCCTTCTTCTGCCAACTGAAAAAGTCCTTTATCCAGTTGTTTACGTTTAATAGGATTTTTTAAAATCACTCGGCGAAAATGCTCCGGGGCAAAGTTTGGGATCCCGGTGAACTTTAATTCCTCTTTGTCGGTGAACGTATCACCGATTTTAATAGTGCCGTGATTCGGAATGCCGATGATATCGCCGGGATATGCTTCTTCCACATTGGCTCGGTCCTGGGCCATAAAAATAATCGCATTATGCAGGGTCATTGCTTTTTGCAGGCGTAAATGGCGTACCTTCATACCACGTGTGAATTTGCCGGAACAAATTCGTAAAAAGGCGATACGGTCACGGTGAGCCGGGTCCATATTGGCTTGAATCTTGAAAACAAAACCACTGAACTCGGGTTCCAAGGGAGATATGGAGCGGGTCAGGGATAGGCGCTCACTAGGGGCCGGTGCCAAGCGCAAAAAAGCGTCAAGGAGTTCTTTAACACCAAAATTATTGACGGCGCTACCGAAAAAAACAGGGGTCTGGCTACCCTTTAGATAATCCCCTAAATCAAAAGGATTGGCCGCACCTTCCAGCAATTCGATATCTTCCCGCAACTCGTCCGCCTGGGACCCTAAGATTTCATCCAGGATCGGATCATTCGTGTTTTTGATGATGATGCCGTCACGGTTTCGTTTTTCACCACCAGGTGTAAATAAAAAAAGTGATTTTTCGTACAGGTTATAGACGCCTTTGAATCGTTTACCCATGCCGATGGGCCAGGACAGGGGCGCGCATTCGATTTGAAGCTTTTCCTCAATGTCGCCTAATATATCCAACGGTGTCAGACCTTCCCGGTCCAACTTATTGATAAAGGTTAAAATCGGTGTATTCCGCATCCGGCAAACGGCCATCAGCTTTTCCGTCTGGTTTTCAACCCCTTTGGCGCTGTCAATAACCATTAATGCACTGTCCACAGCTGTCAAGACCCGGTAGGTATCTTCACTGAAATCCTCATGGCCGGGGGTGTCCAATAGGTTTACTTCATGCCCTTCATAATGAAATTTCATGACAGAGGTGGTGACGGATATACCACGTTCCTTTTCTACGCCCATCCAGTCACTTTTGGCATGGCGGCCTGCTTTCTTGGCCTTCACTGCCCCGGCCATCTGGATGGCCCCTCCGAAGAGCAAAAGTTTTTCCGTCAATGTGGTTTTTCCGGCATCCGGATGACTAATAATGCCGAATGTACGCCTTTTACTGATTTCTTTTTCCAGCATGGGGGTCCTTACCCGATAAAACCGGGAGCATAATGATTTTTTCTTACAAATATGATTTATAATTGACAAAAACGTTAATATTAGCATCATAATTTGCCACTTAACGGTTTGAGCAAATAACGGATATTTTAAGTGCCGTCAATGCCAATCCAATACTACCCATAAAAAGCGGGAATAGAGACGTCTGATTTCCAAAGGATATTTTAGGCATATGACAAAACTGAAAATGTCCGGCTTTACACATCATTTTGAATACAATAGTATATTATTTTGAAACGGTAGGAATTACTAGTAATGACTAAGGAGAAAGATATAATGGATTATCGCTTTGCGCATACCAATATCAATGTGATGGACCTGGATAAAAGCATCAAATTCTATAAGGATGCGTTGGGATTAGTGGAAAACCGACGAATAAACGCTAAGGACGACAGCTTTACAATTGTTTTTTTGGGAGATAGTAACACTTCGCATGCTTTGGAGTTGACGTATCTGGCGGATCGCACCGAGCCTTATGATCTGGACGATAATGAAATTCATATTGCCTTTATTGTCGATGATTATGATACTTCTTTGGCACATCATAAGGAAATGGGGTGTGTTTGTTTTGAAAATACTGAAATGGGTATTTATTTTATTGAAGATCCGGACGGTTATTGGATGGAAGTGATTCCGACGCGCAAATAACCGCATCATTCAGTTTTGATCCGGCATTTAAAAAATATTCAAGATTGGAGAAAACACATGCGTAATTTTTTTTGCTATGGTCTTTTATTGTTTACTCTATTTTTGTTTTTTTGTGATTTCGCAGGTGCTTCTGAACGGATCAGAGTGACTTTTTTAAATCCCGGTGTATCGGATACCAAGGGCTCTACCGGTTCTTTTTGGATGATGGTGAACGATTTTATGCAGTCAGCGGCCCAGGATTTAGACATTGAGCTGGAAGTTCTTTTTGCTGAAAGAGACCATATCAATATGCGGGATATAGGGATCGCAGTGACAAAACGCACCGTGAAACCGGATTATTTAGTGATCGTCAACGAAATGTTACAGGCGGGTCCTGTTGTGGAAGCCGCTAATAATGCCGGTATTAAAACCTTTCTAATTTTGAATACGTTTACCGGCAAACAGGCAAAAGCTTATGGTCCGCCGCGCACAAAGTATCCCCACTGGATCGGTAGCCTTGTGCCCAACAATTTTTTTGCCGGGTACACCATTGGAAAGTTATTGGTGGAGGACGCCATTCAAAAAAAGCTAGTTGCCGCTGATGGAAAAATTCATATGGTGGCCATTGCCGGCGACCATGTCACACCAGCTTCGGTTGAGCGTGTCAACGGACTGAACCAGGCATTAATAGAATCTTCGAATGTGGAATTGAAACAGACTTTTTATGCCCAATGGCGCAAGGATTCAGCGGTGAATATCACCATAGGGGCACTGCATCGCTATCCTGAGGTCAGTGCCATTTGGTGTGCCAATGACCCCATTGCGTTAGGGGCCATGCAAAGCGCTGTCGGTCATGATCGGATTCCCGGTCGGGATTTACTCGTCGGCGGTCTGAACTGGTCTATACCGGCCCTTGAAATGGTTAAGGACGGTACAATGGTGACCAGTGTCGGCGGCCATTTCATGACAGGTGGGTGGGCTTTGGTGTTATTGCACGATTATCACCAGGGAAAAGATTTTGCTTCGTTGGGGACGCAATTGAATATGAAAATTTTCGGCGCCATTACCAAAAAAAACGTAATGGATTATTTGACGCATTTCTCAGATCAAAATTGGGATAAAATTGATTTTACCCGATTTTCATTGGATAAGGCAGGCGCGTATGAATTCAGCCTGGAAAAAATTCTCGAACAGTTTTGAATAGAGTCACTTATTGCGTCCCATAGGGTCCGCAAACCAAAGCGCGTTTGATGCCCGGTGCTAATTCACCTAGGCCACGGATCAGTTTTTCTTTTTCAATGAGCACACTTTTGATTTGTGAGGAATATTTGATGGCCGTCTCCCGCATGAAACCCATCATGGGCCAACCCCAGAGGGCGGCAAAATAAACATTATCTTCCATGAAATACGGCTTTGTCAGGAAGGTGCAAGTTTCAACATTTTCCACCGGACTGCGGTTGGTCGGTGAACCGCCCACAAGGTCGATCACAACAGTGCCTTTTTTCAAGATCGAGCGCACATGTTCACGGCTCAAAAGGAAATTTTTACCCCGCAATTCCAGGGGTTGCTCCGCACCATTAATAATTAAATCCGCATCTTTAATAAATTGTCCAATATTAATTTTTTGAGTGTGACAACGGCCCAGAATATGAATCCGACGGCAGCCTTGATGGTGGGCCTCATGGATGGCCCCCATTCCAACATTCCCATAACCGAGGATGACAACTTTGGCATCCCTGGGATTTTTTTTGAGAACGCTTTTCTCCGCAAGCAGCGTGAAGCCATAGCGGGCACCGGCCCTTCCGGTTTCATGCAAGCACTCAATCCGTCGCAGGCCGAATTCAAAAGGCGGATGGGTATTCCTATACTTTTTAATGGTTTCTGCGCCATGTTGTTTTTCAAATTCTGACAACTCAAAAATATTGCTGTTGGTATTGTTTAAATGAGCCAATACGTCAGGGTGAGGTGAACTTATGCGTTTGTCGTAAAAAAATACACAGGCAGGACCCGTGTTTGAGATTTCATCCAGATGAATACCCGAAGGTAACAGCTTCAGGAGATGGGGATTTCGGTTTCCAGCTCGCCGGATTCCTCCCACGATACTGTCCCCATACCCCAGGAAATAAATATAAGCTTCCGCCGCAGGTATCGGCAGCGTATTAATTGCATGCTGCATGGCTTTTTTGCTGAGGATGATTTTATCGCTGATAAACTTGGGTGATTCTAATATTTCTTCCATGGCAATGACATTAATTCGGTTATGCGCCAGTTTTTCAGCCCTTTCCGGGTACGAATGAAAATGAGCCATGCAGAAAAGGGTTGAATCGGGCCTCATCCAATCAATGGTCTCAAGGGCCGGGCCTTTAAATTTAATGATGAGATCTTTTTCAGTATACAGGCGTGCGTGTGGTTCAATGGTGGCGCCCACAGAGCGATAATCCTCATCTGTAAAACCGACGCCTAGTCCTGCGCCTTCTTCCACAGCAACGGAAATACCGGCGGTGATCAAACTTTTTACATCCTCTGGAACAAGGGATACGCGTTTTTCCATACCGCCCGGGTTTTCCGGGGACTCAATTTCTTTGGCGATTCCGATACGGTGATATGGCATGATAGTTCTATTCGTATGTTAATTTTTGTGTTTTTGCCATTTCCCGATTCTCTAGTCCTGGCTGCGAAAAAAACCGGCCCATGTTATAAATTGTTTTTTTTAAGCCGGTGTAATGCCTTGAAGGTTCCGTAAAAAGTCCAATATCATCGTTTCGCTTCGCTTAGAAAGTCCTCAATGTACGACGTGTACACCTTGTCCTTTCTAAGCTCACGCGCCTTGACCTTGGAGCTTTTTACAAAACCTTCTGATCTATTTTTGGCTGATCTATCTTTGGTCGGTACTATGGCATTTCAAAATCCATAACAAGGGGAAGGTGATCGGAAATATGCAGGGTGTTGTCTTGCATGACAAAATGATCACCGGGTTTCAGCATCCGTGAATAAAAAACGTAGTCAATGGTCCTGTCCGGTCCCTTGAACTTAGGGTTATTGGCAAAATGGGTAAACCATTTTTCTTTTTTCGGACCGGTCATTTCATCCTGGGTGGGAATGGATGGATAATCCTTGGTTAAAACATCAAGCTCGGAATTTTTTTGGTAATATTCTTGCTCATATTCATTAAGGGCCATGTATGCTTCCGTATTGGGGAGCAAATTGAAATCTCCCCCGATAATAAAGGGGATATTGGCGGCTGTATACTTGTCCAGTAAGTCTTTGATGAATTTCACTTGACGCTGCATTGTATCTTCCCCTTGGGCAAAGGCCGCCAGGTGTGTATTCATAACGGAAAACTCGTTTCCGTTTTGCATGCCGATACGTGTTTCCAGCAATGCGCGTTTGATTTGGAATTTTTGTTCAAGCGCACCAACTTCTCTGAGGGCCAGTTGATAACGCTTGGCATTCGTAATTCTATATTTACTGATTGTGGATAGTTTCATCCCTGTTTCACCCATGATTTTAGGATGAGGAACGAAATTGGATTTCCAGTAAAAAGCACTGGTATGAAAACGATAGTCGGAAGGGAGTATACGAAGGAGACGTTCCAGTTGGTCTTCATAATCAGTTCGCTTTGCGCCCTCATCCATTTCTTGGAGCAGAATGATATCCGGGTCGGTTTCGCGTATCACCCGTGCCACTTCTCCAAAGGTTGCGGTGATGTCTTTCGGTGAAGGCCGGGAATCCTTGCCAGAGCCATCCAGCATATCATAAAAAAAGACATAATTTTTTCCGGCCATGTACTGCACATTAAAGGACATTACCGTGATTTTTTGCCCGGGTTGTAACAAGGGGCCGTCCATGGGTCCGGAAACAGCCAAGGTTTGAATGGGTGGTGGGTTAAAACCGGCACAACCGGTTAATGATAGGATGATCCAAATCAACAAAACTGTGCGTGAAAAGACGTTT
>JAUCGD010000783.1 GCA_030377945.1 Desulfobacterales bacterium HSG17 | reverse complement strand
AAATCGAATTGTCCAGGATATGAAAACCATTGAACAGCGGCCTGCCCTGACAGACAAAGATTTAATGGAAGAGATAAAAGAAACTCTTGCATTTAGAAACCCTTTGTATGAAAATGCAGCAAATTTTTCTATTGATACTGAGCAATCCGGTATTGATGAAATCTGTAAAAAAATAATTAAGAGATTATAAATATGTCCAGCACATTTGGAACACTGTTTAAAGTAACAACTTTTGGTGAATCCCACTGCAAAGCAGTAGGAGCAATAATAGACGGATGTCCTCCCAGACTTTCGCTCAGCAGAGAGGATATTCAGGCTCAACTTGACAGGCGGCGGCCCGGTCAGAGTGAGTTGACCACAGACCGCAAGGAAACAGACCAGGTGACAATCCTGTCAGGACTTGAAAACGGAAAAACCCTGGGAACCCCAATTGCACTTACAGTGCCAAATAAAGACCAGAAACCTGGTGATTACAATGAAATGAGCAAAATCCCCAGACCTTCCCATGCAGATTATACTTATCAGATGAAATATGGAATCCGTGCATCCAGCGGTGGAGGCCGTTCCAGTGCCAGGGAAACCATAGGAAGGGTTGCAGCCGGAGCCATTGCTGAGAAATACCTTAAAGAAACCTATGCCATTGAAATTATTGCCTGGGTCAGTTCCGTGGGCATGATAAATGCCCCTTATATTGAACTTGATGAAATTTCACGTAATCAAACAGATCTGAATATTGTGCGCTGCCCCCATGAAGAAACCGCTCAAAAAATGAAACAGGCAATTATTGATGCAAAAGAAAGATCAGACTCTCTTGGGGGTATTGTTTCCTGTGTGTGCCGCAATGTTCCTTCAGGTTTTGGTGAACCTGTTTTTGATAAGCTGGAAGCAAAACTTGCCCATGCCATGCTTTCCATTCCTGCAACAAAAGGCTTTGAAATAGGTTCGGGTTTTAAAGGCACACGCATGTGCGGCTCAGAGCATAATGACCCTTTTGTAGCCAAAAACGGCAGGCTGGGAACCCTGAGCAACTTCAGCGGGGGAGTTCAGGGAGGCATATCCAATGGTGAAAACATTATATTCCAAACAGCTTTCAAACCTGTTGCAACCATAGGGCAGCCGCAGAAAACCGTTGATTTTGAAGGAAAAGATGTTGAGCTTGCAGCCAAAGGCCGCCATGACCCATGTGTGGTTCCCAGGGCTGTGCCCATTGTGGAAAGCATGGCTGCACTGGTGCTTATGGATTTTGCCCTGATTCAGAAAATGAGAACCTGATAAAATATTGGGTATATGGGGATTTATGTTTTCACATAATTTATCACATAGAATAGAATCTGTTGAACCTTCAAAAACCGTTGCTTTTACATCCCTGATCCAGGAAATGAGAAAACAGGGAAAAGAGATAATCAATTTTGCAGTAGGCGAGCCGGAATTTGAAACACCAAAAGAGATTATTAATGCC